>JANQFY010000378.1 GCA_028277585.1 Sedimentisphaerales bacterium
TGGATGTCCATTGACGTCGTTTCATCAGCTGCTCCTATCAAGTGACTTCGGGAACGAATACTATCCAATTCCGTTAGCCGCTTAAAGGGGAGCAGTATAGCGATCGTTTCGGTCTCCATCTTCGCGCTTGGCCTCCTTCGCCTGCGTTTCTCGTTTTCCGTGCTTCTCGACCCACTCGGCCCATCCGCCTTTGAAGATCACTACGTTTGAGTAGCCTTCCTCGATCAACCTGACGCCGACCTCCTCGGCGAACTTGCAGCCGGCACTTTGGCAGTACGCGAGGATGGGACTACCGGCAGGGATCTTCGCGACGATCTCCTCCCATACCACGTCGTTGGCATCAACGGGCAAGTTAATCGCCCGCTCCAAATGCCCCTTTTCGAAATCGGACGCAAGTCGCGCGTCAATGACAACGACATCCTTGTCGAGCAACTCGCGCGTCTTCTGTTCGGAAATCTTCGGAACAAAGGAGCCGGCATACGCCTTCTGGAGCGAAGCCGTAGCATTCGCGTTAGCCAGCAGACCCTCACTGTGGGCAAAGTGATAGAGCACGCCGCCCATCAGTGCGGCCAGACCCAGTGCTACGCCCTGTCCGATCGTCATGCCCATCACCCATCGCCGGGGCAATGCGCCGACCAGCGCGAGCCAAAGGCGTTTACCCAACCTCGCGACCACAATGATCAGCACGCCGACCATTGTCCAGAAGAGCAACCGCTGACGATCGTGCCGAAACAGGGCGTCGATATTAAAGGGGCGATCCGAAAGGAACAGAACACGTCCATCCCAGAGAGACGCCAGATCCGCGAAAGAAACCAGCTTCGGCGCCTCAGGCGGATTGAATACCTTGGCCTTGCCCTTCTCCGTTCCGAGATACAGGGCGTAATGGTCATAGTCCTTGGCCTCAGGGCCCGCCTTCACATGGAGAATCCCCTGGTGGGGAGACTTTCGCAGGGCCTTGGTGCTGAGCCTGGCGGCCACCCCGGCGTGGAAGCCGTAGTCGTGGGCGGCTCGATTCAATTCCGCCATCGAGCTGCCCCGCAGCCTACCGAAGTATTCCGGCTTGACCAGGTCACGAAAATCGGGCTCCAGTCCCTTGAACCTGAGAAGGGAGTAGATGCAATAGAGCCCACAATGGGCGCGAGGTTCCAGGTAGGGATTGATCCGTCTGACGAGCGGAAGCGGCTCGTTCGGATCGTCGTCGACCGGGAGAAGGTCCTCTTCTCGAGTGAGTTCCGGCGCCAGAGACGAATCACCTCCGTCGCCTGTCGACATCACGGTCTCCAGCATCCCGTCGATACGTTCGACGATGTCGTCATCGACGTGCTTGATCAGTTCGCCATCCTGCCAGACGTAACGAATGTGCGTGACGGGAACAATGATCACCAGCGTCCCGTTGGGAACATCGTCTTCTTCAAAGGACCCCAGCGCCTCGTGGTCTGGGTTGGGGGCAAACTCCGTGATTTCGGCATGAGCCGTATCCGTGTAGCGCGTTCCTCTTATGACGTATTCCCGCGTTCGAGTCGCCTCCGTGCCAATCCAGATCCCGTCGACACACTCGAAATGGGTCGTGTAATACGTCTCGCGAAACGTATCGAAGCCAGTGATTCGCCCGTAGCGCACGTGGCCGGCCGCCTTGGTCGTTTCGATCTGTCGCTTGGCAATGGCGAAACCATGCTCCGGATCGATCCAAATGGTGATGTCCCCATGGGTAGTGTTCGCATCGACGACATAACACGCGATGCCGTTGACCACTTCACGATCCTCCCGGAGGGACACGGAGCGAGTTTGGAGCAGGACCTCGTCAATGCGACGGAAGGAACCGGGGAAGTGACCCATGGCGAACGAGGCTTCGTGTCGGTATTGCAGAGACTTGATCTCATACTCTTTCATGCTAGGTTCGAGCGTCGCAAAATCATCATAGAAAAGCACCCCCGTGTCCTCTCGGTCCTGCTTGAGATACTTCCTATAGGTGTGGCCGTCCCACATAAGCCTGAGATAGGCGGCCTCCTCTGGGTGCAACGTGGTGTCTTTCGTCTCATTAACGTCCTGCCACAACCACTGTCGCTTGCACATTCGCCTACTATCGCTGCGCAGGTCGAAGTGCGTTAGGGTCCCTGGCCTTTCCTGATCATCCACGTGTGCTTGCGAACGGACTTCGCACTTGAGTCGCCAGGACGCAAACTCGTCCAAATTCTCTCTGCAATTGCGCAGCAATTGTGCAACATCCATGCTTGGCGCTGCCGTCGCTACCCTACAGACGCCCACCGCGACGACGAGCCATGTCAATGACGTACGCATCGTTTCCCTCGCCAGCTATCTTTGATCGCTACTGTAGAATGGAGATTCCGGTACACTTCTGGCAAAGTCGAGCGTCCTTTTCGGACGCTCGACTTCTCGCCGCCGAAGCGAACGGCATCCGTCGCTAGTAACAACTGCCGTTACGCAGGAAAGCGCATACGCCCAAACCCGTGCATGCGGTGCCGACCTTATGAGAGGTCCCTGTCGCGTCGCCGGCGGAGGAACAACTGACCACCGTGATGGGGCCTCCGGAGCACACCTCGCCTCCTTCCCAATTGCTGCACGACGTGTTGTAGTCGCCATCACAGTATGTGCACGACCCAACAGCATTTGTACAAGCGACCCAGGGATTCTGCTCAATGGAGCAGACTGTGAAGCCACCCGTGACCAAATCCCCGGCAGTGCCGACCGGTGATGCGCCGAGATACACCGCCATCAGTCCCAGGGTCAGGCCAACCAACACCGAGAAGGATGAACACATCCTTGTCTTCATGATACGATCTCCCTAATGTAGAGGACCATCTATTTCACACTGCTTCAGCACAGCGCGAGCAGCGCGACGACCACTGTTCAAGGGCCTCGAATCATGGCGCTCACCTCCAATCACTCCCGCCTACGCGGATCCGACTCCACTACGGCTTCCGTTCCATACGCGCATACACTCTCCGCTTCTTAGATCGGGGAACTATCGAGAAGAGACGTCACGACGCCGTCATCCTTGCCCTACATCCCGTCGCACCCTTGCACCGTATACCGCTAATTGTCTTCCTCCGCATCAAGTCACGCGATACGCTTCACCCATCACGCACGACGGCAGCCGCGAAGCGGTCTGCTAATACTCCTCGAATCCCTTCATCCAGTGCGGCCAGTCGCCGGGCGTCACGCCTCCGGCCGTCGTCCAGGGCCCGGCCGTGTCGAACTGGCGATGCCACTTGAACGTCCACAGTTCCTTCAAGCCTATCTTGCGCACCGACCAGTCCAGGAACAGTCCGTTGACCCCGCCGTCATGGCGGTTGATGCAGGCCTCCATGCTAACGGTGACGTTCCACCATTGAAAGCCGTCACCTTCCGGGGGGACCTCGCCTCCAGACGGTGCGACGACCGTATTGACCCACTCTGTGAGCACGGGAATGTCGGGTCTTTGGCGCACATGTCCTGCCCAGGCGAAGGGAGCATAGGATGCATTGGGTAGGTAGAGCCACCCATTCATACTGTAGCTGCCGTACAGTCGTTCCCGCCCCTCGTACTTCAGCGGTCCCCACGCCCGGAATGTATCACCATGTCGAGAGGGGTACTCGTCGTCCGGCCGATAGTCTCTATAGGTGGGCTGCGAAGCCATCGGACATAGGAGTAGATCGTTGCTGTCCGCGTAGTAGGGCCGCAAGGAATAGATCCACTCGGAGCCCTCCGTCTGGGGAAAGGCGCTGTGGTTCTCCGCCAGGTAGGCCGCGAAGACAACGCCCCACTGCTTCAGGTTGGCCTGGCACAGCACCGCCCGGGCCTGCCTCCGCGCCCGCGATAGCGTGGGCAAGAGCATCGCCATCAGCAGGACCACAATGGAGATGACCACCAATAGTTCGATCAGCGTGAATCCGCTTCGTTTTCTCCCACGCATGGCTTCCGCTCCAATCCTCTCAACAGGAGCCCGCAAAACCGTTCGCTTTGTCATGCCTCGTGCTACAGATCTACCTCCCCTTTATTCCATGGCGATTCCCACGACAGCGATATGGACACAATTCTCAAAAAGAGAAGCCCTGACTCAAGCCGCAGCCCCCCATCCGCAGAACGACCACAGACCGAACGGAGGATGCACCGCACTCCGTTTCATTCACGGCTAATACTCTTTGAACGGCCGCATCCAGTGCGGCCAATCGCCCGGCTGCACCCCGCGCGCCTGCTTCCGCGCGCGCGACAGCCCAGGCAACATCAGCGCCATCAACAGAACCACAATGGAGGTGACCACCAACAGTTCGATCAGCGTGAATCCGCTTCGTTTTCTCCCACACATGGCTTCCGCTCCGATCCTCTCCAGAAGGAGCCCTCAAACCAAGTCGCTTCGTTCAAGCCTCGTATCCAAGACGCCGCTTCACCACCGTCTCGTTCTCTCTATGGTCCAATCCCCTCCACATCACGTCAAGCGAAAACCCCGACACCTCGGCGCACGCCAACTCTCCCACTATCCAAGAAGCCACCCTCACCATCCCCACACCGACACCATTCTCGGACACGGTCGAAGACCCTCAGTATTCCCCTCCAAGAACTGCAAACTAGGGTCCGTCCCTAGTTATTCCTAGTTCTGCCGGACCTCCGTCCTATAGGCGACCCATCAGGGCGAGCAGGCGCAGACGCCATAGCCCCCAGAGCGCTTCGTAGACGATGTGCCGATCGAGCTTGGACCGGCCGGCCCTACGATCGGCGAAAACAATGGGGATCTCACGAATCCGCATCCCCAATTTCCAGACCCGATACGCGATCTCGATCTGGAAGACGTAACCGTTGGACGCGATGCGGTCGAAATCGAGCCGCTCCAGGAGCGTCCGGCGGAAACACCGATAGCCGCTGGTGGCGTCCCGGACCGACATGCCCGTGATAAGGTGCGCGTAGAGATTACCGCACTGCGAGAGGAGCCGCCTTCGCAGGGGCCAGTTCTGCGTCCGTCCTCGCCGGATGTACCGCGACCCAATAATCAGATCCGCCTCGGCCGCCGCTTCGATGAATCGCGGAATCTCACGCGGGTCGTGCGAGAAATCCGCATCCATCTCAAGGGCGAGATCATAGCCCTGTTCCAGGGCGAAGCGGAACCCCGCCAGGTAGGCGGTGCCCAATCCCAGCTTACGCGCCCTCTTGAGCAGGTGCACCCTCGGCGTCGCTTCCGCCAGCCGCTCGGCCAGAACGGCCGTGCCGTCGGGAGAGTTGTCATCGACCACCAGGATGTCCACCTGCGCCGCCTGCTCCAGCACTCGGGGAACCAGTCGGCGGATGTTCTCTCGCTCTTGATAGGTCGGAATGATAACCAGAACGCGTCCATTCGCTGCCATCATGACCTCCCAAGCAATAGGGGCGGATCGGGACAGTCACCGGGTATCGCTCGCAGCATCCTAACAAGACCGGGTGACTGCCCCGTCATCGGTTGTCATAGTTCCAGCGCCGGATCAATGACGGCCGGTTCGGCCTCGGTGCGCTCGGCCGCTTCGGTTGGGGCCAGCCATTGCCTGGGCGCCAGCAGGATCGTCCCGGCATAGGCCGCGGCGCTGATCAGCATGATCACGATCGCGCGGATCAGGGTCAGGTAGCTGATCTTGCCGGCCGCGTTGCTGCTGAAGCACCCGCAACTGATGTCCAGCTTGCGGATCAGCGCCGAGGCCAGCACAAACGTGAACATCGCGCCCATCGCCGTGCTGGCCAGCAGCGCGCCGCCCACGAAGACGCCGCCCACCAGACAGATCCCGACGAACAGTTCCAGCCAGGGCAAGGTCATCGCGACCAACACGCCCAGTTTCGGCCCGACCAGTTCGTATCCATAGACGTCACTGAGAAACGCGTAGGGCAAACGGATCTTGGGCAAGCTGCTGGCGATGAACATCGCGCCGAGAACCAGCCGCGTCACCAACACGAATCCGCCCAACGCCCCTTCCCTGCTCGGCAAAGACAATCGCATATCAAACCTCCGGTTCATTAGTTTTGAGTGTCGAGTGTTGAGTCTTGAGTTTCCGATTCGGAGTCTTCAGTGGCGTCTCCGGCCTCCGGCCTGCCGTCTCCCGCCTGCGTCTCTTCCGTCCTTGCTTTCGCCACCAGCCGGTCGAACTGCACGCGCGGCGACTCGATATACGGCCGCTCCATCTCGTACGCCCGCAAGTGTTCCTCGATCCGCGTCGCCAACTCATCGCGGCGCAATCGCCGCGCCATCGTCAGCGCCTCCTGCGCCGTCTCCACCGCCTTGGCGTACTGCGCATCGGACGCATACGCCGCCGCCAGCACATCCAGCACACCCGCGTCCCGCCGGTCGCTCCGGGTCGCCGCTTGCTCGGCATACCCCAGCGCCTCATTCGGATCGCGAATCGCCTCGTCTGGATGCGTCGCCAGGAACCACGCCGCATCCTTGAGAGCCAAGAGGAAACTCGGATTGACCTGCAGCGCCTCCCGCAAGCGTTTGAGTCCTTTGGCGGGCTTGCCCGAGAAGGTTAGCGCCATACCCAGCTTGTAGTGCGCCGGGGCGAAGTCGGAACGGGTCTCGAGGATTTCTTGATACTGCTCAATCGCCCGATCGCAGTCGCCCGTGGCCAGGAGGATATTGCCCAGATTCAAATACGCCACCGTGAGGGTTGGGTCCGCTTCCAGTGCCTTCTGGTAATGCTCGACAACCTCCTTCGTATGCTGGGGCCCCTGCCGACTCAATGCGAGAGCGAGGTTGTAGTGCGCCACCTTGTCGTCGGGCGACGACGCCAGGGCGCGACGATAACACTCCACGGCCATGTCCGGCTGGCCGCGATGGGCATAGGCGACACCGAGGCTCGAGTTCAACTTCGGAGCGTCCGGCTCGGTCTCCAGCAGATACTCGTGCAACTCCACGGTGTCGCGCCACCGACTCTGGTAGCGGCGCAAGGCGACGGTCTCAGCGCCCGCAGCCGCGACCAAGACAACGAACAGGACGACCTGTCGGATGGCTCGCCTGCGCTCGGGCGCAGCGTCGATAAACCATCGGGCCAAGGCGGCCAACACCATGAGGAACCCCAGCGCCGATAGGTAAAGATAGCGATTGGCGGCAATCGTCGGCGTCACGCTGATGATCCCCATCGCCGGAAAGATCATGACGAAGAAGATCAGCCAACCCGTTAGCGGGGCCCGCGTTCTCCGGTGCGCGAGAATCAGCGTTGGAACGAGTAAGGCCGTTCCTATGACACCGCTCAGCACGGCCGGACTGCGCAAGCTCATGGGCGAAGGGAAGCCGTAATAGGCCGACATCGCCGCGGGCCAGAAGAACTTGTGGAGGTAGAAGACAATGTTGTGACATAGAACCAGTGGGATGCGCCACGGATCGTAGTCACCGGGCAGCTTCGCCGGCGCGGTGAGTTGCTGAGACACGAAGATAACAACAGCAGAGAGCACCCCGATGGTAAACAAGGGCCATTTCTCTACAACCGCTTTGCGGCTTAGTCGCTTCAGGGGCCAATGATCGAGCAACAACATCATCGCAGGCAATGGAACGGCGATCGGTTTGCACAGCAGCGCCAGAGCATAGGTCACGCAACACCCAGCGAAGTGCCGGCGCCGCCGCTGCTCGGCAAACTGCAGGTAGAAGATCAATGACCACAACGCGAAGAACGCCGAGAGGACGGTCTTGCGTTCGCTAATCCAGCAGACCGACTCGACCGACAAAGGGTGCAGGCCGAACAACAGCGCCAGACCGGCCGCGACGCCGGGGCGACCGAACAGCAGATAAAGGAACACGCCCAGCAGCGCCGTATTGGCCACGTGGAAGGCCAGGCTCGTGCGGTGGTAGGTTCGCATGCTGTCGTAGCGGCCCGACATCTCACGGTCCACCATCAGCGAGATCATCGTCAGCGGCAGATAGAACCCCGGGATGGTCGAAGGCTCCCAGACCTCTACGACAAACCGCCGGGTCGATTCCCACGACGGGTTCTGCACGAGCGGGTTTTGCAGCGCGAAGTGGTGATCGTCGAGATAGGTCGCGCGGGCCGAGAGGCTGGGCGTGTGGACCAGCGCGACCACCGCACAGGCGGCGATCAGCATATACGCCAGCAGCCGTTTCCGAGTGGTCGCGCCGACCAGCAGCGCCGCCAACGAACCGGCCGGGCCGGGCGCCGTCGCGACAGCCCGCTCAGACAGGTAAGTCGTCGTCCGCATTCTTCTCAGCCTCCTTCTGGGGCGTTTCGGGTTCGCCATAGCGCTTGACCCAGTCGACCCAACCGCCTTTGAATATCACGATATTGTCGAACCCCTCATCGATGAGCTTGAGACCGATCCGCTCGGCGTACTTGCACCTGGCGCTTTGACAATACGCGACGACAGGGCGTCCTCGGGGGATCGTCGAAATCGTCGCTTCCCAGGTCGCGTCGTTGACGTCGACGGGAAGATTGATCGCGTCCTTGAGATGTCCCCTCTCATAGTCCCGCGCGTATCGAGCATCGATCACCACCGCGTCTTTGCCGAGCAACGTGCGAGCCTTCTGCGCGGATATTTTGGGAATGAAATTACTCGCGTGAGCCCTCTGGACGCCCACGGCGCCGACGGGATTCGCCAGGTACCCTTCGTCGTTGAAGAAGTGATAGAACCCGCCGAACAGTAGTGCGACCAGAGCCAACGCCGCCGCTTGGCCGGCCGTCAGGCCCAGCACCCAGCGGCGCGACAGCATGGGCGCCAGCACCAGCCAGCACCGCCTGCCCACATGGATGAGCAGGACGAGCAGGACGGCGCTCATGCCATAGAAGTAGAGCCGTTCTCGGTCGGGTCGGAAAAACGTGTCGATATCGAACGGACGCTCGGAGATGAACAGCGCGTAACCATCCCAGACGGGCGCCAGATCCGCGAAGTCCACCAGCCTGGGCTCCTCCGGAGGGCTGAACAGCTTCGCCTTGCCCTTCGCCGTCCCCAGGTACAGCGCATAGTGGTCGTAGTCCCTGGCATTGGGTTGGGCTTTGACGTGCAGAATTGCTTGGCAGGGGGACTGCCGCAACGCCCGTGTACTGAGCCGAGCCGCAACGCCCGCGTGGAAGCCGTAATCGTGCGCCGCCTGATTCAACTCGGCCATTGAGCTGCCTCGTGTTCGTCCAAAGTACTCCGGCACGACCAGATCGCGAAAGTCGGGATCTAGACCTCTCAGCTTGAGGAGAGAGTAAATGCAATAGAGCCCACAGTGAGCCCGAGGCCCCAGATGAGGGTTGACCTGCCTGACAGGTGGACGCACCTCGTTGGGCTCGTCTGCCCTGGCCACCGCATCCTCGTCTCGTGCGGTCCGCGAGTGTATCGACAGGCCGTTCTGGTTATCCGTCGGCATCATGGTTTCCAGGATTCCGTCGATTTGCGCGACAACATCGTCGTCCACATGCTTGATCAGTTCGCCATCATGCCAGACATAACGGATATGCCCGACGGGGATGACAATCACCAGCGTCCCGTTGGGCACGTCATCCATCTCAAATGAACCGAGCGCCTCATGGTCGGGGTCGAGAACAAACTCCGTGATTGTCACATGCGACGTGTCCTTGTATTCCTTTCCGCTGCCTGTACGCTGCTGGCGCCGAATTGCCTTCGTTCCGAGCCAGGCCCCGTCGAATTGCTCAAACCGAAGGATCTCAACCGTCTCTGAAGACGTATCGAACCTCAATGCCTTGCCATACCGAATATGACCGGCGGCTTTGTTCACCTCGATCTGTCGCCTGGCGACTGCAAAACCGTGCTGCGGATCGATCCATACCGTCAAGTCCCCTACTGAGGTCTCTCCGTCCAGGACGTAGCAGGGAATGCCGTTGACTTCTTCGAGTTCGTCTCGAAGGGAGAGCGTCTGTGCGTGGCGCAGGACCTTGTCGATCCTCTCGAATGTCCCGCCGAAGTAGCCCGTGGCAAACGATGCGTAGTGCTGATACTGCAGGGACCCAATCTCATACGCTCGTCCGTCCTCGTCGAAAGCAGCCAGATCGTCGAGGAGCACTGTGCCCGGATCGTCTCGACCGCCTTTGTGGTACTTCCTGTGGGTCTGCCCATCCCATGTGAGGCTCAGGTAGTTGGCCCCTGCGAGATCCAGATCCTCTTTCCGCGCCTCTTCGGCATCCATCCACCACCAGCGCCGATTGCACAGGCGCACTCCATCGAACCTCAGGTCGTAGATCGAGAGGCTATTCGGTTCCTCTTGTCCGTCGATCGACCGCTCTGTCAGCACTTCACACTTGAGATGCCACGATCGAAGTTTGTCCAGATTCGCAGCACATCGGTCGAGCAGTTGCGAAACATCCACTTCCTGGGCACCCGCGTCCATAGCGCACGCGAGAAGCATGATTCCAAAGCACATCACAACCTTCAGCATGGCTCACCTCATGATCTAGGAACGAGCACATCACCTCTGGAACCCCCGTAGTAAGATGGGGTCACATCCCAAAGGTATGGAGCACGTCGAACGCCCTCACTGAGCGCTCGACGTACTCATATCACAGCATATCAGCACTTCTCAGTAGAAACACGAGCCGCCGTGAATCCACTCGCATCCCGGGTCACCACTGCAGTACCCCGGACTGCCTGCCCCCGACACACCCCATGCATCCTCCGAACGGGCACAACTTATGGCGGGGACGCTTCCGCCAGAGCAGTCAAGGCCACCGGCGTAGTAGTCACAGGACGCATACCAGACTAGCCTGCATTCGCCGCAGCCACTCGACCAACTGGCGGCCACTGGCTTTCCGCTTATCAGTGTGACCCAGAACCCGCCAGTGACGAAATCACCGGTTGCACCGACCGGCGACGCAACAATCCACATCGCCGACAACCCCAGGGCTAGGCTCACCAGTAGCAAGAAGGGGGAGGACTTTCGTGTTCGCATCACGTAATCTCCTTTGATGAGTTTCATTCTCAGGGCTTCCACGCTTTCGACAGCCCCTTTCACGGTCCCCGGATCATGACATTCACCTCCTTTGTACTCCGCTCGCACGGGATCTCTATGGTTGGTGGTTACTCTGCAATGCGCGCATACACTCCCCGTCGTAAGCCAAGGGGGCTCAAAAAAGACATGTCACGACGCCGTCATCCTTGACATACATGCCGCCCCATCCAGGCGGTGTTCATCCCTGACGATCTTCCTCCGCAACTCTCCCTTCATCGGTTGGCGCTGCCGGGCCCAACGCCCATGGACTGCGCGTCACAACTGGTGCTCTTCCGATTTCCGCATCCATTCAGCTCAATGCTATCACACGTCACGACAGCGCCGGTTCTAGCGTCACCAGGTGATCGCAGACACAGATCGCCACCGGTGGTTCGATGGGCGCAGACAGATTGCCGCGCCGATCATTCCCACACAGGATCGAACGGTTGAGGCCATAGCCGCACCCCTCGCTCTGCGCTCAAGCCGACAGCAAACTGGACTGAATCTCTCCCATGCATGGCTTCCACTCCCTTGAACAAGGAGTCCGCACATCGTTTTGCATTCGCAAGCCTCGTACCCGAGACGCCGCTTCACAGTCGCCTCGTTCTCTTCATTGTCTAACCGCGCCCGCACAAGGTCAAGCGGAAATCCCAGAAACGCCCGCACTTTCTTCTAGACACCCCGCGCCGCCTTTCCATTTCGGCGCGGACCTATCTCCCGTTACTTAGGAAGCGTCCCTCATCACCGCAACATGGACACAAGTCTAGGAAGACAAGACAGTCCCCGACTCAAGCCGCGACAGCACAACAGCACCATCGCCGCCGACCGAACGAGTGATGTACCGCACTCCGTTTCACTTGCGGCGGTCATCCTTGACTGTCTTCCCCCGCTTCCACTAACGCGATACGCTGCACACGTCACGCGCGACGACAGCCGCGAAGCGGCTGTCTAGTACTCCTTGAATCTCCGCATCCATTGCGGCCAGTCGCCGGGCTGCACGCCCCCCGCCTTGGTCCACGGGCCAGCGGTGTTGAATCCGCGGTTCCACTCAAGCATCCAGAGCTCCTTCAAGCCCACCTTGCGCACCGACCAGTCCAGAAACAGCGCATTAACACCTCCCTGATGCCGGTTGATACAAGCCAACCACAAGTGGCCGACATGTGTTCCCATTTGAGCTTCATAGGCGGGGGGCTCACTGAGCGGCGCTGCGTCGGTGTACCACCACATGCAATCGAGCAGGTACGGTACGTTGGAAACGCCCCTGAGAGCATATGGCTCAGAGAAGTTGCTCTTCCGGCCGAGGGGATCGTCCGAGGAGATGACACCCATGTTCTGCCCATAGCTACCCATGATGCTCTCGTCGCGATAGATGGCGAAATAAGCAGAGAATGTGCCGCCGTAGATCCCGGCCGGCGCGGGATCGGGCACTCTGGTCGCGGAAGGGCAGAAAGCGAGATCGGGGGAATCCGTGAAGGGAATGCAGTTATGAAACAGCCCGAAAGCATAATCCCCCTCTGGATCCAGGCCATAGTTTGGGAATCGCCCATCGTTGTTTTCAATAGCAATAAAGATGCCCGCACCCGCCTGCCGCAGCCGAGACTGACAAACCACCGCACGCGCCTGCTTCCGCGCCCGCGACAGCGCGGGAAGCAGCATCGCCATCAGCAGGACCACGATGGAGATGACCACCAGCAGTTCGATCAGCGTGAATCCGCTGGACGCACCTCTCACTCCGGAGGAAACCTCTCCATTCCAATCCAGCTTGGCCGGACCTCCGGTCGAGATAACAGAACGGCTGAATCGTCTTCTCCCACACATGGCTTCCGCTCCGATCCTCTCAACAGGAGCCCTCAAACCAAGTCGCCTCGTTCAAGCCTCGTATCCGAGACGCCGCTTCACAGTCGTCTCGTTCTTTCTATTCTCCAACCGCCTCCACACGAGGTCAAGCAGAAATCTCGAAGACGCCCGCGGTTTCGGCTGGAATCGCCCCGCCAGTACTCCGCTTCGAGGTACGTCCAGCTTCCCGCTGTCTCAGCGAGCTCTTCGCACGACCCGACATGGCAGCCAATATCACAGAGGACCATCACCCGCGACCGGACACATCTCTCGTCCCAAGGGAGTTCTCTCTGGTGCGCCCCAGACGCAGCGCGGGAAATACCCCTCGTTTTTCGGCGTGAATCCCGGATTCGGCAGAACTCCCCCCGGGCCCGGACGTATCGATAGGCAGGAGTGACATCCAGTTGACGAAGGATGTCGAACGATTTCGCCGAGCCGAAAGGAAGGAGCGCATCATGGCGCGTCTGGAAGTCGGGGACATGGCCCCGCCGTTTTCCCTGCAGGACCAGGAGGGCAACACGACCGCCCTGGCCGATTTCAAAGGCAGAAAGCTGTTGCTCTACTTCTACCCCAAGGCCGACACCCCCGGCTGCACGAAGCAGGCCTGCAGCATCCGTGACGCCATGGGCGAACTGGCCGATGCGGACGTCGTCGCCGCCGGGATCAGTCCCGACCCGCCCGCCAAGCTCAAGAAGTTCGACGGCAGGTACGACTTGGGCTTCCCCCTGCTCTCCGACCCGGACCACGCCGTCGCGCTGGCCTACGGCGCCTGGGGCGAGAAATCCATGTACGGCAAGACCTACGAAGGCGTCATTCGCTCGTCCTTCCTGATCGACGAAAACGGCGCGATCCTGCAGACCTCCTACAAGGTCAAGCCGCTGGACACCGTCCCCAACGCCCAGAAAGCCCTCGCCTGACCCGCGATCCATTTCGGATTGCGGATTTGGGATTCTCCCGCGAGGCTAATCCGCAATCTCCAATCCGAAATGGCCTCATCGAACGAATGCTCTGTTATGGCTTAGCAGTAAGGTGGGGTCCAGAATGGCATCAATGACACCCCTGGCCGGCGGTGACAAAACCTGAACCTGTCGCCCCGCCGCCCCGTAGGGCTTGTGACTGTCCCGGGAACGCGGTACTTTTTTTTGCCCAGGGACACAAATTATTTGCTTGCACCCGAAACGGGGACTATACTTGATTATTACATGTCTCTACTTGGCGTCCCACGCCAGGTAACAGTGAAAGGAGGCGCGAAGATGGCAAGAAAGAAACTTGTCAAGGGATTGTGGTCGAAAGACGACATCAAGCAACTCCGGAAACTCTTTCCCAGCCGAGCGACCGCGGAAGTAGCCTCCAGTCTCGGCCGTCCCACCGAAGCCGTCAAGAAGAAGGCCTCGAGAATGGGACTTAGAAAATCTAAAAAGTACATGAAGTCACTGGGACGCACCTAGTCGATCCCCTTTTCCACCGGCGCCGTCGCGACCTGTCGATCCGAGAGGCCGCGCCCGGCGTGACGCGGATGAACCGTGACCTCGGTACTGGGTCCGAGCACGACAGACCTGCTCGGATCGTGTGGACACAAGGGCTAGTTCCCGGCGCACCCGTGGTGCTCGGCTGAGCTTCCTCTTGACGTGTGCGGGTAGTATATTGCTATCGCCAAGTTGTCCTGCGTCCGAGTCCCCCGCTTCGTCTACCCTGTCATGCTGGCATCCGCAGGACGGTCGTCTCCGCCCGGACTGTCGCGACATCCACGTCCGACGCGGCGGGGTCACCCCGAGATCACCAGTTGATGCGGCCTGGACGCTCTCAATCGGCGTTGGGATTGAGTTGATCGAACAACTCATCAAGTTCCGAGGCGCGGGCGTAATCGAAGGCCCGTCGGTGGTCCAGGTTCTGAATCCGGGTGTCGGCCTTGTGACGGAGGAGAATCTCGCAAACATCGCGATGCCCTCTTCGGGCGGCCAGATGCAGAGGCGTATTGCCCCGGTTGTCCTGGACATCGATGGTCGCCTCCTTCGCGAGCAGATACGATGTCAGATCAGCAAGCCCCTGGTCGGCCGCCATGTGCAGAGGGGTCTGCCCCCCTTGCGAGCGACAATCGATCTGACCTCCATGGTCCAGCATGAGATCGAACAGCGCCTGGTTCCGCAACGCCATGTGCAGCGGGGTCAGGCCCTCCCTCTTATCTCTGATGTTCACGTCGGCCCCCGCTTGCACCAGCATCTCCGCAATCTCGAACGAACCACGAAAGACAGCAAAGTGCAGAGGACTGCGTCCGCGCTGAACCGAGCGGTCCGGGGCAACGGTGTTGCAGTCGGCCCCGTGAGCGAGCAGCATCGCCACCATCTCGCCCTTCCTGGCTTGGACCGCTCTGGCCAGTGGGGTCAGCCCCCCTCGGTCCAGGACGTTGACATCGGCGCCATGGGCAAGCAACAGCTCCATGATCTTGCGATTGGAGTTCCAGGCGACCAGGTGAAGAAGCGACGACTCCTCAAAGAGTCCTTTCACATTCACGTCGGCCCCATGGGCGATCAGCAGAGGAATCATCTCATCGGTGTTCTTCTCGACCTCGGAGAAGAGTAGAGCTGAGGCAACGGAGGCCGGCATCCTAGGAAGAAGAAACTCGACGACCTCCACGTGACGCTGGTCATGGGCGCGTGAGATCGCGTGCAGGCGTTTCCTGTCACGAATATCGAGGCGCATGCCCTGGGCGACGAGCTCTTTGACACGATCCAGATCGCCCGCCCAGGCCGCGAGGTGCAGGGGTGTCGTACCCGTTTCGAGCAGCGCCTGGACCAACTCGGCGTCGGCTTGGGCGCCGTGTTTCAACAAGGCCTCGACGATCTCACGCTGCTGTTTCGCGGCCGCAATGTAGATCAGCGGGTCACCGTTTGGCGTGAGAACATTGCCGTCGACGCCACTTTCCAGGAGGCGCTTGAACGTCGCGAGCCGATTCCGCTGGTAGGCCAGGTACAGGGAATCCTCACCGTCGGCGCCGGCCGCGATCAGCTGCCGGATGATGTCACTGTGCCCCTCTGCTACCGCGATCTCCAAAGGCGTATGGGCGGGCCGGTTGAGTATCGGCAAACTGATCCCGTCCGGCAGACGGCCGGCGCCAGCGATGTGGGCCCCGTGAGCCAGCAGGATCTCCACGCATTTCTCATTGCCACTGGTGACGGCACTGTGCAAGGCGGTCCAGCCTTCGGTCGACGGTGTATTCACGGCAGCGCCGTGACTGAGAAAGGCCTCCAACAGGGCAGGAGACTCCAGCGCCGCCGCTTGATGGAGAGGCGTCACGCCCTGATCGTTCTGCACATTGACTCGCAGGCCCTGCCCGACGAGCTTGACCACATAGTCTGCTGTTTCGGCTTTCTCCTCAGCCTCCATCGTCCGACGCGAAAGGAGCAAGAGAAGAGCGGTGTTGCCTTTGTCGTCCACAGCATTCGGGTCGGCGCCCTGGGCGATGAGCAAGTCAATCACATCGAACGCCCCCCGGTAGGCCGCAGCCCCGACGTGGAGCGGTGTTGCATTGGCCTTGTTTCGAGCGTTCACATCGGCGCCGTGTCGAACCAGCAATTCGACGGCTTCCAGATGACAATGGCTGGCGGCGCCATGCAGCGCCGTCTCGTTGGCGTCGTTCACTGCATCGACTGGGGCGCCGTGCCTGAGCAATAGCTCCAGAACCTCCGCGTGGGGCCCACTGATCACGTCCCAATAGCGCGTGCTGCCACTCTGGGTGGCGGCATGCAAAGGGGTGGCGCCATATCTATCGGTCGCATGGACATCCGCGCCGAGGGCAAGCAGGTCGGCAACGACCTGCTCCCTTCCCCACCAGGCGGCTCGATGGAGCACCGTTCCTGCGGTGTCGCCATGCGGCTCGAAATTGACACCTGCGTCGATCAGCAGGCGCGCCACCCGGGCCGATTGGGTGAGTAAGGCCTCTTGGGGGATTCCATATGAGAAATCCGGCGCCCCGCTATGACGGACGAGCAGGGGGAGGATCTGTCGCTGTCGGTCTTTGAGGGTCTCGAACCGAGCGACCTCATTGGGATCGCGCGAGAAACTGTGGTGCTGCGCGATTCGCAGGGCGATCGTCACTGGACTCACACGTCTTTCATCCCGAGCGCTCGCATCCGCGCCCTGGGCGAGCAACCACTTAACGGCGGACACCTGCCCGGCCTTGACAGCCGCGTGTAGCGCCGTGCGACCCTCGGTATCGATGGAGTCGACCTCGATACCGCTGTCGAGGAGCGCCGCCATGGTCTCAAGAGCGCCCAGGCTCGCGGCGCTGTGCAGGGTCATTCGGTCCTGCTGCGGCGCGAGCAGTTTCACAATCTCCTCACTGCCATTGCGAATGGCAATGGACAGAGGGGTTTGCCCCTGCTCATCCCTGGGATTGGGAGCCGCGCCATGGGCGAGGAGTTGCTCCACAGCGGCGTGATCCTTGTAGGCCGCCGCCGAGTGCAAGGGTGTCTGCCCCGTCTCTGTCGCCGTGTTGACCTTGGCGCCGCGGGCCAGGAGCGCTTCGACCGTCGCGGGCGTGCCAAACAATACGGCATCATGCAGCGGTGTCCGACCCCAACCGCTGACGGCGTTCAACTCGGCGCCTTGGTCGAGCAGGAAGGTGACCAACTCGGCATTGCCCGCCGCGGCGGCGTGATGCAGCGGCGTCTCGCGTGCGTTGCGATAGGACCCCCCTTCCACCTCCGGCGACTGGACATTGACCTTGGCTCCGTGCTTGATCAAGAGCTTGCACATGGGCAGATCACCGTAATCGGCCGCCAGGTGAAGCGCGGAGGTCAGGCGAGAATCCTGGTGAGGCAGATGGGGCTGCGTATCCGCTTTCGCGCCATGGGCAATGAGCGTTCCAACGATGTTCAGATTGCCCCCGTGAACGGCGTAGAACAGCAGGGGCAGCGCCGGGTTCCCCCCATCCACGTCGACCTCGGCGCCGCGCGCGACGAGAAACTTGGCCATCTCCAATGCCTCAGAGGAGTTCGTCGCATTTCTGACTCGTTGACGGCGGGGCTGCTGAATCCAGTCCCAGGCATAGCCGGACCGTTGCGCCTTGACGACAAAGAACAAAGGCGTCAAATTACCCCAACGGCGCGCGTTGATATCGGCGCCTGCCGCCAGCAAGACTTCGACGATCTCGTTGTGCCGCATCCGAGCGGCGGCGTGCAGACCGGAGTCCAGGGCCTTCGCCTCCTGTCCCTGGGCGAGGAAGCGTTTGACCAGCGCCAGGTCCCCCTTCTCGGCGGCTTTCGCCAGGGCGCCGGAGGCACCCTTGGCGATGAGCAAGTCGATGATCTCCAGGTGGCCCGCCTGAATCGCGAATCCCAATGCTGAATCGCGCGAGTACTGACCCTGCCCTTCTTCGAGCAGGCGCTTGACGCGCGGCAGGTCCCCCGCAAGCGCTGCTCTCTCCAGCGGAAGCCTGGGCTGGGACGAGGCCAGCAGCGATCCCGTCGAGCACAGTAGTGTCAGAAGACAGACCAAAAGCCTGCGCTGTGTCATGATATTCGTGTGAGATCCCGGATGTATCCTCATAGTCCTCGTTTCCCTTCGCGTGACCCCGTCTGTTATGCAGTGACTATTGTATGGCCACTCGCTGACTCTTCAAGCCTTTGACGCCGTGGGGGGCAGAAGGTATCCGATCCCTTCTGCGCTCGTGCTTGCCTCGCGGTCGTGAGTTGTTCCGGTTCCACTCTCCGATCGGTGGCTGAACACGGAACCGGGCGCGGTGCACGCCCCGCGGGCGAAGCGGGGATGACGTTTGGTGGGCAAGGCACGCTCGCGCGGTTGTCTGTTTCTGGCTCTGTTACGTTGTCATGACAGGCGGTGAGGCGAGCCCCACCTTACAAGGCCTTGACGGGGCGCTTGCGGGTCGGATGCGGTCTGGACAACCGAGTGACCAATCCTATCTGCTGGCACCAGAACAGGCTCACCGACGGCGGTTAGACCTCGGTCCACTGTCCGGGGATGGGGACGGGGAACCAGCCGTCTTCGTCGGCCTTGACAGGGGGCGGGCTGTCGTAGTCCAGGTCGTCGAGGTAGTCACAGAACAGGAAGCGGGATTTCATCATATCGTCCCAGGTGACGGTCTGGCCCGTATGGCAGGCGGCGCGGCCCATGCACGAAGTCAGGTCGGAATAGACGGCGCGTTCGAGCTCGTTGTGGGGCCGGTCGGCGCGAATGTTGCCGATGAACTCGTTCCACTCGTATTGCCACGGGCTGTAGCGGTCCTTGGTGGGCGTCCAGGAGATATTGCCCTTTTCGATCCGCTGGTCCTTGAACATGTGGACGGTCGCCGCATGGGTCTGGCCGGAGAACTGGGCGGCACACTTGGTGCCGTGAATGAACGTGGCGAACTCGTTGCGGCACTTGTTCATGCGGCGGAACCCGCACATCGCCTTGGTCCCATCGGCGAAGGTGTACTCCATCGCGTAGACATCGATGTTCTGCCCGTGGTCGCCGCTGCGCGGGACACGGCCGCCCAGACCCACGGCCTGCACGGGCCAGGCGTCCTTGATCCAGCAGCACTCGTCGATCTGGTGGATCAGGTTGTCCACCATATGGCCCGACCCGATCCACATGAGCTGGGCGCGGCCGAACCGGAGTTGGCTCATCAGCTTGTTGGCGTTGGCGCCCTGGTCGCCCAGCCAGCCGGCGCCGCCGAGGCGGTTGGCGCGGATCAGTGGGATCTCGCCCATTTCGCGGCTGCGGATCTTCTCGATCAGCGCCTGGCGGGCGGGCGAGTGACGGCACTGCACGCCGGCCAGGATCTTGACACCCTTCCGCTGGGCCTCTTTGCCCGCGCGGAGCAGGCGGTGCAGGCCGCCTGGATCGGAGGCGAATGGCTTTTCCATGAACACGTGGATGCCCTTACTGATGGCGTACTCGACGTGAACCGGCCTGATGTACGCGCGGGTGGTGCACATGGCCACGTCGCCCGGCCTGAGGATATCGATGGCTTGCTGATAGGCCTTGAAACCAATGAACTTGCGGTCGGCCGGCACATCGATCTTGTCGCCAAACCGTTTCTTGAGCGCATCGAGCGACTTGTTCATGCGTTCGGGGACAACGTCGGCCATCGTGTACAGCCTGGTGGGTCCGCCATCGGGAACGGACAGGGCATCGCCCACGGCGCCGGTGCCGCGTCCGCCGCAGCCGATCAGGGCCAGGCGAATCGTATTGTCCGCGGCGGCAAAGGCCCTGGGCGAGAGACGGCCCAACACCGCCGCACCGGCGGCAAGCGAACTACTGCTTCTGAGAAACTCACGACGGTCGAGATGGGAACTGTCGGCGGGTCGAGTCATGTCTTATCTCCTCAATCAACAATTGAATGGATGGAGACTCTTCTTAACTCGCCTACCAGAATAACGCATCCGGCGCCATACAGACAAGAAGAGTCCACCGTGCCGGGGAAGGTTTCGTAAGGGGGGAAAGGTGGGTGCCGCAGAAAGTGAAGGCGTTGCAGCGACGAACAATCAAGCCGGTGGGATGGGCGTCCTACTGCGTACGGCAGAGGAGAAGTTGCGGGGAACAACTGAGTAATTTCGACTCGCCCATCCCACCCGGCCAAGTTACCGTCCAACCGTGTGGCTTCAGCAGCGTCCTCCGTTCTGGGGAAACATGAGGTCTCTTGCTCTCGGCTCCTCGACAGATCGCCGCGACAATGGGGCACCGACACACGCTCGCAAAGGCGTCACAACAGCTCAACAGTCCATGCAATGACCAGATCAGAATGCTGTCACAAAGAGGAGTCCGTCCCGCTTCGGCTTCTCGGCCGATTCCTTCCGCATTGGTTAAATATCGCATATTTCTGAAGGGAAATCAAGACAATTATGAGGGATGGAGGGGGCAGATCCCCGCGTCTGCTCTGTCATTGGGCCGCCATCCCCCTTGGTCATTGGGGACATCCGTTTGGGACAGGGAAACCGGGGGGAATCATCCCGCGGCCGCGGCGGTGCGCCGAGCGGGGACGCTCGGCCTACATGCGGGGCCAGCCTTCGGCGGGGTGGACGAAAATGGCGAAACAATTCGCCTGGCACGGCTGTATAGGTAGTAACATAGTAGGAATGAAAGGGTTGACGATGCAGGCACAGCGGTATTATCGAATGGTGCAGTTGGCGGCGGTGGGCTTGCTGATCGGTGTCGCGTTTCTCGTCGGTGGGAGCCGGCAGGCGGCGCCGGCGGCTCCCCAGGCCTCGGCCGGACAGAACCAAAATGCGGTGCTGATCGACGATTTCGCAACAGCCGGGCAGAAGAACGCGTTTGGCGCGAAGTGGAGTTACCTGAGCGACCGGGTCATGGGGGGCGTCTCGAACGGCCAGATGCAGTTCGAGGAGCACGAGGGACGCAAGTGCCTGCGTTTGACCGGCTCGGTGAAGCTGGACAACAACGGCGGGTTCATCCAGGCCCGTGTCGGCCTGCACCCGCGCGGGCGCAGCTTCGACGCCCGGGCGTTCAAGGGGATCGTCCTGAGCGTCAAGGGCAATGGCGAATCATACGAACTGCACATCAGGACGCAGCAGACGCGGTTCCCCTGGCAATACTACGGGGCGACGTTCACCACGAACGGGCAATGGCAAGAAATCAAAGTGCCCTTCGCGAAGTTCACCGCCGGCACGGCTCGCGGCCCGATGAGCCTGCAAAGCTTGCGGAGCGTGGGCATTGTTGCTATCAAGAAGGCTTTCGACGCGGACCTGCGCGTCGATCGGATCGCGTTTTATCGAGAGGGACCCATGTACAACGAACTGACGCCGGAAGAGGCCCGCATCATTCTCCGCAAAGGAACGGAGCGCCCGTTCACCGGCAAATACAACGACCATTTTGCCGAGGGCGTCTATACCTGCAAACAGTGCAACGCCGAGCTATACAAATCGTCCTCGAAGTTCAAGTCAAGCTGCGGCTGGCCCAGCTTCGACGACCAGATCCCCGGCGCCGTCAAGTGGGAGCCGGACGCCGACGGGGTCCGGACCGAAATCCTCTGCGCCAACTGCAACGGCCACCTGGGCCACGTCTTTCAGGGCGAACAATTGACGCCCAAGAACACGCGCCACTGCGTCAATTCACTTTCGATGAACTTCGTGCCGGCCGGGCAGGTCCAGACCGAACGGGCCATCTTCGCTTCCGGCTGCTTCTGGGGGACCGAATACCACCTGCAGCGCGCGGCGGGCGTGATCTCCACTACAGTCGGCTACACCGGCGGGCACGTCGAGGACCCCACCTACAAGCAGGTCTGCACTGACAAGACGGGCCACGCCGAGGCGGTCGAGGTCGTCTACGATCCGAGCAAGACCAGCTACGAGACGCTGGCGAAGCTCTTCTTCGAAACGCACGACTTCACCCAGTTGAATCGCCAGGGCCCGGACATCGGCACGCAGTACCGCTCGGGCGTCTTCTACCTCGACGACGAACAGAAGGCGATTACTGAGAAACTCATCAAGACGCTGCAGGGCAAGGGCTTCGACGTCAAGACCGAGGTCACCCCGGCCAGCAAGTTCTGGCCCGCCGAGAACTATCACCAGGACTACTACAACAAGACCCGCAAGACCCCCTACTGCCACATCTACCGGGCGATCTTTTAGGACGTGGCTTACTTCGTCTTCTTGACTTTCTTCTTGCGTTTGGCCTTGTTCGCGGTGGCCTTGACGTTCTTCTTGGGCGTCTTTCTTTTCGCGGTCTTCGCGGCCGCTTTCCGCCGGATTTTGGCCACACCTTTGGACTTCGTTTGCCTGGGGCCGGCTGCTTCCATTGTCGCAGCCAGATCGATGCCGAATACGTCCCCCAGATCACCGTCTTCGATCACGCGGGATGACTTCGTTTTCGCCTGTCGGATCAATTGGGCGGATTTGCCACGAACGGCCTGAGCGACCAGATCCTCCACCTTGACCTGGCGCAGCACAAAGAACAGGCCGGGGTCTTTGTCCAGTCGCGTCCCGATTCCGTAGAGCGTGGCGGCAACATGCTTACACATGGCCGCCCAATCGGGACAACTGCATTCGAAGTGGATCTCTTTGGGCGCGGGGAAAAGCCCGGTGCCTTCGGCCATGAAGAGATCCATCAGAGCCTCGGGAAACCGCCCTTCGAGAAGCTCCGGCAACGACGCCAGTTGCCCCTCACAGGCAGATGTGATCCGTTTCCAGGAGGACCGGTCGATCGCCTTGATCTCTACGGCGACATTGTAGGGGCTGTGGCGGTTGCCTTGCACGAGCGCGTCGACCCGTCCCCGGCTGATCTGCAAATCCAGAACGCAGCCATGCCGCACGTAGCTGCGCCCCCGGCCGACGCGATTCGCATAGTCGGCATAGCGTTCGAGATTGCGGTTCCAGGCCTTGCCCCACCACGTGTGCGCCAAGGTGCGCCCTTCCACGACAACCGGTCGAATATCCGGGTGTTTCTTCTTCAACTGCTCCTGTTTGCGCCGAGCCTTGGCCTTTCTCTGGGCGACAGGCACATAGGGAGGGTAGTCGTAGCGGTCGTATCTCACGCGAATCCCCTCTAGAGTGACAGAGTGAACATGTCCATCAGTTGCCGATCCCCCATTTCCGTAATCCAGGATTCGCCGGAGTCCGGAATAATCTGGCGTGACAACTCGGCCTTCTCCACCAACATCGCATCGATCTTCTCCTCAATCGTGCCCTTGGTGATGAATTTGTGGACAACGACGTTCTTGCGTTGCCCAATACGGAAGACTCGATCGGTAGCCTGATTCTCCACGGCAGGGTTCCACCAACGATCAAAGTGTACGACGTGATTGGCCGCCGTCAGGTTCAGCCCCACACCCGCAGCCTTGAGAGACAGGACCATGAATGGCACGTATTCATCGCTCTGAAAGCGATCGATGAACTGGCCGCGCTTCTTGACTGGAGTACCGCCGTGAAACACCAGACCTTCGTGTCCGAAGATGGTCTCCAGGAATCGCTGCAAAGGTGCCGTCATCTCCTTGAACTGAGTGAAGACAAGCATCTTCTCTCGCTTTGCAAAGACCGTCTCACAGATCGAACGCAGGCGTTTGAACTTGCCGCTCTGGTCCTCGGCAAACCCGCTCTGCCCCAGGTACTGATCCGGGTGATTGCACAGTTGCTTGAACTTCATCAGGGATGCCAAGATCAAGCCCTTTCTCCGAATACCGTCGGGCTGTTCTTCCAAGATCCGGCGCAGCTGCTCGATCAAATCTCGGTACAGAACGATCTGCCTCTTCGTCGGTTCGGCGTAGGTGTTCATCTCGATCTTGTCGGGCAAATCCGAAATCACGGCTTTGTCGGTCTTCAGCCGTCTGAGAATGTACGGGGCGACGATCTTTCTCAGCCGGGCATAGCCATCCGGATCGCCTCGAAGCCGCCTAGTGAAACGGGCAAATTCCTGGGCGGTGCCCAGCAAACCGGGATTGAGAAAATCGAACAGCGACCACAAATCGGAAAGGCGGTTCTCGATCGGTGTCCCCGTCATGATGATTCGATTCCGAGCTGGGAGTTTCTTCACCGCCCGGGTCTGCTTGGCCCCGGCGTTCTTGATCGCCTGTGCTTCATCCAGTACGACGAGATCCCATTCGATGCGATTGAGCCAATCATATCGCTGACAGAGGCCGTACGTCGTGATGACCAAATCAGTATTGTCCAGCGCAGGGCCCTGCTTCAGAGTTCCCCGGTCGGCGCCACCCGATGGATGAGCCAGGAAACACCGCAAAGAGGGGGTGAAACGCTCGATTTCGGCCGTCCAGTTGTTAATGAGCGAAGCCGGCAGGATCAGGAGGCTCTTCTTCGTGCCTGTGCCAGATTTGCCAGCCATCCGGACACTCAGCATCGCCAGCAATTGTACGGTCTTGCCCAACCCCATATCGTCGGCCAAACAGGCTCCCAATTGCAGACCATCCAGAAAACACAGCCAGTCCAAACCCCGGCGTTGATAGGCTCTGAGCGTGGCCCTGAATCGACGCGGCGGCCTCACGGACTCAATCCGCTGAGGCTCACGCAGTCTGGTGATCACCGATGCAAGCCACTGCCCCTGGGAGACTTCCACTTCGACGTCATCGTGGGAAAGCCCCAGAGCCTTGCCTGCATTCAACTGCAGACGCATCGCCTCACGTAGCGTAAGATCTCCTGACGCCATCAACCGTTGTGCTTCCTCGTAGGCCCGCAGCGTCTGTTCGAGTTTGTCGCGGTCCACCTCGACCCATTTGCCCTTGATGAGGGCCAGCCCCTCGGATTCATCCAACAATCCCCTGGCCTCTTCGACCGAAAGGACAGCATCTCCCAGAAGCAATCCGGCATCGAAATCAAGGATGGCGTCCATGCCGAGTTTGGTCGGCTGAGTGTCACCGACCTGGATATTGAGTCGCAGCCCCGCCTTTCGATTCTTCCACCAGTTGGGGATACGACAGAGGATGCCGGCCCGTTCGTAGAGCGGGATTTCCTTCAAGACCGTATGGGCCTCGGCGGCCGAGAGGGCCAGTGCATGAAAGATCTCACCGCTATCCAGCAGTTCGGAAACGAACCGGCTCTCGGCCGCTGCCTGATGGACAGTCGCAAGGAGTTCGAGCAACTTCTCGCTATCAGCGCCGTACTGAGTCAGAGCGTGTTTCAGGGGCAGGTGCTTGCAACCGCTCTCTGAGTCCAGGCGACCGGAGTAGGTCGCCAGGAAGGCGAACGGATAGGCCTCCTTCTTGCTCTCGACGAGATGAAAGAAGACCCGGCCAACAAGGTGCACCTTTGGACTCAAGGTGTGGAGAAAGTCAGCGACCGACCCCTTATACGATTTGACTTGGCGTCGATACGCCCTGTTGAGTTCGGACCACAACGTGTCAAGTAGGTCCCGCTTCAGGTATTCGGAACCGGGCATGAAGGGCGCCCTATCGAGCAACTCAGCGGCCTCCGCATCGGTCAGAGCGACCGATGCCTCATGCCTCAGAATCTCCAGATCAGGCGTCTTGATCAGTGCTTGGGCAAAACACCCCGTCACCTTCCGCCAGTAGTCCAGCGAAGCCGAAAGCGGCGTCGCCGGGTCAGAGAAGCCCAGAAACAACAGGAACGATTCGTAGTCCTCGCCCATGCGTTTGCATAACGCGTCCTGGAGCCGTTTCTGATCCCTCCCAACGGGATTCTCGACGGAACTCCATTCGAGTTCGATACGGCCGGCCGGCAGGATCGCGGCATTCAGTTCGGCGAACATCTATTTAGACAATCCCTAAGACAGCGGGCACGGGGCCCCTGTCGATTGAACAAAACTGTGACACGTGCAATCGCCCAAGGACGCGACACGTGTTCCAGCGAACATTGCAGCCTGAAACACCAATGGTGTCAAGCTACTTTGCTCTCTCAGTACTCGTCTCAGCGGCCGGCACGTCTCCTTTTGCCTTTGACCGGCCCGGAGTGGACCGCTACAATTGCGCCGCTGGCGGCCCTCACGCGGGGGCCACAAGCACCGGCAGGTAAGATTCCGTTTGTGGACCACACAGGGAGGTGAAGGATCATGAAAACGAATCGAGATCGTCCAGGACTGTCCCGTCGCAATTTCCTGGCCACCGGCGCCGCTTCCGTGGCTGCGATGGGCGTCATCGCAGGCGGCTGCAAGAAACAAGATGAGGATGTCGAAGCCGTGAAACCTGAGGAAACCGCTAAAGGCCCCGCCGGAGCGAAGGGCCCTCTACCCGTGGGCGTCCAGCTCTATTCGGTGCGGGCTGACTGCGCCAAGGACCTGCCCGGCACGATCGCCAAGGTCGCCGCGATGGGCTATGACGGTGTCGAGTTCGCCGGCTACTACGAGAACACCGCCCAGAACCTCCGCAAGATGCTCGACGACAACGGGCTCAAGTGCTGCGGAACCCACACGGCGATGGAGACCCTCTCGAAAGAGAACCTGCAAGCGACGATCGAGTTCAACCAGACGCTGGGCAACAAGTACCTGATCTGCCCCTGGCTCAAGCCCGCCGAGGAGAACGCCAAGCAGGCCTGGCTCGCATACGCCGAGCGGTTCAACGAGGTCGCCGAGGTGATCAAGCCGCACGGGATGTACGTGGGCTACCACTGTCACGCGCACGACTTCCACGCCCTCGACACGGGCGAGATCCCCTGGGAGATCCTTTTCGACAACACGGCCAGCAACGTCGTGATGCAGATCGACACGTGCAACACGATGGCCGGCGGCGCCGATCCGATCAAGTACCTCAAGAAGTACCCCGGTCGTTCCCAGACGGTCCACCTGAAGGAGTGGTCGGCCACCAAGAAGGACGCCATCATCGGTGAAGGCGACGTCAAGTGGGACGAGGTGTTCGCCATCTGCGAGACTACCGGCGCCACCGAGTGGTACATCGTCGAGGAAGAGAAGGACGCCTATCCGCCGCTCAAGGCGATCGAGCTGTGCCTGCAGAACTACAAGAAGCTGCGCAGCTAGCGACTGAGGTTATCCGTCAGGGTCGGGCCGGTGACATCCTCGCCGGTCCGACCTGGCGTTTCAAGCGAGCGACTGGGCCGTCGCACTCATATCCGCCGTATCGACAATCACCGTCTGACCGGCGCCCGGATTGACTACCAATGTCGTGCTCGAGCGCTGGATGTCCTGGCGATGGGTATGCCCGAAGACGATCAGGTCGTACTTCCCACTGGCGGCCGCATGGTTGATCCCGCGCGGGATGTGCATCATGGTGACGGTCTTGCCGTCGACCTGACCGTCGAAGACACGGTCGTGAATCTCCCCGCCGGACGTCTCGATCGCCGAGCGCAATGAAAGCCGCTCCGTGTCACAATTGCCGAATACCGCGATCATCCGATTCCCCGGCGCCATCGCGAGCGTCGACGCGGTCGAACAGCCCGTGATGTCCCCGGCGTGCAGGATGCACTCCACCTTCTGCTCGGCAAAGACTTCCAGCGCCCGGCGAACGTAACGGGAGCTGTCATGGGTGTCGGAGATGATACCTATACGCATTAGGTTGTTCCTCGTCGGTTCAGCGATCCCGCCAACGTCGACCATCGACCCCCGGCGGCGTCCCGACATCATACCGCCATCCGCCCCGCCCCGCAAACATATCGCCGCCAGGGCCCCGCGCCCATCGTCACTCGTAGGGGCGACCCCCCGTGGTTGCCCTGCCTTCGAATGGACACCCCTAACGACCAAGGGGTGGGTGGCAGCGTCAAGCCGTAGCGCCGCGGAGGCTTGGCGATGGGGTTCGGCAGGTGAATGTCACCGCTTCGGTCAGATTCTCATCCCTGGAGGAGATCTCTCCGTTACGGCCCGCTGCGCGGGCCTTTAGTCGAGATGACAGACGGCGGGAAAGACGATGCGGGCAGGCACAGGTGCGGTGAGTAGGTCGTGCGTCCCCGCACGACTTCTTGGCCTCAGGCAGAAACGCGACGTCGAGGCGATTGAGTGCTCGCAGTTGAGACGAGCGGGGACGCTCGTCCTACAGGTGCCGCGTCGGCGTTGGGTGCACCGAGAATCAGGGACAGGGCTCTTGTGTGATTGGGATGGGACGATAAGATGATTAGGGTCCCTCGGCTCGGGGACGGAACGGAATTCGATGACGAGAAGTCAAGGAGTGACAACGATGCGGACACGCGGCGGATCGATGGCGATCGTTTCAGCGGTGGTTCTGTGGCTCGGCCTGACGCTCCTGGCCGGCTGCGAGGGCAAGACCAGAGCGGTCTTCAGCAAACCCGAACTGCTCACGTACGAGCGTCTGGCCGTGATCGGGCTGGACCCGGAACGCGAGCAGATCTTCATGGCCGCCTATATCCGAACGTTCGTCAGTCGACCCATCACGTTCGTCGAGCGCAGCCGGTTGGCGGAGATCATCGGCGAGCAGGACCTGCTGGCGGGCCGACTCGACGAAAAGACGCGAGCCAAGATCAAGCGCATCCTGGGCGTCGAGGCCCTGATCATGTGCGAATACTACAAGGCGGACGATCGGCCCGGGAGCCCGATGAAGTTGCGTGTCCGGATCGTGGACAGCGAGACGGGCGCGATCGTGGGCTCGGCGCTGACGGAGACCTACAGCACGTTCACGCGGCATGCCGAGGCGGCCGCGCAAGCACTGCGCAGCGACCTACTCAATGGCGGATACCGTCGCGGCTATCCTTCCGAACCGGCGCCGCCGGTCTCGCGATAGACCAGCGCAAAGGCGGCGCGATGCTCGCCGGCCAGATTCGCATTGACCTCGACGCGAGTCGCGTCTTCCGTCTGGCGGCTGCGGAGTTTGTGTCCCTCGACAACGGAGGGAATGGAGATGGTCAGACCTTCGACATGGTCCTGGACGCGCGTCTTGACCGAGCCCATCACCATGTTGCAAATCTCACCCATCGCGTCGATCACGTCGTCGTCGCTCAACTCGTCGGGCGAGTCCATGCACAACATGCCGGCCGAGATGGTCTGGGCGCAGGGCATCCCGCAGCAGACAGTCAGGTAGCCTTCCAGCGCGCCGGTGAACGTGATGGTCCCCAGCAAGGCGACCTCCGTTTCCTCAGAGAGACCCGCTTCGGATTCCTCCAGGCTCATGAACACCATCGTTTCGAATACTTCCTTCGCGCTGTCCAGCAGGACATCCTTGAGGCACAAGACTGTCGTCATACCTGATCTCCATCCGTATTGGCACAAAAAGGAAGACGCAACCGGCTCGGAGTCGCCGGCGACGTCTTGGCTAATCCCACACACGTACGCCCAATACATCGACCTCGAAACGGCGAATCTCCACTTGCGCCCGCGACTTTTTCGGCTTTTCTGCCCGGTATCAGCATCGAAACGGGAGTTGAGCAGCATTTGAGTAGAGGGAGTGACGGGGTCGTCCGGCGCGGCCGTCAGGTTCTCGGACCGTCACACGGGACTGTTAGCACTTGAGATCACAAGTCGTGCGGGGACGCACGACCTACGGGGGCATCAGGGCTACGGCAATTCGCGCCGCAAGGCGTCGAAGAACGCCGTCGCGGCGTGTCGCTCGATCCAGGGCTTGTGGCCGCACCGCTGTAGCAGGATCATGCGGAAGTCGCTCAGCACTTCCGACAGCGGCACGCGGACCCCCTCAGCCGGGTGCGGATCGCAATCGCCATGGAGCGCCACGACGGGGCATTGAATGGTCGCGACGCGAGCCAGCAGCCGACCACTGCTGCGCCACTGGGCCGCCTCCCTCCAAACGCTCTGATGAATATCCCAGCGAACATCCAGCCCTTCGCTCTCCAACGTCATCGGATCGCACGCATCGGCTTTGGTGAACAGCGCCCCGAAGCGGGCGAGCAGCGCGTCCTTATCGCCGGCGGCGGGGTCCTTCATCGTTTCCATCATCGTGCGGACTTCTTGCCGTTCCTCCGAGTTGAGGCGGGCGAAACGCGTCATCTGCACGTCCGCGGCGTAGTCCTCGGTGAACGGCGCGCTCGAAACGAGAATCAGTTTCTCGACGAGTTCGGGATGTTGGGCCGCACACAGGCAACTGAGCCAGGCGCCCCAGGAGTAGCCCACCAGGATCACGGGGCCCTGCGCATGGCGCTCCAGCAAACCCTGAAGCTCCTCGACCTGCTCGGCGACCGACGCTTTGGTCTGCAAGGGTTCCAAGACACCATGCTCGGACGCCAGTTCCCGCGCCACCGGCGCCATCTCGCCCGGCGCACCGGGACCGCCATGGACGAGGGCAACCTTGAACGGCGCGGTTCCGTACGTTCGCGGATTCTTCATAGGCTTCCCGAAGACAACGGCGTCTAGGAGAGCGACCGTTTGAAGATCACGACGACGTCACGGGTCTCGCCGTAGTTCTTGTTCGTATCGAAGCCGGTCACCAGTTCCCACCCCTCGGAACCGAGCTGGTTCATGTACGTGTCGAGCTGGTTCTCGTCGAACTTGCCGCCGGCGAAGCCCCGGGCGGCCAGCTTGATGGTCTTGTACTCCCATCGCATGGCGTCTCTCCTTTGCATCGAACTTGCGTCTGCCCGCTGGACACCCGCCTAGACGGTCTCGTCCGAGAAGTGCACGTACGTGAAGCATTCGGGAATGTGGGAGTCGTAGACGCCGTGCTTGTTAAACGACCAGCCCACGGACGGATCGACCAGTCGCTCGTTGTACTGCAGCGCCTCGAACCGGGAGAAGTCCATTCGCCAGGCGTCACCGGGATTGGGGGGCGTCGAACGGCCCTGCGCCAGCGTTGTCATCCCCGACCAGGGGAACGCCAGCGTTACCGTCCAGCCGCGATCGAGCGTCATGCTGTCGTTGAGCTTGCCATCAACATGGACAGCAGTCTGCAGGCCCGGGAAATCCCAGTCCATAAACGCCCAGCGCCGCCCGCGCGGGTGTTTCTTGTAGCGCATGGGGTCCTGGAACCCACCGATGACATCGACCGAACGAGTGAACAGGTCGAACTCCGGCTTGTCGAAACAGCCGCCCTTCTTGTACGCCTCTTGCCAGATATAAAACACCTCGTAGATCGTCCCGCGCGCGTTGATCTGGAACTCGTAGTAGCAATCGAGCCCGGCGATGAAGACCTCGATGTCGTTCTCGAAGTAGACGGGCGAGTCGCGCTCGGTGTAATGGGCCTGAATGTTGGGCTCCTCGACCCAGAAACCGATGTAGAGATTCTCATCGTCCCACAGCGCCGCCATACGCGTGTCCAGAAAGCCCGGCGCACCGGTCACCATGTCCACAAAGCGGGGCGATTTCGGCGCCCGCTCCCAAACACTCTCCGAGAGCTTGCCATCGATCGCAATCTTCTCCGAGGTCCGGTGGCACGTGTAGTGCCCCACCTCACTGTCACTGCACCCATGCCGTTGGCTCATTCCTGCACTCCCCGTATCAGAACCCATCACAACCGGCCCCCAGGCCGTCAGTCAGAGGTTATAGCCCCGATCCCAACCCATGTCCACGCCCTGCTCGCCGGCTTCTGCTTTCACCAGTCACCAGACGGCGAAAGCAACAGCGAAATATCGCCGGACTTGTCCAACCACTGGAATCCGTGCTCAGCCTGGGCTTCACAGAAGGGGTCGATCAGACCCGTGATGTTGTCCCAAGCACATTGCGAGAGCGCACAGACTAGGTTCGATGGGGCAACCAGTAGAGATAGTCCGTGGTTGCGTTTGGAAACACATAGCGTGAGACGACATGAATCAACGGGCTCGACGAAAGGAAGGTCATGGACCGCGACGATGTCGACCGACCACTTGGAGAACCGGCAGGCAACATCTCTCAGTTGCACCGCCTCGCCCGTATCGAAGTCATACAGACGGACCAGCGGGCAATCCTGAGACCCAGCTGGTAGATACTCAAGCTTCATGATCTCTCACCTCGCGAATGCCGGGCACAACGGCGGGCCAAGGATCAACCTCCTTCTCACTGCGTCGCTCCCAGGATGGTCACGACAGGGGCTTCGGCCTCCAGAAGGAGCGTCTCCAACTCGGCCGTATGAGCCATCGCACTCTGAAGCCTCTCGGTCGCGAAGCGAATGGGCACTGCTTCCGGGTCGAAGAGCTGCGGGCCGACGAGCCGGCGATCCAGTTCGCCGATCCTGCTCGTCACCGTTTCCAGCGTCGCTCGCTGAGAACGCAGTCGGGCCGCGAGCGCCTGCTCCTGAGTGGACGCGGGCCAGAGGGGCCCCAGACATGGAAACCCTCCTGGCGGGCGCACCGGTGGGTGCTCATTCGATCGCTCCATGCAAGCGTTGATTTGGCGGATGATTCCATCGATTTCCTCGGCGACCGGCGGGTCGGACGTTCCATCCGCAATCTTCGCCTTCAGCGCGTCCAGCGCGCCGAGAACGCCGATCAGATCCTTGTGAACAGCATTCCAGGAGTTTCGGTGGTACCGCTCTTCTGTGTCCGCCCGGCTTCGCTGGAGCTCGGTCAGGCCCTTCTGAATGCTGTTTGCCTCGGCCTGGAGCTTGTCCCGATAGGATATCAAGAGGCGGAGATGATCGGTCAGCATCTCCGGGGAGGCATCGACCGACAGCAGAGCTAGAGGAGCGCGGGCGACCTGCCGGAGAAGCTGCTGGATCTTCCGGTGATTGGGACGGGTCTGCCAGATCAGCAATTCAGTGTCTCCAAGCGGCCGGATCGTTCCCGTACCGAATTCGGTCAAATCGTACCAGCTCTCTGGCTCGACAGCTTCCATGATCGTACGGATTATCTGGTTGGTTTGCGCCAGAGATCTGAGCCGCGCCGGCACGCGATGGACATAAGCCTCCATTTGCGTCGCCGGCAGACTGTCGATAGTGGCGACCGTGACGACGCCGTCGTCAACAACGTAGTCCAGTCGTGTGAATCCCCCCGCTACGGCGTTGAGCAAGTTCTTGAGCCCCGCGCCGAGTCGCACCACACCCAAACCGTCTATATCGACCTGGGTGGCAGGCTCAATCTCGGCGTTGTCGGACAAATCCTTCCAGAGGACAACGATCTTCAGCGGTGGATCCACACTTCGCCGCAACATCTGGACCGCCTCACGAAAGGACATGTCGTGATTCAAACTGGAGAGATCCACCGTCTCGTCTAGTTGACGATAGATCAGTTCATCAGCCGGGTCCAGGCTGATCAACTCATCACCAGCAGGCACGCTCTGTACGACTGCCCTGTTGAACGCGTCTGTCGCTCTCTCGACCCGAAGTCTGGCAGAGCTCAGACGTTCCTCCAGATACTCTATACGCGTGTCGAAGGATCTCTTCAATTCACCGCGCAGGTTCTGAGCCAGGGCGTCTTCGAACTCGACGGCCGCGGCATCCACCGTGACAGGCAGGTTGATCGTAACAGCCAACTGCAGAACGTCCGGCTGATCGGAGGCAACAGACTTGGTGGTGAAGAGATGGATATCCGGATCGAAGTCAACGGACAACACATCGCGCGCGGCGCGCCCCGCCACGGCGTCGCAATACAACAGCGTCCTGAGCGTCTCGGAATTCATCGGCATGACGGCCTGATTCACCTGGACCTGCACGAGCGACACCATACGACGCGTCTGCGGCGACCCCGCCGGCAGAAGGCCGCCGATTGCCAGCGTAATCAGGAATACCAATAGCCCCTTCACCCGTCGAGTGTGGTTCATTTTCGCTCTCCCTTCGCGATGTCCCCATTGACATCCGTTTTGCCGGGCTGCATGTGAAGGGCATGTCGCAATATCCAACGTGACGCCCGGCCCAGTCCATTCCATTATGGGAAAGGCGACTGCGTCACACAAGGGGAAACGGTATCGCGACCCCGCACAAATCAGCTACTCAGCGACAGTAACGATCTCATCGACGGCGGCGCGAATGACTTCGGGCGCGTCGCGGTGGACGTGATGGGACGCCTCGGGGGCGAGGACGAACCTGCCTCGTGTCGAGAGGGTTGCCAACTGGCGGTTCGACTCGATCCAGAAGTCCTGGAACGCCTGGGCGGCGTCGCCGAAGGCGGGGTTGGGCCGCCCGGCCCCGATGACGATCAGAGGGATATCACCCAGGTCCGTGATATGGTCAAGTTGCTCGGCGGTGATCGCAACCAGCGTCTCGGACTCCGAAGCGACGGTCTCGAAGAAGTCCGCCTGGTCGTTCCGCCCCGCCTGGCGATGTTCCTGAGCCAACTGGCCAAACGCGCTGGTCTGCTGGTGAAACATGGGCAAGAGATCGGTGAACTGACGACCCGCGATGAACGCCAGCGGGGGCGGATCGATCAACACGAGCCCAGAGACCTGCTCGGGCCAGGTCGCGGCGAAGACCAGCATATGAGCGGCGCCGAGGGAGTGCCCTACCAGGAGGAAACGGTCTCCCACCTCGGCCTGTCCCAGCAAGCTGTGGAGTTCGGAGGCGACCTGTTGAGCCGTCCTCGGGAAAGGGCCCATCTCGCTGTCCCCATAGCCGGCTCGATCGTAGACGAGCACGCGCTTGTCGCGTGACATATCGTCCAGAATGCTCTCCCACGTGCGATAGGTCTCGGTGACGCCCGTATCGAGGACCACAACCGGCCCGGTGTCGCCCAGACAGCGATAATGCAGACGATGCCCCCCGACATCGATGAGTCGATCCACCGGGGCGGCATCGTCCTGTTCGTTGTCCGCTTCCGGGGCGCAGCCTCCAAGCACTGCGAAGGGCACAAGCAAGACAAGGGTATATACGCCGTTGCCTCGCACAAA
>JANQFY010000415.1 GCA_028277585.1 Sedimentisphaerales bacterium
CGGTTTCGCTGCCCTATGGGCCGCCTCTGAAGCGGAGCCAACAGAAAGCGATCGTCAATATCGTGGAGAAGGTCCTGCTGACGTCTCACGGCCTGCGCACGCTGGATCGACGCGACGAAGCCTACCAGGGCCGGTACGAGGGGCCCCAACGACAGCGCGACGGTGCCTATCACCAGGGGACCGTCTGGCCGTATCTGATGGGGCCGTTTATCGAGGCCTACCTGAAGGTACGCAACTACAGCCAGGCCAGCAAGAAGAGCGCGGCCGAGATGATCGGACCGCTGCTGCGCCACTTGACGACGGAGGGGTGTCTGGGCAGCGTCTCGGAGATCTTCGACGGGGACGAGCCCCAGCGACCGGCCGGCTGCCCCGCGCAGGCCTGGAGCGTGGGCGAACTACTCCGAGTCTACAAGCTGCTCCAGAAAGGCAAGTCGTAGAGTCCCCGGGGTGCTGCAACGGCGTTCGGCGGCAGACAACTGTGCGGAGAAGAGGCGAGCATGAAGCGAAGGTGCCTTCCCATTCTCATCGGATTATCGTGTCTGATATTGCTCGGCGTGGCTTTTGCCCTATACCGGCGGAAGCCAAAGCTCTACACCGTGACAGAACTCCCCACGCTGGGTGGGGCGTTCACCCTGCCCTGTGCGATCAACGACAGGGGACAAGTGGCTGGATTCTCGGAAGTGGCGAAGGGAACCTATCATCTCTTCCTCTGGGATCGCGACAACGGAATGCAGGACTTGGGGCCGGTGGTCAATCATCATGTGTATATGAACAACGTCGGACAGATAGCTGCTACGATGCGCGATCCGAACGGTCACAACCGGGCGTTCATCTGGGATACAGACCATGGCAGGCGCGTCCTTCCCACCTTGGGTGGCGACCATGGTGAGCCCCGGGCGATCAACAATTTGGGCCAGGTGGTGGGTCTAGCGGAAACCGGTGGGGGTATCTGTCATGCCTTCCTCTGGGACTCGGCCTCGGGGCTGCGCGATCTGACGCCGGCCACCATCGTGGAGACGCGGGCGTGGTCCATCAACGACGTCGGACAGATCATTGTTTCCGGCGGTGGTGGTCGGGGGCTGGTGGACATCAGCGAGGGCGTGGCTTCGACCTCTCAGTCGATCCCGGTTCGCGGACTGATCGAAGTCAACAGGGGTGGTTATGTCGCTGGTCTGTCGTCAGCGGGGCCACGCACATTTGGTATTGCTCTCTGGCATCCGGATGCGGGCCTGAAGAAGATTGTCCAACTCAATACGGACCGGCCGGGCTCAGTGAAGATGAATGACGTTGGCCAGGTGGTCTTCTCGGAGGGCTTCCGGCCTAGCCGCAAACTGTTTGGCTACCGGTTTCCGCCCACTGCCTCCAAGAACTACCTGCACGATCCGAATTTGGGCCAGCTTTCGCTGGATGGGTACGTTGCCGCTGGTAGCTGGGAGGACCTTCGGCTGACCGACCTGAACAACCACGGCTGCCTCGTGGGTGCCGTACAATCCACCAGAGAAAGTAGCAGTATCGGCGTCCTCCTCGAGCCGATCACCGAGCGGTGGGAAAAGTAGGGCAGAGTGGCCTCTCCTACAATGTCCAGGGACTGCGGAGGGGGCGTTTGAGGAGGCGGTTGGCCTGTTTGTCCTTGATGAACTGTTCCTTCTCGGGGTCCCAGCGGAGCTTGCGGCCCAGGCGAATGGCGATGTCGTCGAGGTGGCAGATCGTGTCGGAGCGAACCGCCGTTTCGATCGGGCAGATCGTCTCGCGCCGCGAGCGGACGCAATCGAGGAAATTCCGCTTGTGATGGTTGCTCACGGGCAGATGGATCTCGTCGGCGTCGAGGGTTTCCTTCAGGAGCCAGTCGGGCTCGGCCGCAATGCCGCCTCGTGAGACCACGACCCAGCCGTCGGTGCCGATGAACAGGACGCCGCAGTTCTGGTATTGCAGAATCTTGCTTGCCTTGGCGAACTGGGGGAATTCACTGGCCGTGTGCTTCGAATCCATGTGGATCATCTTGACGGTGTTGGCGTACATGTGCTCGACGCGCCAGGTCACCGGGGTGTCGCACAGTCCATCGGCCGGGATGACGCCGGTCCCTTCGATCTCGATCGGTCCGGTGTCGTCCGTGCCGTTGCCCCACTGGGCGATGTCGATATGGTGAATGCCCCAGGCGCCGCTGAGGCAGCCGAGCCCGTAGTCGTGGATGTGCATCCAATAGCCCGGACTGCCCTCGGCGCGGGAGGCGGCCCGCTCGAAGGTGTAGGGGGCCCAGGGCGCTGGGCCGAGCCACATATCGTAATCGAATTCACGCGGATCGGGTGCCGGCTGCGTCGCCTGATTAACCAGGGTCGCGCCGGGGACCGAACCGACTACGATCGTGTGCAACACGCCGATCCGCTTGTTGCGTACGAGTTCGCAGGCGAAGCGAAAGTCCCGGCTCGATCGCTGCTGGGTTCCGAACTGAAAGACGACGCCGTAGTCGTTCACCGCCTTCCGCAACGCCTGGCCGGCGGCGACATGCACGTCAGCCGGTTTCTCCAGGTACATGTCCTTGCCATTCCTCGCAGCCTCAATGCCGATCAGGGCGTGCCAGTGGTCTGGCGTGGCGATGCAGACGGCGTCGATGTCCGGACGGGCCAGTAGTTCGCGGAAGTCGTGGTAGGTCGTGCAATCTTGATTGCCGTAATGCTCATCGGCTAGGCGCTTGGCTTTGCGTCGGAACGCCGCGCGCAGATCGCACGCCGCGGTGAGTTGGACGTCTTCCTGAGCAAGGAAGCCGCGCAGATGTCCACTGCCCATACTGCCGACCCCAATACAGCCCATGACGATTCTCTCGCTCGGCGCGGTGCCGTCGGCGCCCAGCGCTCGACCGGGAACGAAGGTGGGGACGCCGAGTGTCGTGCCCACTACCGCGCTGGTCTTGAGGAATTCACGTCGCGTCGTCGTATGGCTCATGGGCGATCGATGTCCTTTCTATTGCGTGGTCTTCGTGGCGGAACCGAGTTCGTTGCTGGGCGTCGTCGAAGCGTCCAGATCCCCCAGGGCGAACTGAATCCCATCGAGCATATGGCGCAGCAGCGGTTGATTCCAGAAGATCTCCTTGTTGTGCCCGAAACTGGTGTAGAAGACGCGTCCCTTCCCGTAGCTACGCACCCAGCTCAACGCCAGGTCCTTGTCCTTGCGCCGTTCGGGGAGAATGCGGCGCTGGGGCCCCATGTCGGTCTTGTCCGGATCGATGGTCAGCAGGACGCGCAGCTTGTCTCGCGAATAACCATGCCGGAACTGGAAGACCTCGTCGCGTATATCGAATCCTCTACCGGCGAAGGCGACGTTGACCGGATGGTCGGGATCTTCGATTCGAATTGTGATCGTTTCCTTGGGGCCCCAGGGATGTCCCCCGTCTTCGTAGGCCCCGAGCATCTGGCCGAAGGCGGGCCATTGGTCGTACTTCGGATACTGCACGAAGGTCGCGGCTGCGGCATGGATGCCCACGAAGCCGCCGCCGTTGTGAACGAAATCGAGCAGACTCTGCCGCAACTGGGGATCGTCAAAGAGCACGCCTACTGTGTTGTTGAAACAGATCGCGTCGAATTGCTTGATCTTCTCGGGCCGAAACATCTCGATGTCGTTGCTGACGACCGTCTCAAAGGCACCGGTGGTTCGGCCCATGTATTCGAATGCGTAATTGCCATAGGGGATCGATCGATGGCCCTTCACCACTCTGCCGTCCCTGATGTTGAGCGTGACGACCAGTAACCGGCGTGGTTTCTTAGGGGCGATCGTGCATTGACGAGGTACAGCCTGCTCAATCTTCTGACGTTCCTGCGGCGTCATCTCCGCCCGCCCGCGCCCGGCGCCGAAGGCCAGCGCCAGGGCGAAGAACGACGCGAATCTCCTTGCGAGGTGTGAGACCTTCATATGGCGTCCTTCCTCGTTGCCGATCCGATTCCTTCGTTACTGAGCCAACTGGGTTCTCCAGTATAGCGATCTGTCTCCCGGCGTGCTACCTTCGTCGGAGGACTACGCTGTATGGCAAGGGTGCTTGTTCGCATTCGCAGGGGCGGATAAGATACGGTCGCGATTCCACTCTGTGCCGAGTGGCGAAGTCCAGTGGTCGCGAACAGACTTGGGATGAGAGGTTGAGAATGGGACGTCACATGACGGTGATGCGTTTGACCTTGGCGGTGGGTGTTCTGATGATACTCAGTGCCCACGCCGACAGCGCTGAGATCGAATCGGCGATCCGACAGCACCGGATGGGGACCCTGATCATTAAAGCCGAGCCTGGGACCCCGGTCCGAGTCGAACAGGTGCGGCACGAGTTCTGGTTTGGGGCGGCGCTCTCATCGTCGGTCTTCAGTGGTCGCTTTGATCCCGCGCTGGAGCGTCAGTACAAAGAGACCTTCCTCGCGAACTTCAACGCCGCCGTCACCGAGAACGCCCTGAAATGGCCTGCGATGGAGCGGCGGCAGGGCCAGGTGAACTATGCCGTTTTGGACGCGATCCTGGCCTGGACGGACCAGCACGACATTCCACTCCGCGGCCATTGCCTGTTCTGGGGCATTCCAAACCGAGTCCAGGATTGGGTCAAGCGGTTGGATGACGATGCGTTGCGTCAGACGCTGAAGAACCGGGCGATCACTGTTGCAGGCCGCTACCGCGGTCGGTTCGCTGAGATCGATCTGAACAACGAGATGATTCATGGCAACTACTACGCCAGGCGTCTAGGGCCCGGCGTCACGAAACAGATGGCGACTTGGTTCAAACAGGCCGATCCAACGGCGCGGTTGTTTTTCAACGATTACGATATCCTGACGGGCCGACGACTCGATGACTATGTGCGGCAGATCCGCCGCGTTCTCGCCGAAGGCGCACCGATGGACGGCATCGGCGTACAAGGCCACCTGCACGGCGACACTTTCGATCCCGACGCGCTTCGCAGCGCCCTTGACGAACTCGCCAAGACGGGGTTGCCCATTCGTATCACGGAGTTCAACTTTCCGGGCCAGCGCTCCTCTATCTATGGGAAGCGAAACGTGATGCTCACGCCGGAGCAGGAGCGGGTCAAGGCCCAGGCGCTGACGAAATACTATCGTATCTGCTTCGCCCACCCGGCGGTGGAGGGGATACTGATGTGGGGCTTCTGGGAAGGCGCCAACTGGATTCCTCAGTCGTCGCTCTACCGGCGCGACTGGACGCCCACGCCGGCCGCCGAGGCTTATCGCGATCTGATGTTCAAACAGTGGTGGACTCGTTGGGAGGGCGCTGCCGACGCCAATGGTCAGTGTCGCGTACGGGCGTTCTACGGCAAGCACCGCGTCACCGCCGGCCGGCAAAGAGAGACCGTCGATCTGAAGAAGGCAACAAGGACAGCCGTGGTTTCGTTTGGGGACAAATAGAAACATCCGGTTCTTCTCGTGCCCGTGTATTGTGTCCAGCCCCGGTTGGCGGCCGACCACCTGCCGGCGGCTCAGTTCCGGAGTGAGACAATACGCACGGTTTGTGGGCCCATGCTGTCTCGGTCAGAATCCTCGATCCCCTGCCCGACCTTCTGGTCTGTTGACCATCTGACTGCACATCCGGTGATAGGCTCCCCCGGAATGTTGTCACTTCGATTGACTTAGCTCCACCGAGAGGGCTATCATACAGGTATAACGATAGAAGGGAGGGGGTATCTACCTGTCGAGGGGGTCGTGAGATGCGACGTCGCAAGAAGGTGGGATGGAGAGTCATCCTCGGATTGGTAATCGCTGGCGCGAAGGGAGGGGGTATCTACTTGTCGAGGGGGTCGTGAGATGCGACGTCGCAAGAAGCTGGGATGGAGAGTCATCCTCGGATTGGTAATCGCTGGCGCGATTTGCTGTCTAGTCCTTGCATGGACTCTTCCAGGGATTCTGGAAGCAGCACGACGGGGCTTCATGGACGATCCCGTAGGTCACGCAGAGCAGATACGTGTCCAACTGCTGTGTGAGTCAGACCATCAAGAGATATTGCAGGCAGGGAGAGAGATCTTGGACCAGACTCGCCATGAGTACCGAATCAGAGGGCTTCATCGATTCCCGATTCCGCCAGACGTGCCAATACCCAAGCCTATTGAGAACCTGCAGCCGCACACCGTCGAAGCGACGTCTCATGACTTTCTGATCGTTGAAATGCGCGGATGGACGAATGACTTCGGGGTATACGTCTACCCAGAGAACTACGAGCCACGCGACCCCAACTTCAAGTTCGGCGACAGGCAGTTGATCCCAGGTCTGTGGTACCATGACGAGGGCTACTGGTGTAATCCGAACTACGGTAGACGAATCGACACACTTATTGAGACCTGCAAGGCGAAGCGCAAGGAAACGCGGGGCGAATCCGGTTTCTGACAAAGTGTCTCACGCCTTGTGCCGGGAGAGCGAGCCCGATGGAATAGAAAGGGCCGCCCCGAGAGATGAACCTCTGTTGTGGGTGCGGCCCGCGCGTAGGGTAAGGCGCGGCCCGGTTATGTTTCAGGTTCAAGCGACAGGTCTACGCATACGATGCTCCGCAGGCAGGGCGACGGGCGGGAAATACGCCTGAGAGGATTCGAACCCCTAACCTTCGGTTCCGTAGGCCGAATGCCCAAGACTGCAAACCCATAGTGCAAGAAGGGGTTACGGCACCAGGCCAAACTGACTTGGCGTGTCTCTTGGCGTCCATCACCCAAGACCATCCCGAATTGGTCGAATTGATCAGGGTTTGGCCTGACCTTTCGTCTGAGTTACGTAAGGCGATTCTGAGGATAGCGATGGGGTAGTTGGGGGATTCCATTGAGACCCATTCGACGTGCGGTTCTACGATGGCGACCGATGGCCTCCGAAGCCAAAGGTTAGAGGTTCGAATCCTCTCGGGGATATTCAGGAAGTTGTGGGAGAGTCATCACTTACAAATCCTCATCAGGCGGATTCTGTCGTCGAAAATCAGGAGCTTGTTTCTGGCTTGTTTTCTGAACTAGAAATTCACCCAGAATTGCAGCCGGTCATCGAGCGATGGTCCAGGCTGTCACCTGATCTTCGGAAGGCAATCCTGCGGATAGTGATGGGATAGGGAAGAGACTTCGCGGATGTTGGGAGCACGTTGCGATAGCGGCCGAGGCAGCGGCTTCGGTGTCGGTCCGGTCAATACATGATCATGATGCCCTGGTCCAAGTGTGACGTTGATCGCTGTGCTTGAGCCGTTCTGGCGTGAGCGTGGAGCAGATGAGGGTGGAAACACTTCGTCCACGAAATCAGAGATGGAAAGCGCTAAGAACTCTGCAATCAGAGAGCCTGCGCAATCCCCTGCGTGCGACCCGGTGTGTTTGCGGTCACAAGTGGCTTGAGCTTGCTCTAAGCTTGCGACAATATCTTCCTTCTTCTCGATAAGTTGGGACTGGCAATCCCAATGGCGATGGCAGTATGATCATTGGGATAGGATTGGTGGTAACTCTTATCTCCCATTGGGTGCAGGCGATGCAATCTTTGCTGGGTAAGAATTCCAGAGTACGAAACGACACTGTGACAGGGTGAGTCCAAAGAGCCAATGCGACGATTTGAAGAGTCTCAGCGCGGTGACTTTGAGAGATCTGTAAAGCTCGGGGAGGATAATGCTGAGTGCCTGCGCCAAATGAGATGTTGGTGCGAACATGTGGAGATCGAGCAAGTATCAGAGGGCCTTTATGCGCAGATGACAGGGCTTCCTGTTGCGAGCCACAGCATTGGCTGTACGCAGGTGGTGGGGCATGGCGAATCCATGAATTTGCGATGGATGTTTTCCGACTTCCTTGTGGAACACTGTGCCGATTGCCCGCACCATACCTCAAACGGTAACATCTCCTGGGGGCGGGCGATCATTGCTAATCACAGAGACAAGGTCCAGAGGCATGAACGAGCCGCCCAGGAGGAGGTCAAACGGATAGCCCAGTTGAGGTCTGACTTGCGTTCAAGAACCAAGACGATCGCAGCAGAAGCCGAGCCTGAATCTCACAGCGTAATTGAGTTCCTTGAGAGCGTATTCTCGGAGGATGAACGCGAGCGAAACGAGGCTTCCGAGCGTCTGAGGCAATCTGCCCGTCTTGGCCCAGATTTGTTTCCAGAGGAAGCGGTCGACCTTGTCTTGGGGCTTGCGAGTTCCCGGGAGTTCTCCTCGTTGATTCTTCCTGTCTGTGTGGAACTTGCTGGCGGACGCTCTGATTTCAGCGAACGCTATGCTCAGATGGCGATCGAGAATATCGAGAAAGGACTACATCCCGAACTATCAGCTTCGGTGCTTGACACGCTAGGTGAGACAGTTGCCTACCCACTCCCCGAGGAATATATCAAGTGGCTACTCCTATCACAGGATCATCATCGCCCCATCGGTGGATGGCCAGGAGGTAAACCCGACTACAGCCACCCGACCGCCGTAATTGTACGGAGCTTCGATGCCAATCCTGAGAGCGTTGAGAGTGTCATTCGTATACTGCTCCCCTTTAAGCGGCTAACGGAATTGGGTAGTATTCGTTCCCGAAGTCACTTGATAGGAGCAGCTGATGAAACGACGTCAATGGACATCC
>JANQFY010000416.1 GCA_028277585.1 Sedimentisphaerales bacterium
GGCGGCAAGGTCACTGTAGGCTTTGTTTCATCAAGGGCCTGCATCCGGTTCCAAGCCGGGTGCAGGCCCTTTGCTTATCCAGCGTCGCCCCATCGCACAACTTCACTTGACGGCTCCACGGGCTTCTCTACAATGAACCGTAGTGGAGCAATGAACCCTTCTGGGAGGTGCGACATGAAACGTCCGAAGCGACCCCTGGTCATCGTTGCCGTCATCGGCGGCGCTCTGCTTCTCTCGCTCGTCGGCCTGAAGGTGTGGCTCGCCAATTCGCCCCTGATCGTGATGGGAAGGAACGCTCCCGGCGGCGAGATCTTCGACCGGAGCACCGCCGTCGGACGCGTCTTCATGGATGTGCAGGCCTGCGGCGAACAGCAGAAGAACCTCTACCAGTGTATTGAGATCTACCAGGAACGAACCGGACGATTGCCCAAGGACAAGAACGAACTGATCAACGAGGTCAACGAAGCAATGGCGTTCGACGATTGCCCTGCCGGCCTGTCCTGGTACGTCATCCACTTCGAGAACTTTGGCAATCCCCAGGCCGTGCTCATCGAGGAAGCCAAGAACAAACACCGCACCGCCTTCAAGCTCTGGGCCCGAGGTATCAAGCCGCAGGTCCAAACCATGGGCGACGGCACCGTCCAACTCTTCGCCGACGGAAAAGTAGCCACCATCAACGCCGCCCGGAAGAAGAAATGAGGTGACACTCCGACAAAACTCACCCGCTCTTCATCACGGCGACGAGCTGGCGGGTTTGGGGGGACTGGTTGGCGTGGGCGGCTTTGAAGGGCTGGATTTGGGCGTCGTTCTGCTTCTTGAACTGCTCGTTGCCCTCGATGATCTCTTTGAGCGCGTTGGACTTGGACCGGGCATCCTGGAGAAAGCGGACGGCTCGGGTGCCGTAGACGCCGCCCAGCAGCGCCGAGATACCAATCCCGACTTCCAGCAGCGAATCGGCAACCTTCCACGGGTCGGGCCGCTCGGCGGATTGGACCTGAGCCGTCCGAGCCAGTTGCCAGTTGGACTGCGCGAGAATCTGACCTGTGGTCTCGGCCTGGGGGAACTCCTTGGGCAAGCCATAGTGAGATGTAAACGCCCGGCTCTGTTGCTCGGACAGCTTGGTCAGCGCCTGTAGCTCTTGGGAACTCTGCTCGGTGTGAGCGGTCTGGGCCGCGACAGCCGCGGTGCGCTCATGCAGCCAGGCGTTCTGCTTCTGTTGCTCGCTCGGCGCCAGGCGCAGACTATCGCAACCGGATGCAACGAGGATGATACTGAGGATGACAACACTACAAACGACGCCGTTCGGCGTTAGAGACTTCTTCATGTGGACCTCCTTTTTGTCTATATTTGATAGTGAGATAGGTGAGAAGCCGATAGTACAATGATGGTTGGCGGATGCGGTGGGCGTCCGCAGATCGCAACAGGCGAAAGCACAAGCGTTCAGCTATCTGTAGCGGAGACAGGAAATGGAGAACGAAAGCGGCGATACTCAAGCGAGCGTGCAGGTCAAGGAATCTGCGATCATACCGTCGCTCTGTATCGGTTTCTGCGGCCTGGTCGGCCTGCTGGTCACGGGAATCATCGGCCTCCCGCTTCCCTTGAGCTATGTCCTTCTCGCATGCGCCCTGATAGGCGTGCCCCTGGGATGGCTCCACCTGGAGAAGCGAAAGGCCAAGGCCAAGCCGATCGTTGTCTCCCTGCTACTCGCCCTTCTCCTGGCGCCCATCCTCTTGCCGCTCGGGATCGCAACCGGATTCCTGCTGCCCGTGCTGCCCTCGCATATCAAAGCATTCCTCAACGGACCCAACGTGATTCGGTCGGTCACGTCGCCTGATGGAAACTTCGAAGCCTACGTGGTCGAGAGCCCCTCCATCGACCCGCCCAATCAGTCGCTCTATATCCAGCGCAGCGACAAGACCCGCTTCGTGCGCGTTGAGAAACTGCCCGAGGACATCGACCGCGTCCTGGAGATCCATTGGTCGCCCCAGGGTGATGTCGTCGTGTTCCACAACCGCTGCAGCCTGGTCGCCGTGCGCGTGCCGGGCTTCCAGATCGTGAAGATCCCGCTTGGCAAGGAATGGCGGCGCCACAAGGCCGGCATGCGCAGCACCTTCAGTGGCGCCGGCCCCCACGTGAAGGTCGCGGCGATCCAGTTCCTTCATCCCGGCACGTTCGGCTATCGCCTGGAGGGAGCCAACGCGTTCAAGACGATCGACATGAGCGCGCTGGATCCAGCCACGACGACACAAGAACGAGTGTCGGTATCGCGTCTATAGTACGGTTGTCAAAGAACACATCGAAGACGTCTACGGACGCCTGTATGAATCCTCACCCAGCCGCTTCTCCAGCGCCTGGACGCGGTACTCGTGCGAGAGGCTTCGGATCGACAGCTCTTCCAGTTCCTCAGAGACACCCGCCTGCGCTTCGAGCAACATCGTGACATCGCGCTGCAGCAGATCGAGCTGACGCTGCAGATTCACCCAACTGCCGACAATCAGCGACGCCAGAACCGTCAATTGAACAAGAACTGATAGGCTGATCCGGCGATCAAGCCGCCAGGGAACGGAATTGCCATTGGCCATGTGTTCCTCCTTGTTGTCCATTGCGGATTTCGGATTTGCGATTGCGGATTGGCACAACAAATGGGTATCTTCCTTCTCATGGATGCGGAGGAATTCAAGCAGCGAACCAAGGCCTTTACGTTGCGCATCGTTCATCTGGTCGATTCGCTTCCGAGATCGCGGACGGCTGACGTCTTCGCCAGGCAACTTCTGCGTAGCGGGACATCGGTCAGCGCCAACTACCGCGCCGCGTGCCGGGCCAGATCGCAGGCAGGCGCATATAATCCGCAATCCCAAATCCGCAATCCGCAATTACGTCAGGGTCTGACGTGGAAGACATTCTTCTCACCGAGGCAGAAGACAACTGCATAGCTTCCGGCTGCCAGCGTGCCCTGGCTGGTGAAGGACTCAGCCAGGTTGGCCGCTTCCAACTCTTCGCCGAATTCGATGGGCGTGACGCCCGCATCCTCGATCAGGACGCGGCGGACGCTGTACACGTTGTAGTCGACACGGCTCTTGATCCTCACGGGCCAGATCGGTGTCGTCATCTCGGAACTGACGAGCAGAGCCCGCTCATTTCTGCTCTCGGAACCATCTCTGGCCAACTCGGCCAGCACATCCTGTTGATCGGTAAGGTATCGTTGGGTCATGATCCTGAACCTCTTCTGAGTTCTGTCAAACGCGCTGTCGCACGACCTTCAGCCGCGTACACTGTTCCTGTAGACCGATCTGCACCCGCTCGATCCACGCCAAGCTGCGGCTGTCACGCCGGCAGTTCAGCAAGTCGCGACTGTCGGGGCTGGACAACACACGATCACCCGGACAGAGGTGCAGCATCAACGCGGGCGTCTGTATCTCGGTGGTCTCCAGGGCCGGTGCGGAGGCTTGCATTTGGCTGTGCACGAAATCGTGCAGCACTTCGGTGTCATCAACTTCATCAGGCGGGTCGATCGATGCCGAGCGAGCCGAAGCGAAGATGCTCTGTTCGCTCACCTGACGATACTGGAAACGACGGGGTAGTGTCAGGACGTGATCGACGAGGGGAGCGACCGACCCGACAGGCCCATCAGCCAGCACGCAGGTGAGCCGCTCGTCGCTGACAACCGAAGCGGTGATCCTGAATTTCAAAGCACCTTTCAGCGCGGCGACCCACGTACTGACATCGAGTTGATCGCTGCTCAGCCAAAGGCCGCACTCGGCGAGCAGGTTGTTGAAGGCGTGTGGATACCGCCGCCAGTGGGCGCCGTCGTCGTAGGAGACTTCCAAGTAGTAGCCCAGCGAGCGGCCGTGCGCGCCTTTGCTCAAGGCGGGCCAGAAACGCCGGCGCCGCGCCGCGTAGGAGCCTCCACTGAACACGCCCGAGAAGTCGTACGCCGGACCCTGATTGAACGGCGCGCCGGAGTAGTCACCGGCCTCGTTGAGACACCACTTGCGGTACACGTCCCTGACCACACTGAAATCGGGATTCGTCGATGGGGAGAACCGATAGTAGTTCGTGTCCTCCAGAGCGGGGTCCCAGGCCGGGAGGAGTGTGAAGGTCGCTTCAAAAGTCTTGAAATCACCCTGTCCAATGTACCGATGCGTAACAGGATGGAAGTTTCGTCGGCTCTCGAATCGGGCGATGCTCGTCCGGGACAAGTTGATTTGCTCGCCGGCGTGCTGGCAGTTCAGTTCCACCGCACGCCCTTGCCCATTCCGATAGAAGACAATCGCCTGATCGGGCCCGCCCTCGACCAAGTGCGGCACGAACCGAAACCGAAGCCCTGCATCCGCGCAACATCGACGCAAGGCATCGAGCAGGCTCAGGCCCGTGACGTCGAGATCGCGCACCAGACGTCCACCAGCGATTCCGCGCAGTTGATCGAGGCTCGGCGCATGCAACGCCCCGGCGGGCAGATACGCACCCAGCAGGTAACCGATGACATCCGCATGATCCCAGGACTCTGCGCCAGACGCGTTCGGGCTGAAGGCTCTCCAGGTCTTGCCCTCGGAGCTAACCTGTCCCGAAGCGGCGTTGCCCTGCCCGGCCGGATTGAAGACCGTGCTCAGCCCATCCAGGAACACAACCGAGCCATCGTTCTGAAGAACTCTTTGCCCGTAGATGGTGACACGATCCAGCACGGCGCTGCAGTCGGTTGCAACGATCTCAACCTTCTCGTTCGTTTCATTGATTGTCGTCTCGATGCTCTCGATCTGCCCCACGAAGACGGGCAGGTCCGCCAGAACCGTCTGGGGCGGCCCTCCATTGTAGGTCTGTCGCAGACAAACAGCCCCGCCCATGGCGAAGCGCTCCTCAATGCGCTCCGGGGCGATCCGATCAACTCCTGATGACGCCGCAGGGCAGTAGCGCAATCTGACGTAGCCGAACTCGGGCCAACTGCTGCGCACGATCTGAATGGGCACAAGATCCTCGCACAGGACGTCATCGATGGTGACCTTCAGCGTCGCGGCCGGCAAGGCAAGCTGTTCGTACTCAGGTGTGAAGCACTCAATTGGGTGATCCATCAGCGTATCGCCTCCGCAACAAGCATGGTTATGGTTGGCGGCGGGCTTGTCGCAATCGAGCAAGACACCGAGGACAGTGACATGCTCTCGGTTTGGTCGGCCCCGACGGCGCGCACCGTGAACCTGTAAGCCCCATCGGTCAGACTATCGCTGACATAGCCATGGCGCTTCGGGCCCAGGTAGGCCACATGCGCGAGCGGTTCATCGAAGTCGATCTGCCCGGCGCCACTGTCCCAGTAGACATTGAATCCCTTGGGCGCAGCCTGCTCATCCAGATGACAGTAGAACCAGAGAAGCTGGACTCTGTTGCCAGCAATCTGAGACGCGTGCAAATCGAGAATCTCGTTCGGCACAGCATTCGCCAGTTCCCCATCGGCGCCGATTCGGACCACCACTGCAGCAGAACTCGTCTGCTCCAGATCGCCACATCCGTTAAACCGGCGGACAACGTAGCAGTAGCGCGAATCGGGCTCGTGGGAGAGATACGAGGGAAGGGCAATCTGCTGGGAGTCGCGATCGACAACACTCAGGATCGTGTCGAAGTCCACGTCAACGCGAGATGGGCCGCGATAGAGGGCCGAACAGCCGGTCCGCCGGGTCCAGAACAGACCTCCGGTAAGGGCCGTGCCCAGTTTGGATGCCGCCCGCGTCAGGCCGTTGTAGAGGGCACCCGATCGCCAGGCCTTGACCGTTCCTGGAGTCGTTGCAGGGCTCGCAGACGTGACGCTCAAGACACCCGACAGAGATGCAACAGCTCGGATCTGACCAGAGACGTTCCGTGACACCTTGGCGCTGGCTGAGAGATTTGAGGTAGCGCTGATCGAGCCGGCAAGGTCATGTGTGGATCCGCCCGTGACCATCGCGGGGCTTCGCACGCCCACCGGCTGCAGAAAGGCAAACGGCTCACGATACAGCCAGGCGATCTCCGCAGCCGTCAGGGCCCTGCGAATGAAGTAGACGAACTCCATGCTGCCGGAGAAGTAATTCGCCCCTCCTTCATTCATTCCCAGATATACGGACGCCGCGTTGGCGGCGTTGCCGAACGACGCATTGGAGTTCACGGTGCCGGTCTGTCGTCCATCCACATAACGCGTCATGCTGTGCGCCGCGTGGTCATGGACCAAAGCGACGTCGTGCCACTGCCCGTCATTGACCTGAACACCATCAATGGATGCGGACAAGGCGTCGCCTTCGGCGTCCTTCCAATAGGCCTGGATGTACCCGCCGGTATAGACGCGCAGGTTCCAGCCGGCCGCGGCGGAGGGCCGCTTGTTGAGAACGAACTGATCGGCTGCACTGGTCGTCTTGACACGGGCAACGAGCGTGATCCCGGTTGTCCCGTCGACGTCCAGCAGGTTCTGGTCGCCCATGCTTGCGTAGTCGGTCGACCCATTGAACCGCAGAGCGGGGCCGGACTTGCCTGTTTCCCAGGTCGGACCACTGAGCGTCCAGGTGTGATGATATCCGCTGGAGTCGAGCAACGTGTTGCCCGCGCCTTCATTGAAGAGCCAGCAACCCACGACGCCTTTGCTCAGCGGATGACCGGGCAATATGAGGGATGGCGTGGTTCGTTGAGAAATCATCAGGCCGTCTTCTCATTGATGCAGGCCGAGACGGTGATGGCTCGACCTGACGAGTTGTTCTTGGCGTAGAGCTTGACCGATTTGCCCACGGGCAGCGCCACCGTCGCCAGGGCGGGGTCGTCGGCGTTGGTGTCCAGGCGGGCCAGGAACATCCCATCGCTGTCGTCGTTCGGGAACTCGTCCGATCCGGCGCCGTCAGGGTCACCACAACTGACCAACGCGAAGAAGTCCACGGTATCGCCACTGGCGGGTGTCCCGTTGTTGTCCGCTTTGAGAGTGATCATCGCCGCGAACGCCGTCGCTGAAAACGTCGCCGCATCGGAGGCCTGCGTGCCGCCTGCCGAAACGCTGGCCGAGTTGGCTGAACTCCACGTCACCTGTCGTTCGTTGTTGGCTACCGCCATGAGAAAGTCCTCCTGTCAATCGAGTGATACGTCGAGATCGCCGGCGACGAAGCGCACCGTGTCTCCGCTGGAAACGGTCTTTGAATGGGACAAAGCGCCGTGGGCGAGCATGTTGCCGCCGGTCGCCGCGTCGAAGAGTGCGAAGTGTGTCACTGTCCCCCAGTCGCCCGTCGCTTCGCCAAACGCCACGGCACTGGCGTTATCCAGCGAACCGCCCGAAGCGGAATTCCAGTCGGCTGCCGAAATCGCCAGGCGAGCGTATCCACCCGCGCTCGGCTCGCTCAGGCCGGCGCCGTTGTCGCCCGGGTCGGCGATCGACAGCCCCAGGTAGATGGTGGGAGGCGCGTAGATGCCTTTGCCAAACAAATGATCCAGAACTTCGTTCTCCCAGTGATCTGAGAAGCTGCCCATCAGTCTTGCTCCTTGTCGAGTTTGAAACCTCGTGTCAGTTGCACGTCCGCGTGACGACCGTAGCGCTGTCCGTCAGTGTCTGGCTGAAGATGACACCTCCGCCCTCGTCGTAGTAGTCGATCTTGCCCGTTGTGAGGTCGTGCACGGCGCGGTTGGCCAGTAGCTTCGCAGCGGTCAGTTCGGCGACCCCCGTCCAGGTCAGTGCGCGACTGTCGAGGAGTGTGTCGGTATCAGCCGGAGCGGCGCCGGCTTGGACGAAGGTTTGGATTGCGTACTCGCCGGCCGGGAGGTTCGCATCCATGTCGCCCACGTAGCGGCTTCCACTCTTGTCCGTCAGAGCGATCGCGTAATCGCTCGCGTCATGCGCATCGGCGCCCCAGTTCTCGAAGGCCTGCCCGGCCGGACGCCAGACCTGACCCGCTGCGTTTCGGATAATCGCGTACAAGGTGTTGCCGGCTGCGTAGTCAGCCTGAATCTCGTTTGCCATCTCCTGTGCCTTTCATCATTCGCGATACGCCGCTTAAGCCTCTTGCGTCCATGTCCCATGCTTGGCGGTCGTCGCCCAGTCGCCATTGGCGTCGGCGATCACTGTCAGGGTCGCGCCGATCGCATTGGCGGATTTATACTTGTCGGCGGTTTGGCCGCTATCGTCTCGGATCGAGGCGGAACCGGGATCAACGCGCAATTCCTGGGCTGCCTGCACGGCGAAGGTGAATTCAGTCCCCTCTGCGGCTGAGGCGGGCAAGGTGAGTGTGACGACCCCCGTGGCGCCGAGGTTGCTGTGCACGCTCCCCGATTCGAATGCAGAGAGCGTATCGTCAGCCGTGTGCGCTTCGATCGAGCGACGCGCACCGCCGGCAGCGTGAGGAACCATGCAATTGTGACCCGTGCGGCTGTCAACAATCGCCGTGATATCGCCTCCCGAGGTGGTGACGACCGCGAGCCGAATGTGGGGCGTCTGCGTCATGGAAGGAAAGGCGGTGTACTCGTCCGTGACGAGCGTACCGTCGGCGGCTAGATAGACGTAGATGTTCGCCTGGTTATCGGCCAGCGTGGTTCCGCTCGTACCGGCGTAGCTGACCAGGGTCGTGCCGCACCAGAACTTGCCCGCCTTGATCCCGATATCGAGCCCGCCGGCATCGTAGACACGCAGGTCGTTCGCCCGGCGTGTCGCGAGCAGCAGGCGATGAAGCAGCTTGCGGAAGTGCAGGTAGTACGGCGCCGTGCCGGTCGGGATGTACTCGACGCCCGTCTCGGCGTCCGCCTGCAGGTTCAGCAGGTCGTTATCTGAAGGGTAGACCTCGCCCATCATTATCTCCTTATCTCTGTACTTAATCCAATATGCTGAGGATCAGTTGGTTGGCCTGTTCGTTGAATGTCACGACTTCGAGCGCCGCTGCCGGTTGGGCAGGCGGGGCGATTGTCACTATCGCCGTCTCGCTGATATCGCTCTCGTTGCCCTGAGCGTCGCAGACCCTGACGGCGACGCGGTATTGTCCCAAAGGCAATGCTCGACTGACCCACTCGATCGCATCCGCGTCCAGGCCGAACTGCCCATAGCCGAAACTGCCCTTGCCAAGCCCGACTGCCGCGGCTGCGTCGTAACCGAAGTCACCGACGCCAAACTGGGCGAGCCCAAGACCCGCCTTGTCTTGCCAGCAGGGCCAGACGGGCAGCGGCGTCTCATTCAGGGGCGTGCCGGAGCCATTGTCGAAGTAGACATTGACCACCGCGTCGAGAGGCAGATCCTGACGGCGTAGCAGGGTTAGTCGAATACGCGTCGGGTTGGCGGCAGGTGAATCGATCTGATCGGCGAAGTCGATATACGCCTCTGCAGGCGATACAGCGACAAGATCGACATGCGAGGCTCCTGATGAGCTTGACGTTTGCACGACCAGTCGCTTCTGATCGGGATCGAGCGTCACGCCCGCCAGGCATCCATCGATGTAGACTTGATGGAGTTGGTCTGTCAGAGCCGAGCGCCATGTTACCAACAGCGATCGACTGAAGGCGACAGCATCACTGCCGGCGATGGCGTCTGGCAAGACGCATGTTCGAACATCGTTGATACCTTCGCGTGAGAACGACATCACATCGGACTCCCAAGCTGCGTGTAGACGATTTCGTACCCGATAGCGACGCCCGGCCCACTGATGTCCGTCTCACGCGGCTCGAACACATCGATCCGCAAGTTCTCGAACGTGCGTCCATCAGACATGCGCAGCGTGTGCGTCGCGCCGCCGGCGTAGCCTTCGATCTCCACAAGACGCGACTGCAACGCCGCCTGGCTCGCGGCGCGGAGAATCCCCTGCTGGCGAATCTCGCGATCGCGCCGGCCCAGATCGATGCTCACCACGCCGTCCAGACCTGAGACCGCCCGTTCGACCACCGCGCGCCGCCAGGCGCCGACGCGAATCGTCAGACCTTGCTCATCGAATAGTGCTTTGCCATCCAGTGTCGTGCTCACAGTCACCTCCCTCTAGTCTCTGACCAGGGTGATCGCCCCGCCGATCCGCGTCAGCTCGGCGATCCCGTCCGAACCGAGATCGATCGACAGCCGGCACCGCTGGCGGGCTTTCTCGAACTGCTGCTTGTAGTGCAAGCTCTTGGACCAGTACCCGACGCACTCGGTCCGATTGGCCCACATCGCATAGATGCTCGCGATCACGGCGAACACCGAGACGCGGCGCAGGACCTCGCGATCGAGGATATGATCGACACCAATGGGACTGCTGGGATAACCCGGCTGGATACCGAAATACTCGGTCAGTTGGAAAGCCGCCTCGCCCGCCTGCGGCGCGAAGGTGCTGACACGGTAAGACACGTCAGTTCCTTCAGGTGGAGCGACCGGATCGTCGGACGTGTCGGTCCTGAGAACCGAGACGGTCAGTTGCGTCGCCGAATCGACTGAGACGATCTCATAGGCGCCGTCCAGTTCGCCATCGGCTGAGTTCAGGTAGATGACGTCACCCGCTCCGACACCTGACGTGGAGAAATCGGCGCCGGCGTCCAGCAGGGCCGTCCCGCTGAGCGTCGCGCCGGTGCCCTTAGCCAGCACCTGCCAGGGTAGATGCAACTCGCCAAACAGCGCCGGCTCATACTTGAGAATGTCAATATCGCTTGAGAACGTCACCATGATTCAGCGTCTCCTGTCGTGGGGCTGTGAATGAATAGTGCGGATTGCAGATTGCGGATTCGCCAAGCGTTTGCCCAGCGAATCCGCAATCCGAAATCGCCAATCCGCAATGATGGTTAGCCTGTGCTCAGGTCACGGATCATGCCGTGGGCCGCTTCGTTCTTCAGCTCGACGGTGTACTCGCCGATCAGTTCGCCGCACTCGTAGTCCCCGCCGCTAGCGAGCGGCTTGAAGTGGAAACTACGCCCCGTCAGGGGCATCACGCTGATGCGCGACGAATCGAGGAACAGCGCCGCGTCCTGGGGCAGCCAGCGTGTGGTCAGGATCTGACAGACGCCGAAGTCGCTCTCATAGACGCCTACCATGTCTTTGAAGGTCGTATCTCGCGGACCATAGCTGCGGCTGTCGGCACAGAAGGCGTTGATCTTGCGCTTCTGGAAACCGCCGACCACGATCAGGTCCACATTGCCGCTGCTGTTCTCCCAGATCTTCCGCAGGACGTAGTTAACCTTCGCCTCGTCCAGATCGGCGCCGGTCGGGAACCCGCTGTCGCCCACGTGGAAGACGTTCGACGCCAAGTGCTGGACGATCCCCTTCATCGAGCGCCGCACGGTCCCACTGCCCTGCGGGTCGCTGGTAGGACGTCCCCCGTTCAGGACGGTGCTCTCCAGATTCCGAACCAACTCGCGCAGCCGGTTCTCCTTCTGCGTGTCCATCTCGCTGAGCAGGCCCAACTGGTTGGCCGCCATGTCGGAACCGCTGATCTCGACCGCGGCGGTGAAAATCTGCGTGTAGTTCCCACAGCGAACGCGATTGGTGAAACGCGCTTCCGGCTTGTCCGAGCCTTCCAGCGCCGCGTTGCCCAGAATATTGACCACCTGATTGTCCGCGAGGTTCTCGGCGGTCGTGTCCCCGTAGGCGCGAAGGACCGTCAGCGTGTTGCTGTTGACGGCGGTGACAAGCATCAACTCCTCACTGCCCTCGACCTGGATCTGGTCGCCCACGCGGAACCGACTGCCATGATCGACATCGAACTGCGTATCCGTGCTGGGGTCCGTCCAGGTCGCGTCGTTGATCGCGTCCTTGTTGGGCAGCAGTGCATCCTCGAGCCACTCGTGGTGGGTGCTCCGCGCCTCGCGCAGGGGATCGCCCAGCGCGTTCAGGACAGGGGTCTCGTACGGCGTGATCAGACCGATCAGATCGGCGACATCTTCGACCAGTTCGGGAAGCGTCGTGCCCGCCGAGTAGGTTGCTTTTCCGCTAAATGCCATGCTCTATCTCTCCTCAACAACGGTTCGTTTTCTCAGTGGTGCGTGCGCCGAGCTGGTCGCTATACGAAGCTGCGGCGCAGCCTCAGATACTCGTGCAGGTCCGCAGGTCTTCCGGTGCGGGCGGCCTGGGCGGCGGCCTTTTCGAGGGCGGCGCGATTCGGAGCGACCCGTTCTTTCGCGCCGGCAGTTTTGCGTGACGTCCCCGCCTCATTCCCCCGGCCGAACAGATAGGGCTTCTCGTTTCTGAGCCGCTCCACACAGTCGCCGACGTCACCGGAACCGTCTTCACTGATTCGGCTCTGCGCGATCAGCACGGCCGCTTCCAGATCGATCGCCCCGGCGGCGCTGAGTTGGCGCGTCAGCTTCTTCTCCAGTTGAAGACGATCCCGTTCGGCCGCCATCTGTTCCAGAGAGGCGCTCGCGCGGGCCAATTGCTCCGCCAGGTCCTGGGCCTGCTTCTCGGCGCTCTGCGCCCTCTTGCGATACCGGATCGATTCGCCCACTGGGACCAGCTTCGTCGGGTCCGTCGGGGCCTGCTCAAAGTCGTGCTTCTCGTCGCTCGGCGACACATGCTGCTCGGTCAAACTCGAATCCATAATGCCTCCCAATCACTGCTGTGATGTTTCAGTTGATATGGGTTGATGTCGTAGGGTGGGGCTTGCCCCACCAGTTCTCGAAACGATAGGCGGTTGTCTCACTTGACGCTTCGGTGGGCCAAGGCCCACCCTACACGGCTCGATGCTCCGCTGCAGATTCGTAGCCCAGCTCTCTGAGCACCTGCTCGGCCGGGACGCCCAGTTCGCGTTTGATCTGCGCTTCCTGGAGCTTCTCCATCAGGTTCTCCGGGAGTGGACTGGCGAAGATGACATCCACGTCTCGCTCGGACTCATCGCTTCGATAGATACCTGTCGTATCGAGCATGCTCAGGACCATGCGGCTGATCCGCTTGATCCCTTCGCTGTAGGTGTGCCGCTTGCGCTCGTTCCGCGAGAGCATGCCCATGAACGTCAGGCGCAGCGCCACGGCGCTGGTCAGATTGCCAAGCCGGTTCTTGAGCAAGCCCGCGACGACGGGCGTGACGCCGCTGGCCTTGTCCAGGGCCTCGCGGATCTCGGCGATGTGCGCGTCCTCGCTGGGCGTGGCGGCGTCACCACCAAACTCCTCGATCGACGCCTCGGGATTGTCGGTGCACCACATCCGACCCGGCGAAACCGGCTTGTCTTCGAACCCTTCGATCCCCTTGCCCAGGTACATCTTGAACGACTGGAACGTGATCCGACTGGCCCGGTCGCTCAGGCGCGTGTTCAGCTCGTCCTGCAGAGACATCAACGGCTCAACGTCACTGACCCCTTCGTAGTAGTAGGGCTGCGCGATGTTCTGAATGTGGACGATGGGCAGGAACCCCCAGGGCATGGGTCCTTCCGCAACCAGTTCCTTGTCCTCGTAGCGCTGCCAATGGTCGGGCGCGGTGATCTCAGTCACCGCGACGCTCTGCCGCGTGTCACGGCGCTGCCCCGTCGCCGAGAGGACGCGCGACAGAAACGAGTTCGCGTGACTGACCACGTTCTTCTTCTGGTGGAAGTGCTGCACGTAGCACGTGATGACGCGATAGTCGTCTTCATCCAGGACAGGCAGTGCTCTCGGCGCCTCGATCAGTTCGAGATCGATCGCTCGCGTCCATTCCAGCACGGTGGAGAATGAAAAGGAGGAGTCGGAGGTGCGAGGAAGGCAGGATGCGCGATTGCAGAGCGAGACGCTGGGACGAACGAAGCAATCGACGAACCCGTAGACGCTTCCGAGCACCGCCATATCCTGGAAGAAACCAAGGCCGCCGTTAGCCGCAAAGACACACTTTAGAATCGATTCAATTTCGTCGCGTCTTCGGCTATCCGGCGCCTTGGAAGTGATGCTGATCGGCTTGCCAAACAAGAAATCCGCTCCGGCGTTCACGCGCCAGGCGATATCGTTTTCGATGACGACCTCTTTGCGTTGGATGTCACTGACGAGTTGCGCCTCCAGGACGCCGGCGCCGGGCGACCGCGCCAGGCCCGTAATCCGCGCGGGCAGTCCATACTCCTGGGCCTGCACGTAGGGCCGACCCGCGGCGCCGACCTTGCGCCCGGCAGCGCCGTGCATGTCGGCCGTCGGATTCGCGTAGTAATCCCACAGGCGACCGAAGTGGCGTTGGATGTCAGCCGCGTGGACATCGACCAGCCATTCCAGATACTCGGCGTCGAGTCGCAGATCGTCGAAAGCTTCGAGGTCAAATCCCATGTCCGTCTCGTCCCTTCAGAATCAGATGTCCGCCTTTCAGGGGCGTTCCCAAATTCGCAGGTCCTCATTTGTGCCTGCCTCTACCCTTGGGCGAAACTGCACGTTCTTTGCGAAAAAAATGGCAAATCCGAAACGCTCGAAACGCACAACACCTTGTCCAGAAAGGCGATAAAAAAATTATGCATGTCACCCGGATTGGTAGATAAAGCGCTGCACGTTCTTTGCGAAATCCCGTCGAGATTTCGCAAAGCGTCGCCCGTGATCGGTGCCCCGTGATCCGCCCCGGCCGGTGGCAGCGTCTGGGCTGCAAGCCCAGGCGATGGCTCATACGAACCGCCCCAGAACCATCGCCAAGCTGCGCTTGACGCTGCCACGCAACACCAGCGAAACGCGGGCCCAAACACCAATGCAAAATCGGGCTTAAAATACGTAGTCACCACACTTGCACGAGCCGACGACGGAGTTACAATCGCGCCTGGATGACGACGTGCGGAGAGGGTGGGGCACTGTTTGGGTGTACCCTGTTAAAGGGCCGAAGAAAGGCATCACCCGGAGCAGTGCCCTTTTTCTTTGGGCGTTCTGCGCGACGTGGATACCCGTTTCGCGCGAATTCCCCTTGCAGTCGCGCCGTGTATTTGATACAAACGGATTAGGTGGGATACGTGGAACTGGTCCGGGTTCCGCCCGGCGCCGGTTGGGAGTGTTCGGAGAACGGGTTGCTAGGCAGGAGTGGGATCGGGATGCGAAGGGTAGGTAGCGAATCGCAAGTCGGCGGGTCTATCTTCCACACCTGTATAATCTCCCAGGTTCATTAAGGTAAGATCAAGCGCGCGAGAAGTTTGCGCGCGATGGGCATAGCGTTTCGTCAAGGGGCGTCCTCTCGCTTCAGTCGGGTGTGAGAGGATCCTTCGAGGTCGGGTAAAGACGATCAGACTGCTGGGAAACCTGGGCAGGCATGGTGTGCATGTTCTGCCGGGCGGTCGTCATACAATCGTTCTTGAAAGGAGGAATCGCATGTACACGAAACTTACCTGTTTGCTCACATGTCTGCTGCTGCTGGGCCTCGTCGGCTCGGCGCAGGCGGACCTGGTCAGCAGATGGACCTTTGATGAGGGCTCGGGCACCACGGTCAACGACGTGGTCGGGACCAATCACGGCACGGTCAGCGATACGCCCACCTGGATTGAGGGCGTCTACGGCGGCGCGATGGAGTTCGCCGGCTCGGGCAGCGCCGACGGCTCAGGCTATCGCGTCGATTGCGGCAGCGACGCGAGCCTGGACATCGGCAACGAGATCTCGCTGGCCCTGTGGATCCGGCCGGACGCGGACAACCCGGAGAGCGGCATGGAAACGGCCCCGATGTGTAAGGCCCTCAGCTCGGCCAGCCCGAGTTGGAGTTTCCAGGTTCGCTACGGCTGGGGCGGCCCGCAGCCCTACATGGCGTTCACCTTCAACACCTCGCCCCGCGCGTGGGCCTTCGTGGGCCGAGAAATGGACCAGGGCGAATGGCACCATATCGCCTGCAGCCATGACGGCTCGACCCTGACGTGCTACCTCAACGGCGAAGAGACCGAGTCGACGGCCATGGGCGCCGTGACCAACAGCCCCGCTCCCGTGCTGATCGGCTCCGACGGTTGGGGTTCCGACTGGATCGGCGGAATCGACGATGTGCGGTACTACGACAACGCGTTGACGCCCGAAGAGATCGTCGCGGTCATGATGGACGGCGCCGGGCCGGAGATGGCCAGCGATCCGATTCCGGAGGACGAAGCGATCGATATCCCGCGCGACATCGCCCTGGGCTGGACGGCCGGCAAGTACGCGGACACACACGACGTGTACCTGGGCACCGTCTTCGACGATGTCAACAACGGCGACGCCGGCGTGCTCGTCAGCCAGGGCCAGGCGGGCACTAGCTATGATCCCGACGGTCTGCTCGAGTTCGGAACCACCTACTTCTGGCGCATCGATGAAGTCAACGCAGCGCCCGACAACACGGTCTTCGCCGGTCAGGTCTGGAGCTTCACGACCGAGCCCTTCTCATATCCAATCGAGACGATCATCGCCACCAGCAACGCCATGTCGAACCCGGGCGAAGGCCCTGAGAACACGATCAACGGGTCCGGACTCGGCGAGGGTGACACGCACTCGACCGCCGCTTCGGATATGTGGCTCGGCATGCCCACCGCTGGCCCCGTGAATATCGAGTACGAGTTCGATCGCGTCTACAAGCTGCACGAACTGCTCGTCTGGAACTACAACGTGGAGTTCGAGATGGTCCTGGGCTTCGGGTTCAAGGACGTCACGATCGAGACCTCGATCGACGGCGCCGAGTGGGCCGCCCTGGGCGACGTCACGTTCAACCAGGCGACCGCCACGAAGAGCTACACGGCCAATACGACGATCGACATGCAGGGCGTCGCGGCCAAGTTCGTCCGGCTGACCGCCAATGCCGGGTTCGGTGCGATCCCGCAGTTCGGGCTCAGCGAGGTCCGGTTCATGTACATCCCGGCCCACGCGACGAAGCCCGATCCGGCTGACGGAGCGGTCGATGTGAGCGTGAACACTGCCCTGACCTGGCGGGCCGGACGCGATTCGGTTTCGCACGATGTGTACATCGGCGCCGATGCGGACAGTCTCGCGCTGGCCGGTACGGTTGACGTCGCCAGCTATGACCCGGGCGCTCTGGATCTGGACACGATGTACGTCTGGCGCGTCGATGAGAACCAGGAGACGGAAACCTGGGACGGAAGCCTCTGGAGCTTCACGACACAGACCTACATTGTCGTCGATGGCTTCGAGAGCTACACCGACGACGAGGGCAACCGAATCTACGAGACGTGGGTCGATGGCTATGGCATCACCAGCAATGGTTCGACTGTCGGACATCTCGAGTCGCCGTTCGCCGAGCAGGACATTGTCAAGAGCGGCGACCAGTCGATGCCTCTGTTCTACGACAACGTCGGGGCTTCGATGTCCGAGGCGGAGTTGACGTTGGCGCAGGACTGGTCGGCCAGCCTCGTCAAGAGCTTGACGCTCTCGTTCCACGGGGATGCCGACAACACCGGCGGGCAACTGTACGTCAAGATCAATGGCACCAAGATCGTCTATGACGGCGTGGCCGCCAAGATCAAAGAAGCAAGCTGGAATCTCTGGAGCATTGACCTGGCTGAGGCCGGCAACGTGAGCAATGTCACCTCCCTGATCATCGGTATCGAAGGCGCCGGGGCCAATGGTGTCGTCTACATCGACGACGTTCGACTGTATCCCGAGGTTCTCGCCTACCACCGGGGCGCGGATGTCACCGCACCGGGCGATGCGGTGCAGGGCGTTCCGAATGATGGGGTCACCACCGGCGGCGCCAACAACGGCTGGCCGGCCGGTGAATCCCCCGACCTGGCGATCGATGATGATACCGCTACGAAGTTCCTGCACTTCAAGGGGAACGCCGAACCGACCGGTATTCAGGTCACTCCTGCGGCGGGCGCCACGATCGTGACGGGCATTGCGCTGACCACGGCCAACGACGCGTCCGAGCGCGATCCCATCGCGTTCGAGCTCTCCGGCTCCAATGGGAGCATCAATGGGCCGTACACCGTGATCGCCACTGGCGACGTCGTTGATTTCGCCGGCGCCGAAGAGTGGCCTCGCTTCACGAAGAACGAGACCCTGATCATCTTCGACAATGACGTGGCCTACGCGCACTACCAGATCACGTTCACGACCGTCCGTGATGCGGCGGGCGCCAACAGCATGCAGATCGCGGAGATCGAACTCATCGGTCAATAGCAGCCGAAACGCGAGCCTCTGGTAGGATCGCGCGAATTGAGTACATATTGGGGCCTGTGTCCTCAGGCAGAGGGCGCAGGCCCCTCTGCTTGCGCAGACGGGAAGACCGGATTCAGGGCCAGTATGTAGCGACTGTCTTGGCGATCAAGTGGTTTTTGGGTTCCAGGTTTCATTTTTCTTGAGCATGATGTTCAAGGTCGTCAGGAGTTTTCTCATGGCGGCGATCAGGGCGGTCATCTTGGTCTTTCCGTTCTGGATCAGTCGTCGATAGAACGCCCGGATGACGGGATTGTGCGGGGGGGCGACGAGGGTGGGCAGGAACAGGCGAGCGCGCAGGTGACAGCGCCCGCCGCCGGTGAAACGTTTGCCTCGATAGGTTCCGCTGTCACGGTTGATCGGC
>JANQFY010000518.1 GCA_028277585.1 Sedimentisphaerales bacterium
GCAGGCCGATCGTGACATTGACGGCGTGGGCTGCGTCGAGCAGCTTGATCGGGATCATCCCCTGGTCATGGTACATCGCGACGACGGCGTCGAAATCGCCCCGCACGGCCTGAATGAACAGGGCGTCGGCCGAGATCGGACCGGTGCAATTGATCCCCTGCTCCTGGGCCAGCAGCAGGGCCGGAGCGATGATTCGCTGCTCTTCGTCACCGAACTGGCCGTTCTCCCCGGCGTGGGGATTCAGCGCCGCGACCCCGATCCGGGGATGCTCGATGCCGAAGAACTCCTTGAGCGCCTCGTTGAGCAGATCGATCGGCTCGAAGACGCAGCCGATGGTGAACTTGTGCCGGACGTCGAACAGCGCCTCGTGGATCGTCGCCAGCGCGATCTTGAGCGGGCCGCTAACGAACATCATCGCCTTCCGGGCCGCTTTGTACTTCTGGGCGAACATTTCGGTATGGCCCGGCCAGGCGCCGTCGGCCAGCTTCCAGCTCTCCTTGCTGATCGGCGCGGTGACGATGCCGTCGATGATCCCGTCCTTGGCCGCCTCGATCGCGTCGAGGCAGAAGCGAATGGAGGATTCGCCCGCCGCGTGGCTGGGCCCCTTGAGCCAGGGCGGGACGCTGTACTCGTCATAGTCGGCGACGACGACCTTATAAGGATACTCGCGGCCGATCTTCTCGTGCTGGTGGCGCCCCCAGAACGGCTCGATCTCGGCGCGGTCGGCCGCGTAGCAGAGCTGCTCGTTCATCCCGAAGACGATGAACTTGGCCGCCCGGCGCACCTCGGGATCGGCCAGCGCCTTGACCACGATCTCCGGCCCGATCCCGGCCGCGTCGCCCATCGCCACGCCGATGACCAGTTGGTCTGAGATCGAGTTGTGCAGGTCGTGCTTGGTCATTCCAATGTGCCAAAAACGCCGTTTTCAATACTGATAAGCAGGGTTATCGGTCCTCTAGAACCCCAGCTCCCTTAGCCGTTCGATCGTTAAAGACTGCCCATCTTGCGTGAGCGTCTCCAGTTGCCTTCTGACTACTTTGACAATGATGTCGATCTCCACGTTCACACGTTGACCTATACGGGCCGCGCCGAGCGTCGTTCTTGCCAGCGTCTCGGGGATCGCCGCGACGCGGAAACCCTCCGGTTCGAGCGACGCGATCGTCAAACTGACCCCGTCGATGGCGACCGAGCCCTTCGAGACCATCTGTTCGAGCAGATCGGCGCCGACTGCGAATTCCCAATCCGCGAACTCGCCCAGTTGCTTGACGGCCTTGACCGTGCCAACGCCGTCGACATGGCCCTGAACGATGTGCCCGCCGAACCGGTCGGTCGCCTTCATCGCCCGCTCGACGTTGACCTTGTCCATCGGTTTGAGCTGCGCCAGCGTCGACTTGGCCAGCGTCTCGGCGCTGAGTCCGAACGTCGCGATGCTGCCGGCCAGGTTCGTCACCGTCAGGCACGCCCCGTTGATGGCGATGCTGTCGCCCAGCCGGCAACCATCGACCAGCTCACCGAGGTCCACCACGAGGGCCCCGCCGCCGGCCGAGACCGATCGGACACTGCACACCGATTCGATAAGTCCTGTAAACATATCCAGTTAATCCCCGGGAACGCCTTCCACTCCTCCGTGAGCATCGCCCCTATGCTATGACTATTCGCCCCCTCATGTCAACCATTGTTCCGATCCGCGCCCGCATCGTTGGCCATCAGTACCACCGCGCAGACCCGCCCCGCGCCGTGGTCATCTGGGCCGAAGCGAGGCCCTTCCCACAGAATGTCATCTCGACTGGAGCGAAGCGGAATGGAGAGATCTCCCCCTGGACGGGGACATCGCATCAATGTGCCTTGTGTGCCGCGCAGCACTATACTGTTGGCTAGAGCGAGCGCCGTCGCCTCAGCCAGGCGAGGCCGCCGGCGCCCAGGCCGGCCAACAGAGCGGCACCGGGGGCGGGAACGACGACCGAGCACTCGGTGGCGATATGAACGAAATCCAACGTCACCACCTGCCCCGGCTCGGCGGTCAGGTCGATCTCAAACGTCTCGTGAGGCGGGTTCTCGGAGACCTCGATGTACCAGGCGTACATCCGGTTGTCGGCGAAGTCGGTGAAGGAGATATCCACGCCGGGTACGGGCGAGGAGAAGCAGACGCTGGGCGGCAAGACGTCGCCCGGTACGCCGATGACGGCCAGATAGGGGGTCTCGACCCAGACATGCTTGAATGGGCTCGTGCGGTCGTGGTTGTTCAGGTAGAACGAGATCGTCCCACTGGCGGCCTCGCGCCCGTTGCTGTTGTCGATCCCGACGGCGCCGAAGCCGGGCAGCCAGGTCACCGCGCCGGTCATTGTCACCGCGTCGGTAGTCCACAACGCCGGATCGTCATAACCGGCGTAGCGCACGTCGAACGCGTCGTCGTTGTAGGTGGTCGGCGCGATCGTGGGGTCCCGATCGAAGTCCCACATCATATTCCGCTGGTAGGGGTAACTCGAGACCCAGCCCGCGGCGTTGGTCTCGGGGGGATACGTAAACACCGCCCCGGCCGCGACCGAGCCGAGGCCCGCGACTACAAGGGCGACGATACACGCCGCGGCGACCCGTTTGATCTTCATCGATCTTTCTCCACGACCCTCAGCCGCCGCGCGAACTCCAAGCCTTCTCGTCCGACGCCGAGAGTCCGTTCATACCGCTCCTCCGGGCGGCGTCCCCGCACCGGGGTCGCCCCGTCGGCTCAGCCGCGAACGCAGCCCTTCAATCCGCGCGCAACCAAACCGACATCAACCCCATAATAGCATTCGCCCCCGCCCCCATACAATACGTATAAATACGTAGTTCTCGCCCCGGAGTCCGGAAAATACGCCCGCCCCCGTCCGTTCCCTCACCTCACCTGCCGCGCAACCATTCCCACCGAATTGCATCTCCACCGAAGCATCGTCCCGCCCCGTTGTCATCTCGACCGGAGCGAAGCGGAGTGGAGAGATCTCCGCCCAGTCTCTCCCAAGACAGTCGCTCCGAGGCTAGTCCCAGAAGACGTCCCTGTGTTCTTCCACGATTGTGCCTGACCGAACGACAAGGTAATAGCACAGATAGTTGCCATTACCGGAGCGCGACCTGCTATAGTACAGGGTCTTCTTCTCAAGGTTCGTCCATGGAGCCTCGTCCAGCGGTTCTCCCAACAGGGATTTCGCCTCGCTCTCAGGCATGCCGACCTCTGCCTTGCTCCACATCGGCTTGCTGAAACCCACGGAGTATTCCGTGTCGAATGTCCCCCAGAGCAGCCCCAACGAAACCACCAGTCCTGCTATGACCGAGAGCACGACTAAGATCAGGATGTGAGACGCACGTTTCGGCAGAAAAGCCATCACGATTCTCCGCTAGTGGCGTAGGGTGTACATTGCACGCCGATCCCATTCATCGGTCCAAAGCGGGGGCACGAAACACAGACTGCGGGTACGTCGTCGCCCGCTAGCTCGCCCAGGCCAGCGAGTCGACCAGTGCCTGCGGCAAGGTGATGGGACAGAATAGATCGGCCGGATAGAGATAGTCCTCGCCCGATTCATCCACCACGCGGATCATGCCATGCGCATCGGCGTCGGCGTCCGCCACCGTCCGGTAGATCTTACGCGGCTCCAACGAGGCCTCACACCCCTCATTCTTCAAACAAACAACGAAACGAGATGAACTGCCTTGAGCTTCCATAGCGCCTATTCGAAATGGAGGATACGCTTGATCTTGATCTCTTTCCTGCCTACGCCGTGCGCCTCATACCAGTGCACCTCGGCCAGGCAGATCGTTTCGTCGGGCAGACGCACCTTCGCTCGGCCCTTCAGCTTTCGCCATCGGCCCACGCCGTACACTTCTCTGAGACGCTCAATCTCGTGACTCGCCGGACCAACGGCGATGGTCTCCACATCTGCGATAGTGCCGACAATAGCGATTGACCCATACATTCAATCACCTGCTATTATACATCTCGCATTCGCCGGAAGCAATCAGTCCAAGGTCGCGCGACCCCGATCCCCGCCGCCTCGCAGGGCCAATCCCCGCGCACACGTTCCCACGCCGTCCGCAGACACGCCCGCGCCAGATTGTCAGCGAGAAAGCGACGACGTCGGTATGTCACAACCGCGAAGAAGAAATCTCCACTACAGAATCGCGACCGTCGATAGTTCGTCATCTCGCTCCCACCGTTGACAAAACGTCAATCGATCCGCATGGGCAACGAGTTGCCCATCCTACCGGGCTGGTCACCCATGGAAGGAGTGACCGTCAACAATCTAGCTGAGATGTCACGATCTTCTGCGGATGGCTACTCTCATCATTCTGCGTTGACCCGCCAAGCCCATTGCCCCATTCTTCCCAGCTAAATCTGACCGTAGTCACTAAGGACTTTGAGCAGTTTCTCCAGTTTCTCCGGGTCCATTGATGGATCGATATTGATCTGGACTTGAGCTTTGGATCGACGCTCGTGCCTTGTGCGGTCCTTCTTTGGGTTCCTTCCGCCACCTGGGCGTTCAGATGTGTCGTCCCCTTTGCCATCGCCTTGCTCATCTATCTCTTCAGAGCCATCGCCTTCCACCTCGGGGTCATCCTGAATAGCTGGGTGCTGGCCAAAGTCTATATCATCGCCTTCCTGTGTTGCTAGGGAAGCATAGACGACCGACTCAATGAAAACGGATACGCATTTGTCCGCGTAGTCTGGATGGACTTCGAATTTCAGGACTTGTTGCCTGACTCTAGCGCGACTCACCTTGTCGTCTTGAAATGTGTCAAACAGCATCTTGAACAACTTTGGCTTCAAGCACGCTTTCTGCAGCAAGGGACGCCTTTCATCCTTGGGGGTGGCCACGAAATCTTTCGCCTCTTGAGTGGCCTTCAAGTCCTTCGATGTTCCCTCCATCAAGCCGTACTGCTTCATCGCAGATGCCCTGGTACGCCCGCGCCAACCCGACGCACCGAAGACGCCAGGGTAGATTATTGCCTCGGGCTGGGGTCCTGTGTGCGTCTTGGACACAAGCTTCTCTGCGTAGACAGCCGCCTCTTCAAGTCGAAATCGGGGAAAATGGGTCCCGCCTTTCCCTCCTCCTTTGGATGTTTTCTTCTCCGCCATATCATTCTCCTTCCTTCATCGCGCTCAGCAATCCCGCCAAGCCTGATTTGTAATGCTGAGAGAAATCCGCGTACTTCTTATCCTTGATAAGCGGCGGGATGTCGCAGTCGGACAGTTTGATGGGGAGAATACGGACCTTTCTCTCCTCGATCTCGGTGATTAGTGCCTGGTTGAGTTCCTTCTGGACCCAGGATGATTCGACAGAATTGTCGCTCAACGCGATCAAGAAGAAATCTGACTGGGCCAATCCCTGACTTACCTTATCCGTTATTGAGTCACCAACCTTTATCTCCCGCTCATCCAGCCATACCGAGATACCGTTACGTGTCAGGTCCGCCGCAAGTTGTCGCACGAAAGGTTTGTCTTTCGAACTGTGAGATAAAAACGCCACAACCTTGTCCTTGTCCTGCTCGTGTCGTATCTCCTTCGCGGCCACAGCCTCCTCAACAAGGTCTTCAACCACAAGTTCCGGCTTGAGGACATCCATCTGTTTGGCCCACTTCAGAAGTGGAGTGAATGCCTTGGCGTCGTAGCCCTCGATTCCCGCCAGTGTAGCTGCTTTTCTACAAGCATCCCCAATGTTGTCTCCCAATGTCATGAACTGGCGCATGTGTTGGAGCAGGGGCATTCGGGCCAATGCTTCTCGAATGACTGCCTCCTTCTGATCGATACCACCTTTGTACGGATAGGGCAACGTGAGCGCGTAGTTGTCCTCAGGAACGATCTGGGCCACGCCGATGGTCAGGCAGTTCTTGAGGAGTTTTCCGGCGGTGCGCGGGTCAATGCCAGCGAATTGCGCAACCTGCTTGAGTGACGGCAGATCGAGCCAAGCTAGGGCATCCAAGACGGGAAATAGAGAATCTATATTCGCAGACTGGAAACCGAAAGAGCAAGCCTTCTTGGCGATTCGTTTCCGGGTTTTCTTCGCGACTTTCTTTGTCATCATCGCCTCTAATCTAGAACGCCCCGGGATACGTCTGCCCACTTTGGATTTCTCGCCTGATCGTCGCTACCCGAGTCGCAAAACACTCTACTCTGATTATCGACAAACGAGGTCCGGAGAGCCAGAGATTTCCCTGGTTAATTCCGGCCTTTTTTCTTGATGCCGGGGTGGGGCGTGGTATGATATTCATGGAACTAATGTCTGGGGGGGCTGGATAGAGATGAGAAGGCTGAGACGACAAGGTGAGACGAGTAGCGGGGTGCGAAGGGGCGGTCTCGTATTGCGTCGTGCGTATTGCGTATCGGGGAGGGTTGGTTCGGGTTGCGGGGCACGGATCATGTCAAACAAAGCCAATTTCGGCGTTTTCAGGGCTGGGAAGGGGGGTTGTGCGGGGAAACAAAGCCAATCTCTGCGGCCGCGAGGGCCGCAATTGCGGATTTCGGATTTCGGATTTGGGATTGCGGATTGGAGGAGGGGATTTCGAGGGTGGATCATATCAGACGAAGCCAATTGGGGCAGGCGGGAGGCCGGAGACCGTAGGCTGGAGGGTGCTGCTCCGGAGGCGAGACGCTGTTCGGGGCACGGACCACGGGGCACGGGCGACGATCGTATCAAACAAAGCCAATTATCAGGTGGCTGGGGGCGGTTTGTTGGGGAAATGTTCGTTTCGGTTGACGTGGGGGGGCGGACTTCTTACCATGTGCGATCCCGAAACTGACTATCGAAAGGATTTGTAATGGACACAGTGCTGCAAACCAACATTCCCGGCACGCAGCCGGGCCGAGGCAAAGTCCGCGATATCTACGATCTGGGCGACAAGCTGCTGATCGCCGCCAGCGATCGGATCAGTGCGTTCGACGTGATCATGACCAACGGGATCCCCTATAAGGGCATCGTCCTGACCCAGATCTCGAAGTTCTGGTTCGAGTTCCTCAAGGGCGAGGTCGAGCACCACCTGATCAGCGACGACGTGGCCGATTTCCCCGCGCCGTTCAGCGACCATGCGGACCAGTTGGCCGGACGCAGCATGCTGTGCAAGAAGGTCGAGGTCCTGCCGATCGAGTGCGTCGTACGGGGCTACCTGGCCGGCTCCGGCTGGAAGGAGTACCAGGCGAATCAGACGGTCTGCGGCGTCGAGTTGCCGGCCGGGCTGACGCAGTGCGACAAGCTGCCCGAGCTGATCTTCACGCCCGCGACCAAGGCCGAGCTGGGCGAGCACGACGAGAACATCAGCTTCGAGCGGGCCGCCGAGATCATCGGGCTCGAGCAGGCCAGCTACGTTCGCGATCGGAGCATCGAGATCTTCGCCAAGGCGAGCGCCTACGCCGAGACCAAGGGCCTGATCCTGGCCGATACGAAGTTCGAGTGGGGCGTCGTCGACGGCAAGACCATCCTGATCGACGAGGTCCTCACGCCGGATTCCTCGCGATTCTGGCCCGCGGATAAGTACGAGGCCGGTCGCGACCAGGAGAGCTTCGACAAGCAGTTCGTGCGCAATTACCTGGAAGAGATCAAGTTCGACAAGTCCGGCTCGGGTGTCGAGCTGCCCCCGGAGATCGTCGAGAAGACCAGCGCCAAGTACATCGACGCCTACGAGCGCCTCACCGGCTCCAAATTCGCGTTTGCAAAATAGGCTTCTCGGCACGATCCGCCGAATCGGTGGAGCAAGACAATCAGGTCTGTCTCACCGGCCGCCTGTCGCTCGGGCGGCCGGTTCTTTGCGCCAGAGGGTTTTACACAGACACCCCACCTGCCGGTGGAATGGACTCTCCGATTCGAGCACCGCGAACTGGGCCGCAGTGAAATTGCCGGCGTTGAGGTCGAGGGCATCGAGGCGAAGCGCGAGGGCATTGAGACCGTTCGACTCTGCGTCGAGGTCGAGACGAACTGGCCCGTGCGCCTCGAATCAGAGGGACAGATGCGGGAAGCCGGTCAGATGCTGCCGGTTCGCACGGTTATGGATCGCTTCCTGAGGCACGAGAAGATCGAGACAAACCGGCTCGATCCGAACGTTCCTGAGGATTACAGTCTCAGCCCTCGCCGGTAGCGTCGGTGTTCTCTCCACGTCGATAGACGAGATTCCAGGTGGACCGTCCTGGTCCACCTGGAATCCCAATCAGGCCTAGTAGGGCAACTAGGTGTTGAAGTCTTGTAGTTCCTCGCTGTCAGTCAGAGGAATGGACTGTTTCGCCGATGCTGCGGTCGCACGGGGCGCTTTTTCGGCTTGGCCCGCAATCTGGTGATATACGCGGTCCGAGGCCGAGAGCGATTTGGCCCGTGCCGGACGTGCCGACCGGGTGGATTGCTTCCTCTGCGCGGCGCCACCAACCAGCGAGACCAGTTCTGCAACGATGCTATTCATGGACTCGGCTTGCGAGCTGAGTTCCTCCGATGCACTGGCGCTCTCCTCGGCGTTGGCCGCGTTCTGCTGCGTTACCTTGTCCATCTGGGTTACGGCCGTATTGACCTGGTCGATACCCTGCGCCTGCTCCTGGCTGGCGGCCGCGATCTCGCTGACCAGATCGGTGGTCTTGCCGATACGCTGGACGATCTCGTCGAGCGACTTGCCGACCTCGCTGGCGATCTCGACGCCACTGCCGGAATTCTTGACGGATTCTTCGATCATACTGGCGGTGTTCTTCGCCGCTTCGGCCGACCGCATCGCCAGGTTGCGCACCTCTTCGGCGACGACGGCAAACCCCTTGCCCGCCTCGCCGGCCCGGGCGGCTTCGACCGCGGCGTTCAGCGCCAACAGGTTCGTCTGGAAGGCGATTTCGTCGATGACTTTGATGATCTTGGCGGTCTCGTCGGAACTCTTCTGAATGTCCTCAATGGCCCGATTCATTCGTCCCATCGAGTCGGCGCCCGCGTCGGCCGCTCGGCAGGCTTCCGCGGCCAAGGCGTTGGCCTGCTGGGCGTTGTCGGCGTTCTGCTTGGTCATCGATGACATCTCCTCCAGGCTGGAAGAGGTCTCTTCCAGGCCGGCGGCCTGTTCCGTCGCGCCTTCGGCCAGGGACTGCGAAGCCGCGGAGACCTGGCCCGACGCGGAAGCCACCTGCTCGGAACCTTCCGTCAGACCGGCGATGATCCGATTCAGGGGCCCGGTGATGCTGCGTGTGATCCACAGCGACGCCACCACAGCCAGGACCGTGCCCAGGGCCAGGCCGATGAGCATGACCGTGGAACTGGTGGACAGGGACTTCGCCGCGTGTTGGGCGATTTCGTCGGTGTGTTGCATGCCGGCGCCGGCCGTGGTCTTGCAGGCCTCGATGACCTTGACGCCCGCTTGTTCGCGTGCTTCGGCCAACCCCTGCAACTGGCTCCATTCCGTCATCAGGGTCGTCAAGACCTGACCGTAGCGATCGCCCGCCGCCTCGGTGCCGTCGATACGCTGAAGGTCGACATCCAGCCGGGTGATCTTACGCAGCGCTTCGTATTTCTCGTCCAATTTGGGGAAGTTCTGCAGCGCCTCCTGCATCAGTTGGGGAGCGCGGAGCGCCTGGGATTTGAAGGCCTTGATTCGCGTCTCGTTGCCCAGGTCGACGACGTCATTGACCAGGGTGATCTTCTCATAGCGTTCGCGCATGTCCCGCACCAGCTTGTTCTGCTGGCCCTCAAGAAATGCCGTGCAGTTCTCCATGAGCCGACCGGCCGCTTCCTCCATGGCGCTGCGCTCTTGGTTGAGCTTGCGGCATTTCTCCAGATAGTTCTCCATCGTCTTCACATAAGCGTTCGTGGCCGCTTCCGTCTCATCAAGACGCTTCAGGTCGACGGTCTCGCGGGTGATCTGGCGCAGGCTCGCCATGATTTCACCGATCCCCTTGAGCGTGGAGATGGCCTCCTGCAGAATCGCAGGGTCTTTCTGGAGTTGGCCCTTGAAGTTGGCCAGACGAGCGGCGTTCCCGGTATCGATGATCTGATGAACCAGGGCGATCTTCTGCAGCCGTTCTTCGAGATTGGCGCCGGTCTGCTCGAACTCCTGTCGCATCTTATCATTCTGACCGGCGAGGAACGCCGTACAGTTTTCCACATAGGTCCGCGCGGCGGCATCCATGTTCTTTCGGACCGATACGAGTTCCTGACTGGTCTGGATGTAGGCGCCCATATTCGAAGCATATCGCTTGGCGGCCGCTTCGGTGTGGTCGATGCGCTGGATGTCCTCATCGTCGCGAGTGATCGGGCGCAACTGGCTGGTGTGTTTGGGCACGTCATCGAGATGCTCGATCGCCTGCTGCATCAGTGCCATATCGTTTGTCGCTTGCGCCTTGAATTCACACGTGCGTACCTGGGAGCCGACGTTGGCGATGTCGGTGACGATCTTGACCTTCTTGCGTCGTTCCTCCAGATCCCGCTCGAAGGCGGCATTCTGTCCCTTGAGGAACTCGGTGCAGTTCTGCATGTAGGACGCGGCGCTCTCGTCGAGTTGGCTGCGCAGTGCGGCCATGGAGGTCACGGTTGTCTTGGTTTGAGCCATGAGCTGCTTGTAGGTCTCCTCGGCCTCGCGCATCTCTTGGATCTGTCCCTTGAGCGCTTTGAGATGAATGGCTCGGTCGGCCAGGTCGGTCGCTTCAGCCATGTGTTTCTCCAGCGTGCTGTTCTCCTGTTCGGCCGCTTCGTAGTACCGCTGCTCTTCCGTCATGCCGTAGCCGCGCATCTGGTACATCAGGCGATTGGCGGCGCCGCGCAGATCCATGGCTGTTTTCACCTCAGGGACGTACTCATGGGCGAGCAGCTCGGAATTGGTCTTGGCCGTACGCATGCTCCAAGCACCCATACCGCCCAGAATCAGGGCAATGGATATCACCACGGAGAAACCCAGTACGATGCGTCGGTTCACTGTCATTCGCTTCCTCATGTCCTCATCCTTTCGTAAACAATTGCTGTCAGTGCAGTCGCACAATCATCTAGGTCAATGTCTCAAGCTCATCGCCGCCCAGGACGCGATCGATGTCCAACAGGATCTTGACCGAGTCGTCGATCTTGCCCATGCCCAGGATGAACTCGGTGTCGACGTTGCCGCCGAACTGCGGGGGCTCTTCAATCTTCTCAGCCGGAATGTCCAAGACCTCCTGCACGCGGTCGACCACGATCCCCGTGCTGTACTTGCGGTGGTCTTCACTGATCTCGACGACGATGATGCACGTTTCGTCGGTGACATCAGTGGTCTCCATGTCGAACTTGGCGCGCAGATCGACGACAGGAAACACCTGGCCCCTCAGATTGACGACGCCCTTGACATAGTGCGGCGTCTGGGGTACGGCCGTCACTTCGATGTACCCGATGATCTCGCGGACCTTGAGAATCTCCAGCCCGTATTCCTCCTGCGCCAGGGCAAACGTCAGATACTTGCCTTCCCGGTCGGCGCCGACCGGCCGCCGTGTTGTTGTGCTTGCTGTGGATTCCGTCATAGCGAGTTTCCTTCCCAAAGTACGGTGTCTTTCCAATCGGGTCGCTGCAGGGCGAATCCCCGAAGATCGGTCTCGCGCCTGTTGTGCCGTCCCGCTTGTGTCGCGGCGGCCTGAAGGGCGGTACCGCCCACCGAATACACCCGGCCCTTGCGTAACATTCTCTGGTGCTTGTCGGAGCGACCATGGCGATAGGCCCTGGGGATTTGCCTGTCGCGCCCGAGGGTAGCCTGGTCTGCCCCAGAGATTGACACAATCGCCCCTCTCTCTATAGCAGGATTCCGCATGGCGACGGCGCTGCCCGGCCCATACGATGTCACTCCATGGCACAGGCTTACGCCGCGGAGGCTGCGGGCCTTGGCGGTCATGAAGCTTCCCAGGGAGTCTGATGCATACGCCGTCATTCCAGTCTCCAGATAGAGTGCACTCGTGCGAGGATGATCTGAGTCGATCGAACCTTGCCTCGGCAACGGTTGCTCCGGCAACATCTCGTCATGAGTGTTCGGTGTCCCGCACACTGCCATATCGTCGACGCGTTTCATTCGCTTCAGATAATTGTCGCCCGGGCCTGAACCAACATAGGGGGCGCTGTCCCGGTGGTAGGGAAGAAACTTGAGTTTGTCTCGTTCAGACTATACCACATACAATTAGAGACTGACTACTGAAGCGAGTGACATTGCATCGGAAGGGAATAACGGCGATGAGGCGGAAGCAGCACACCATCCAGGAGATCGGCGAACTCCTCCGGGTGGCCGAGGCCAGGATCGATGCGGGTGACACTGTCGTTCAGGCGTGCCAGGCATTGAACATCAGCGCCGCCACCTACTACCTCTGGCGCAGAAACTACGGCCATATGACATCGCATCAACTCGCGCGGTTCGAGGAGATGGATCAAACCGTCGCGCAGCTCAAGAAACAAGTTCGCCGGTTGTCTCTTGACAACGCGATTCTCCAGGAGGCGCTGCGGATCACGGGGGGACTGACACCGGCGCAGAAACGCGAGATCGTCCAGCGTGTCCAGGAGCGGCTGAACGTCTCGGAACGCTGCGCCTGCGCCGCCTTGTCGCAACCGCGCTGTACGCAAAGATATCAATCGCAATCGCGCCCCTAAGAACGCCCCGCTCGACGCCGAACGCTCCCGTTTTCCGGCTGCCGCCTACACCCGATCGCCGTCATCCAGAACTCTCCAATCGCCTCTGGAATACAATACAGTGACATTGCCCGCGGTCGGGTTGCCGATTCGCGCCGATCGGCGTGACACGACGAGAACCTGGCCCGTCCCATAATGCCATCGGGGCGCTTTCCCACACCTGACGAGGGGCGACAATCCCCGGGAAATTGCGAGGACGACTGCGCTTTTCCCGTGTCCCACGGGGTCTGTCCGCACCCTGGAACCGCTGGAATATTCGTGAAGACCTCCGATTTTCCTGCAATTGGCGCGTATCGGGCGTGTCCTTATAGTGATGTCAAAGAGTGGAGTTGCTTTGGAGCAGCGCAGCGATACAGCATTGGTCAGAGCGGCCGGGCGGGGGGAACGCTCGGCGTACGCCCTGCTCGTGAAGCGCCACTATAAGCCCGTCTTCCTGGTTTGTCTGGGCGTGCTGGGCAATACCCACGACGCTGAAGATGCGGCGCAAGAGACGATGATCAAAGGGTATGAGAAACTGCGCCAACTGCGCGACGGCGATCAGTTCGGCCGCTGGATCGCCCGGATCGCCCGGAACGTGAGCATCAACTTCGTACGCAAACAGGCGGCCGCCAAGAAGACGCTCGTCAACCGTGTGGATGAGCCGACTGGCCGGGACCGCTACAACGACGACCTCCAGGAGGCGGTGGCGCAACTGCCCTTGGACCTGCGGCTGCCCCTGGTGATGTACTACTACGACGGACGCAGCGTCAAGTCCGTCGCCGAGGCGCTCGAGATCTCGACCTCAAGCGTCTATCTGAAACTCAGAACCGCGATCAAGGAACTCCACGAGATCCTGACCGCGGCCGGAGACCGATCATGAACGAGATATGCCGAGAAATGCAGGATCGAATCGCCGACTACACGCTCGGGGCGCTGGATGAACAGCAGGCCGGGCAGGTCGAGGCGCATCTGGCGGAGTGCCGTCTGTGTCGGGAATACCTTGAGGCGCTGACGGCACAGGGCGAGGGCTTGGCGGCTCTGGGCCGGGAGGTGGAAGCCGATATGGAAGCGCGCCGGGATCGGGCGCTGCTGGCGCTGGCGGAGGTTCCCGAGACGCGCTCCGGGCATGGCTCGACTCTGTTCTGGATGGCCCGACTGGCCGTCGCGGCCGTGCTGGTGCTGGTCGTCGGCATTGCGATCGGTCGGCTCACGGCGCCGGCGCCGATCGACGTTGAACAGCTCCGGACGGATCTGCAGAGTTCCATCACGAGCGCCCTGAAGCCGGCGGTTGATCAAGAGACGCTGACGAGAGTGGATGAGCGCCTGCTGGCCGCCTTGGACGAGGCGAACACGGAGTTGAAGGCCCAGATCGGCGCCCAGGTGCGGCGCGACCTGCAGGCGTTCGCCACCGAGTTCGTTGCTGGGTCGGAGGCGATGGTGGATCGGCGTCTGAACGATCTGGTGCAGTTGATCGAGGCGGCCCGGCTGAAGGATCGCCAGCGCGTCGCCCGAGCCTTCGAGCAGGTCGAGCTGAATCGCCGCCGCGACCGAACCCAGATCGGCCGGGGACTCCAATCGCTGGCCGCGCTGACGCAGGCAGAACCCGCCACTATGGCGAACTAGCGCCGTGGCGCTTGACGACGAAGCACAAATGACACCTGAGAAAGGATAGAACCATGACGCGGAGACGACGAACCGTTCTGACACTCGCCACTCTGGCATTCCTCATGCCAATCGCTACCGGCACGGCGCAGGTGCCGCCGATTGAGAACGAGATGTACACCATCTCCGGTTCGGTGGGTCTGCCGGGCGTGACGATTCTGGGCTTGCCCGGAGAGCCGATCTCCGATGAGAGCGGACGCTACAGCACCAAGGTGGACCGTGGCTGGACCGGCACCGTCACGCCGCTGAAGGAGGGCTTCGTGTTTGCGCCGACGAAAAGAGTCTATCGCAATCTCGCGCGGTCGCACACGAATGAGAACTACGCCGCATCGGTACTTACTTTCAAGATCTCGGGCAACGTTGGCGTCGCTGGAGTGAAGCTGAGGGGACTGCCTGGGGACCTACGCACGGATTCAAGAGGGTTCTATACCGCGCAGGTCGAGTACGGCTGGTCGGGGGCGGTCGCGCCGCTCCGTGAGGGGTACGCATTCGAGCCCAACCAGCGTCGATACGTCGGCGTTACGAAGGATTTCAGCGATCACAACTACGATGCGCAAGTGATGAGCTACACCATTAGCGGCACCGTCGGCGCCCCCGGCGTAACGATGCAAGGCCTGCCCGGGAAGGTCGTGTCGGCTTCTTCACTTGGGCGCTACCAAGCTGTGGTTCCGTACGGGTGGAGCGGCACGGTGGTGCCCAAGAAGGACGGCTATGGGTTTGATCCGGCCAGTATCGACTACGATTTCGTGCGATCGAATCACGGAGGCGACTACCGCGCACGGCCTGATACGGTGGTTATCTCCGACGTCATCCAGGTAAACGGTGAACTGCCGCTCAGCGGCGTGACGGTGACAAGCGACCCAGGCGGGGCGTCCGATGTCACCGATTCGCAGGGTCGCTACCGAATCCGCGTGCCCTATGGTTGGACCGGTTTCCTGAGGTTGGCGAAGGAGGACTACGAATTCCCGGAACCAATCCGCTACACCAACGTCACGCACCATCTGATCGACGGCGAGCGCACCTCGCCGTTCGTCAAGCCGATCATCCCGGCGCCGCGGGCCTCGGCGATTCGCCCGCAGCCGATCCTCAATACAGGTGTGGAAGAAGTGCTGATGATTCCGACCTCCGAGGTTGATCCGAAGTTGCTGGCCCAGACGCGGGAGGACATCCAGGTCATGCTGGAGATTCTGCGCGAGAAACTGAGCGAGCCGCGTACGATTATGGGCGTGCTATACGACTTCGGCGATTTCTTTGGGGGCTCTCGCAGCGCCGAAGCGCTTTATCTGGATGGCTATGGCGCTGTGTTCGTGATGCGCGTGGACTTCCCGCTTTCGTTCAGCCCGGCGCCACCTGCAGAAGAGAAGCCGGACGAGGAGATGGACCCCGTCTGGCAGCGGGCGCGGCAGAAGCTCTACGCCCCGCGCGAACGGAGCGCGTACGGCCGTGGCGGCACAGCGCCCAAGTCCAATGAGATGACCTTTGGACAGTTTCAGGAGGATCTGGCCAAGACGCTCAGACACGCCGCCAACATCCGCAACATGGATCCGTTAGAGCGCATCGTCGTGACCATCATCGGTCAGAGCGAGCGACCCGACGCGTACGGCTTCGGTCGGGGCGCTGGGATGTACTCGAGCAGCTACGGCGGTAGCTACAGCAGAGGCGGCGCCAGCTACAGCTATGGCTATGGCGGCACCTCCAGCACGTCCGGTGACCCCTATGGCGCCGGCGCCCTGCCCCCTCGGCCGCGCGGAACGGTCGAAGAGCCCCTCGGCGATCTGTTCGGGGCCGATGAGCCCGCGACGCCGCGTGGAAGGGGCCGACGGCGCGGGCGGTCGCAGCCTGCGACGACCACACCAACCTCCGTCCTGACCATCCTGGCCCACAGGTCCGACGTCGACTCGTTTGCCAGCGGTGGAACCAACCTGGAGCAGTTCCTGCAGCGCGTGAAGGTCTTCAGCTATTGAAAAGATAGAGGAGCCTGTCATGAAGAAGCGCATGATTCTAACGAGCGTGGTTCTGTGTCTGTTGTTGAGTGTCTTACCCGAGTCTTCTCGCTCGCAGTCGCGGCGGCGCGGGAATTACGGCGCGCGGCCCCCGCGGGTGCGCGATATCGAGCGCCGCATGCAACAGCGGAAAGCCGAGAACGAGCGACTGAAGCAAGATCGGCACCGGATCAGAGAGCAGTACATCGACGAGGCGAACCGCGAGGCCGTCGGCGCCGACGAGGCGCAGTGGGAGGTCATCAAGCCCTTGTTGGAGCAACTCAAGCGGATGCGGATTCCCCCGAGTATCACTGTGGTGGTCTACGGTTCAGCCAGCGGAGGCAGCCGCAGTTCGGGCGGCTCAGGCGGCGGTTCCGGCTCGACTGGGGGGGGCGGCTCGAGCAGCTCGGGCTACTCCTTCTCGGCCGGCGGGGCCGGAGGCGGCGTCGGGCCCCACCAGGGCGCCGTCAAGAAGCAGGCCGCTGGGATGGGCATGGGCTGGAACTGGACGCGTCCCTCGAACTTCAAAGCGCCCGAGCAGATGACTGAAACCGACAAGGTCTGCGAGGGCTTGCTCGATCTGATCGAGAAGGGCGACGCCGACCGTGCGGAGATTCAGAAGCACATCGAAGGCGTCCGCCAGGCCCGCGCCGAGCACGAGCGTGAGGTGGCGAAGGTTCGCCAGCAACTGCGCAACGCCGTGACCTTCGAGCAGGAAGCCCGACTGATCCTGATGGGCTATCTCGATTGAGAGCCCCATTGCGATTTCGCATCCGATCAGCGGCGAAGCACAAGATTCCGGCGACAAATCTGTAACGCGGCGACTGGCACTGCGACTATGTTATATAGAGCAGCCAGGGACTGTGACGGGGACCCTGCGGCGGAGCAGGGGGCCCTGGTGGTAGTCGTCGGGTGAGGCAGCCGTTTCCAGCGGGACGTGTGTCCCTCAACAGAATACCTCCTGGCGCCTGTGGACCGTGGAAATGGCGCGGCCTTCGGTTGGTTGCGCCCAGGAGTATTAACACATGCGAGGCTATTCTTAAAGGAGGGACAGCCATGCGAAAGGGACGAGCAAGGCAATGGTTGGTAGTGGCGCTCTGCGCCTGCGTCGCGGGCACGGCTTGGGGAGCGGAGAGGGTCATTTACGTCGATGCGGCCGCGACCGGGGCCAACAATGGCGCCTCCTGGAGCGATGCCCACCTCGTGCTGCAGGACGCGCTGGCCGCCGCGGCCGGGTTGGATACTCCCGTCGAGATTCGCATTGCCCAGGGCACGTACACCCCTGACAAAGGAGTGGGCGTAGCACTGGGGGACACCAGAGCCGCATTCCAGTTGCTCTACAACGTGGCGCTGAAAGGGGGGTACGCCGGTGGGCTAGCGGCCAATCCGAATACTCGGGACACGCAGCGCTATGCCACGATTCTCAGCGGCGATTTGGGGGGCGATGGCTGGGAGGAAGCCCCCGAACAGGGCAACAGCCGATACGTCCTGACTGGCGATGAGACAGATGAGACCACCGTTCTGGACGGTCTCACCATCACCGGCGGGTTCGAGTACGGGCTGCACGCCATGCAGGGAAGTCCCCGCCTGAATGACTGTCGATTCGTCGAGAACAATTTCGCCGGGATCTATGCGTGGGATTCCAACAGTGTCTTGACCCACTGTACCTTTGTGCGGAATGGCTTAGGCGTGATCTCTCGCGGTGGGTTGCACAGTGTTCGGGGCAATCACAAACTGATCGATTGTGAGTTCATCGAGAATGCCGGTGGCGGAATCGACTGGGCAGGTTCGTTGGAGTTGCTGCGCTGTTCGTTTGTGGGAAACACTGCTTTCGGCGGCGCGGCGGTTCACTGTTTTGACAGTTTGACGGCGCGGAAGTGCACTTTTACCGGGAACCGGGGTACGGCCGCGGTGCAGTGCTTTGGTACCGCGAGCCTGGTTGATTGCGTGTTCACGCGCAATTCGTCGCGCAGCGTAGGGGCCCTCGATGCTTGGGGAACTCTGAACCTGTATAATTGTGAATTCGTCGGCAATACAGGTGGCTTCCGGTCGGGCGCGGTGTCGGTCGTGGGCGATATGTTGACGGCCAGGGGTTGCCTTTTCGCGGGCAACTCGTGTGCTATCCCTGGGGTCGGGGCGCTCTCCAGCCCAGGCGTCATCATGCGGCTGTCGAATTGCACCTTTGCGGGCAATCGCGGTTGGCCCAACGCCTTGGAGCATTCTCCTATTCCCGGGGCTATTGCCGAGATGACGCAGTGCATTGTCCGGGATGGGCCGGAGCCGTTCACGCGATTCGCGACGTTTCCCCCGGAGATCAAGGTGACCTACAGCAACGTGGAAGGAGGCTATGCGGGACTGGGCAATATTGATGTGGACCCTGCGTTTGTTGCGCCGGGCTACTGGGACCCGAATGGTACGCCCGACGATCCGAACGACGACGTCTGGGTTTTGGGCGACTATCATCTCAAGTCTCAGGCGGGTCATTGGGATCGTCAGAGCGGGCGTTGGGTCCTTGACGACGTCACCAGCCCCTGCATCGATCTCGGTGATCCAAACGGGCCGCTCGGTTCTGAACCATTTCCCAATGGAGGGTACGTCAATCTCGGCGCCTATGGCGGCGCGAGTGAAGCGAGCCGGTCCTACTTCGGCGGTCCCATCTGCGAAACCCAGATCGCCGGCGATATCAACGGGGACTGTAAGGTCGACGATCTCGACATGGACATCCTGATGTCACACTGGTTGACGGACGCTTACAAGCCTGCCAATGTGCCGCCGAGCATCACGCTGATCAGCCCCGCCGAAGGCGATGAAATCGCGTCCGGGACGCCCATGGTGCTCCGCGCCGAGGCGTCGGACTTGGATGGGCGTGTTATTCAGGTCCGGTACCACTTGACCTGGCGGCGGGAGCAGGGCCGCGGCGGCACGGGCGCCCGTGCAACGGATCCGACCGACGATTGGAAAGTGGAATGGGAATGGTGGTCCATCATCCCGGTCTACCCTGATGGAGTCTATACGATCCGGGCCGAGGCGCTGGACGACCAGGGCGCCAAGACAATGACGCCGGAGATTGAAATCAAGTTGGTTCCCTGACGACGGAATCCGGGCCAAGCTTGTCGCAGGCGGCGCCCGGGAGTATTAACACATGCGAGGCTATTCTTAAAGGAGGGAAAGCCATGCGAAAGGGAATGTTGTGTCAACTGGTGGTTGCTGTTCTCTGCGTGGGGGCGACGGTTTCGGCCTCGTGGGCCCAGGAGGACGTCAACGCGCCGTGGGATGCGGCCAAGCATTTCGAACCCTATTGGGACCAGGTGCGTTTCTCGGCTCGCCTCTACAACCCTGTCGAAAGGCCCGACAGCGATCCGAATACGCAACGGTCGTTGTCTATCTCGGGCGCCGTCCGGCAACTCGACAAGACGGGACTGGTCGGCATTGAAGATCGGGCCACGAATATCGTGGTCTTGGATCAGGATGGGTTCGAGATCCACAGCACGGTCGATCAACCTGCCATCAGTCGCTGGTACCGTTCACCCGACGACATCCACCATTTTGTCGGGCCCTTCTTGCGGAACGATGACATCCGGTACTCCGTGAGTATCCCGACGGACCCGAGCCTGGGCTACCCCGTATCGCTCAGCCGCGTGGAGTGGTCCTTCTCGGTTCTGCTGGCCGATACGTTCGAGGTGGTCGACGTGCCCTTCGAGCCGAACGAGAGTTGGATCGAACTGGTCGACGGGTTGGAGATTCTGGTCGAAGAGGCTTCCGCCGAGGAGGGCAAGTACAGCTACCTGATCCAGGCGATCTACGAACCGAATGCCGTTGCTTATTCGACCGGTGGGCGTTGGCATTTCTGGAGAGATGAGACACCACCGCCGGTCATTGTGGTCAAAGTAGAGATGCTCGACGCGGCGGGCAAACCGGTGCACCAGCCTGGTACGTCAGGTGGCTTCAGCAGTGGTACGAGCAGAGAGAATTCTGACGGGCTGGAGATCGCTACGACCCGGGCCAGCGGCAGTTGCGCCGGCTGTGGCGACGTCGCGACGATCCGTTACACCTTCGCCTTGGAACCCTACGAGCAGGAGGCCCGGTTTGTCCTGGAGGATATCCCGGTTCCGATCTTCTAACGTATTCCAGAGCGATCCTTGAGCCTACACACGCCCATCTCCTCGTGGGATCGATGGGCAATCGGTAGTGAGGCGGCAGTCTGTCGGGTTGCCGCCTCCCTCCTTTATTCCCTTCTCGATAGACCAAGATTCCTCCAGAAAGACCGTAACGCAAAGGGTCTGAACTGGACTGTCTATTGCGTAGGCCGGGCAATGAGTCGATTCGGTCCGTGGGGTCGGAATGCTCGATCATGCTCGAATGAGCCGCTTGAACCAGAGCGAGACGGTCTTAGCTAGGAGGACAAGTCATGCGAAGTGGAACGATCAAGACGTTGCTTGTAGTCGTTGCTTTCGGAATCATGCTTCCGGCTGGACTGTGGGCCCAGGAGGCCCCCAATACCCCGTGGGACCCCAACACGCACCTGGCGCCCTACCCGCAGGGACTGGCGCAGGCCCGCCATTTCGATTATTCCGGGGACCCGGAACTGCCCTGGGCGCCGAGCAGCAGGGTGACGCTGGAATTGTCCGGGGCGGTCGATGTCATCGATCCGAACGGCCTGATCGGCCTGTCCCCGGACATCATGGGCGTTCAGGTGCGGGACGAACTGGGTCAACCGGTCTATGTTCGCTCCGACCGAAACCTGTCTCGCGAGATTTCGTATCGCCCTGTCACATACTCCGGCACGACTTGGGTCCATCCGGATGGGACGGATGAGAAGATCTGGAGCATCATTCCCTATGAGTTCGCGATCAAAATGGTGATGGACGCGGCTTTCGAGTATCCGTTAATGCTCAGTCGCGTCCAGTGGTCGGTGCATGCGCTACTCAGTGATGAGATCGAGGTTGTCGACCTTCCTTTCGCTGTCAGTGAAGATTGGGCCGAGCTGGCGCCGGGACTGGATATCGTCATTGAGGAGGTCTCCATTGCGGAGAACCAATACGAGCACAGGAGCAGCATCGTCCTCGATCCCAACCGGATTGCGTATCCGCGTAAGGCCTCCCTCCATTACGATTCGGATGAAGGTCTTGCGGGGCACATATGGCCTGCGGAAGGCCTTCCCGAGACGATCGTGGTGGAAATCGACGTTCTCGACGCCGATGGTCTCTCCATCCAGAACCACGGCGGGGACAGCCGCATCCTGACAATCAGTCGAGGGGGGGATTACGCCGAAGGTCGTATGAGTCAAATCATCACCAGTTCGGGCTCCGGACGCGATGCCGCGGCCTTCATCCGCTATGTCATCGCCAGGAATCCGTACAAACAGAAGGTGCAACTGACGATGAAGGATATCCCGGTCCCGAGCCTGTGACGGATGGACATGTCCAGGTATCGATTCGTTTGCAGGAGGAAGCACGATGCGATACGGATGGCGGTGTCAACTGTTGGCTATTGCTGTGTGCGGGTGTCTGGCCGGTGTGGGTTGGGCTACCCCGCGCGTGATCCACGTGGACGGCGCCGCAATGGGCGCCAACGATGGCTCGTCCTGGGCGGACGCGTATGTCTATCTTCAGGATGCCTTGGCCGAGGCCGAGTTGGAGGAGGCACCGATTGAGATCCGGGTCGCTCAGGGCGTCTATACGCCCGTCGATCGCGATACGCCCTTTGAATTGTTCGACGGCGTTACGCTCAAGGGCGGGTACGTCGGCGTGGCCGGCGTCGATCCCAACGCTCGGGACGTCGCTCGCCATACCACCGTTCTGAATGGAGACCTCAACGGTGACGATGAGACAGGCGTCTGGGTGCGAATGGAAGACAGTCTCCAGATCGTTGTTTGTAGGGAGACCGATGCCAGCGTAACAATCGATGGTTTCACCCTCGCCGGCGCAGCCCGTATGGGCATCTCTATTGAGAACGGCAGCGCCACCATCCGAGACTGCACGTTTCGGGACATTGGTCTATACGGCGTGGAGGCCTTGGACAGCCGTCTGGTGCTGATGAACTGTCAATTCACCGAAAACAGAGCGAACGGGATCTATGGATGGAACTGTCATGCCGTCCTGACCGGATGTGTTTTCGAGGAGAACGGAGTGGGCCGCTACGGCGGGGTGGGAATCCTCTGTCCGAACCGCATTGGCCTGAGGGGCGAGAGAAGACCGAGTCATCTCGTCCTGACGGACTGCACGTTCCGGGAGAACAAGGGAGAGGGTATCAAGGTCACGGGCACGTGTGATCTGACGCATTGTTCCTTTGCGGGCAATGATGGGACCGCCGTGCGTTGCTGGGGATCGGTGACGGCCCGCCGGTGCACGTTTGTCGCCAATCGGGCCGGAGCGATTCAGTGCCGGGAAGAGTTCGTGCGGGGCGAACTCGATCCTGACTGCACGGTGCGTGATTGCGAATTCATCGGCAACAGAGGTAGCGCCCTCATCGCTGATGGGAACAGCCTGACGGTAACGCGGTGTGTGTTTGCGGGAAACACGGCCGAATCTAGAGGAGGGGGCGCGATTACTAGTAGCACCAAAGTGATGCGACTGTCCCACTGCTCCTTCACGGGGAATATGTCCCGTAGGGGCGAAAGGGGTTTCACCAGCGGGGGCGTCGGCGCCGTTTTCTCCCAGGCGGTGGTGTCTCTGGTGTCCAACTGCACCTTCGCCGACAATCATGGAGAGCCCAACGCATTCGAGTTCCGCGATATGTCCTACACGCAGGCGGCGTTGACCCAGTGCATCGTCTGGGACGGCGCCGATCCTTTTGCCGGGGGCGTTTCGGCGAGCTACTGCAACGTAGAAGGCGGATGGCCGGGCGAAGGCAATATTGAGGCGGTCCCGTGCTTCGTCGCTCGCGGCCACTGGGACGACCGCGCGACGGACGATCCAGAGGACGACACCTGGATCATGGGCGATTACCACCTCAAGTCCCAGGCCGGTCGCTGGGATCGGGGTAGCGAAGGCTGGGTGCTCGATGACATCACCAGCCCATGCATCGATCTGGGTGATCCGAACGGTCCGCTCGGCGCCGAGCCCTTCCCCAATGGCGGCTACGTCAACCTCGGCGCCTACGGCGGCACCGGCGAGGCGAGCCGGTCGTACTTCGGTGGTCCCGTCTGCGAGACGCAGATCGCCGGCGACATAAATGGCGACTGTAAGGTCGACGATCTTGATGTGGATATTCTGATGTCGCACTGGCTCATGCCCGACATCGGTAAGGCGAACGTCCCGCCCACGGTCAGAGTCGTTAGTCCCGCTGACGAGGCTGAGCTGACGTTCCCGACACCGATCATTTTTGACGCCGAGGCCCTCGATTCGGACGGAATCATTGTCTCCGTGCTATTCACGCTGGTGCACGAGAGTGGCAACTCTTCAATCAAGGGTGTCGTCGAACGCGACTCGGAGCAATGGCGCTGCGAATTCGACCGGGCCAAAATACACTACGATGGAGTTCACACGCTCCGATTTGAGGCGATCGACAACGACGGCGCCATCGTCGTCTCCGAGCCGGTTACGATAACGCTGCATTCATCCAACTAGAAACCAACGCGAGGCTTGGGCCTGCGGTACCCCATCTCCCGGTGGGATCGATGGGCAATCGGCACAGAGGCGGCGGCCGCGGAGGTCGCCGCCTCGTTTTTGTCTGGAGCGGCATTGGCTCTGTCATTCTGAGGCGAAGCCGAAGGATCTGGCCGTCGCACGAGAGGCCTGTCCTGATCGTAGCCCAGATCCTTCACTTCGTTCAGGATGACAAGGAGGGGGGCACGTATTGGTCTCAATCCGGGCTGATTATTTTTCATAATTTTCATTTTTCCCCTAGGCGCATTCTACAGATGTAGTAGAATACTTCTACGATTGTAGAAGGAGTAGTCGAAATGAAGCTGACCAAGGCGGAATGGCAAATCATGAATGCGTTGTGGGAAAAGCACCCGGCGACGGCGCGGCAGGTCATGGAGCAACTGCCGGCGGGCGTTCACTGGGCGTACACCACAATAAAGACCATGTTGACGCGACTGGTGGAAAAAGAGGCTGTTAGCGAAGCCAAACAGGGCAATACCAGTGTATACGATCCGCTGGTTTCGCAGCGCAAGGCCCGGCTCAGCGCCTTTCGGTCCCTGGTGGACCAGGCGTTCGATGGAGCGATGGGCCCGCTGGTGCATTTTCTGGCTGAGGAAGAGCCGTTGACGCCGAAACAGAAGAAGGAACTGGCGGCGCTGCTGCAAGACGAGACGACGCGTAAGGGAGAGAGCAAATGATCGAGCAACTGAATTCCATCGCTGGTTTGTGGTGGGGCTGGATCCTGGCCGTTTCCTGGCAGGTCGGCCTGCTCATCGTTCTGATCGCTTGTCTCGACCGTCTCATCCGGCGGTGGGCCTGGCCGCAGTTGCGGTATGCGCTGTGGTCGCTGGTGCTGATCAAGCTGATTCTGCCGCCGACCATGTCGCTGCCCAGCGGCGTTGTGCCCGAATTGCGGCCCATGGTGGGACAGATGCTCAGCCGGATGCGTGTTCAGAAACCCGGCGCAGAGGAAGGCTCTGCCGGTATCTCGGATTTCGGGTTTCGGATCGGGGATTCGGTTCTTGAGACAGGGGCGCCGTCAATGGTTGTGACGCCGCTGTCGAGAACAGAGGTGCGCTTCAACGAGAGTGTTTCTCCCTCCCGTGATGGCCATCCCCAAGCTGCGCTTGAGGGTGCCACGCCAACTGCTAATTCACAATCCGCAATCGCCAATCCACAATTGGAATGGCAAGTTTATGCGATGATCGTCTGGTTTTCTGGAACACTGATTCTGGGAACATGGCTTCTTGTCAGACTACGTTCGTTCACCGGCCGGTATGGGTACCGGGCGGCAGCCGCTTCACTGCCGCAATCTTTCTACGATCGAATGGCCGGTTGTGCGAAGCGTCTGGGTTTGAGGCGTGTTCCTCGAGTCGTTGTGACCAGGAGGGTTCCAACGCCCGCCGTGTTCGGGGTCTTTCGGCCTGTCCTGCTCATGCCCAAGGGCTATCTGCGCAGACTGTCCCGCAAGGACACCGAACACATGCTCCTGCACGAACTGGCGCACATCAAGCGGGGCGATCTGCTCACACACAGTCTCTACATGCTGCTGCAGATCGTTCACTGGTACAACCCGCTGCTGTGGCTCGTGCGCCGACAACTGCACCACCTGCGCGAGCTGTCGTGTGACGCGACGGTGGCTGAGTTGCTGCGCGAGCGGACAGGCGCCTATCGCCAGACCCTCCTGGAAACCGCCCGGCGACTACTGGCCACCTCGGCCGAGCCGGGCCTGGGCCTGTTGGGCCTGTTTGAAGATTCGAACCGTTTAGCTACCCGTTTGAACTGGTTGGCCAGACCAACCTGGAGGTATAAGACCATGAAACGTGCCATCGTAGTGACTATCGTCGCCCTGATGTTCGTCTGCGTGCTTCCTATGGCGCAGGGGCAGGGCCCCATCGTTGCTGAAGAGAAGACCGAACAGAACCAGGCCGAGACGCCGTCGGCTGAGGAACTGAAGGCCTTGCAGGCCAAGCTCGAAAAGCTGGAGATCGAGCGGCGCAAGCTGCAGCAGGAACTCCAGGCGCTGGCTCAGGCTCGCCAGGGAACCCAGCAGGCCGCAGCGGAAACTGTGCAAGCGGCCCGCGCCGCGGCTGACGCCCGAGCTCAAGTCCAAGTTACCCGTGCTCAGGCGGCTCAGGCAGCGTCCGAGGCGAGACGGGCCCAGGCCGTGTCCAGAGCCCAAGCATCCCGGGCCAGAGCAAAGGCCAAACGCGTGCAGATCTATACCATCCAGCCTGGCGACACGCTGGCGAGCATCGCCGAGAAGTTCTACGGCGAGGGCAACGGCGCCACGCCCGAGAATATAGCGCGAATCATCGAGATCAACAAGCTCGACGGCGCCGACGGGATTCGCGTAGGTCAGGAACTGGCGATCCCCCTCGGGCGCAACGCCGGCGACTCTGAACGCGTCGTCGTGATGCCCGCGCCGCCCAAGGCGCCGCAGTGGGGTCAGCCGGGCGCCCAGAAGCGGTGGCAAGACTGGGCCGAGGAAATGGAGGCCTGGGGCGAGCAGATGCAGCAATGGGAACAGAGCGAGGCGATGCAGCAGTGGCAGGCGGATATCGAGACGTGGGAAGACAGCGCCGCCATGAAGCAGTGGGAAAAGGACTTGGAGAAGTGGGCCAAGGAGCGCGCCAAGGCCTCCCGGAAGAGCGGTAAGGCGCCGGCCGACTCTGCCTTGACGCCCATGCCCGTTATGCCTGGGATGCCTGCCATGCCCAGCATGCCCGCGCCGCCGGTCGCCCCGGTCGCCCCGCCCGAGGTGGTCGCGCCCACTGTTCCAGTTGTCGCAGCGCCTCAGCCGATGCCAAGGCCCGTTCCCCGCACCGAGCCGCGCCAGATCGTGGTCCCTAAGGTCAAATCGCCCAAGGCAAAGCTTCCGAAGATCGGCGGTGCTGCCGGAGCGTCGATCGAGAGCGCCGGCCTGACGCTCAAGAGTGGCCAGGACGGTCTGCGCATGATCCAGTCCATCCAGGAGAAGAAGGAAGGCGATCGTCACGTGCTCGTGCGAGCCGAACAGACGGCCATGAAACTGGCCCCGGGCTCGGCGCTGAACCTGATCAATGAAGAGGGCGCCATTTCCATTGTCGGATCGAACGGGGATACGTGCCAGGTGCAGTCGGTCTTCACGCTCAAGGCCCCCACCGCTGATGCCGCCAAGGCACTCTCGAAGGCGGTCCACCTCGAAACGAAATCGACGGACGAGGGCCTGACCATCATCGCTGTCGAGCCCCAGGAGATGCCGAAGCAGCATTCGGCGCGCGTGGATCTGCAGATCGTTGTTCCGCGCAATACCGACCTGGGTCTCAAGCACGGCGACGGAGTCATTCGGATCAAGAACATCGAAGGGAACATCGCCGCTTATCTGGAGGATGGCGAGATACGGTGCCAAGACGTCGCGGGCGCCATGGCGCTCCACCTTGAGGACGGTCGCGTGGTGATCGATCGCGCCCGCCTGGCGGCCTGCAGCATCCACATGGAGGATGGTCAGATCGCCTGTGACGAAATCACGGGAAGCCTGGACATCAACCTTGAGGATGGGGCCGTCGCCGTGACGTACGCGGACGAGTTGCCCGAAAGCTGCGAGATCAAGGCCAGCCTCGAAGAGGGCAGCATCAAGTTCTCGGCGCCGAAAGCCATGTTCGGAACAGACGCGCCGGCCAAAGCCAAACGCCGCGACGAGGGCGCCGAGTGGAAGACAACCGCCCAGACCGCCGCCGGCGCGCGGAGTGTGACACTGCGTGTCGAGGAGGGCTCTGTCAAGGTCGACAAGCGCTGAACCTGTCCCAGCAAGCACCGTTGTAGCACTTTGCAGCGGTTCTCCTCTACGACAAGGCCGGATCCACATACGTCCCGGCCTTGTCTCATGGGCCCCTGACTTGCCCCGGCGCTTTGGCCGGAGCGACCACCTGGAGCCTACCTACGCGTGCAGAGGCCGGGTACAACCCGGCCTCTCGCTCGCGCGTCTCGCCAGCCCCCCCAGTCCAGGTGGGGAAGAATCTTCCAGTTTCTTCGGGTTCGGTTGTACGAAAAAGCACGCGCCCGGAGTGTAATAGGGTGAACAACCGCGATTCGTCGTTTGGGTATGGTCAATGCTGGAAGAGAAGTTGGCTGTTTGGAGATTTCGCCAGGGCCACGTGGAAGGCCTGCGCTGGATCTACGACCGGTACAAGGCCGACCTTCTGGGGCTGGCGGTCATGCTGACCGGTGACGTCGATCGGTCCGAGGACGCGGTTCAGGATGTGTTTCTCAAGTTGGCCCGGTCATACGACAAGATTCGCATTCATGGTAATCTGAGGAACTATCTGATCACGTGCTTGATGAACCGAATTCGGACCCTCCGGCGTGACGCGGGCCGTTCTGTCGAGCGCCAGTTCGATGCGACGCCGACGCATGTCTCAGAGGTCCGCCCGCCCGAACATTGGGCGTCTCTGAACGAACAGATGCACCAGATTGGCCAAGCGTTGGCGCAGCTTCCGTCGGAGCAGCGCGAGGTCGTCACGTTGCGGTTCCATGCGGGTCTGGGATTCCGCCAGATAGCCCGGATACAGAATGCCTCGATCAATACCGTGCAAGGCCGATTTCGCTACGGCATTGAGAAACTCCGCTCTCTGCTCAATGGTGAGGTCATGAGATGATGTCTGTGGATAAGATACGAAGGCTCTTTGGTGGCGCCCAGGTGACCACCACGCCGAAGAGGGACGAAGCCGTCTTCAAAGAAATCAGAACGGCGTACACCGAGGCGGTCCAGGATCGAGCTGTCCCATGCGCGGAGGGCGCAGGACGATCGATCATGAGGCGTCCGATTGTTCGAGTCGCTATTGCCGCGGCGGTCATCATGGTTGCTGGAATTGGCCTTCACGGGATCGGCGGGGGGACTCCGGCCTTCGCCGATATCGTCGAACCCATCTTGGCGGCGCAGACGGCTGTCTTCAAGGTGATAACGACGACGTCAGATGGGCAAGTGTTCACTATTGAAGATGGTCAGTTCATGCATCCGGGCCTGGCTCGCTACACGTTAAGGACCGGTGACAAACCCGATATCGAAACCATCACGATTCGGGACTATGTGAAGGGCAGGAGCTTGGCGCTGAGCCCCTCGGACAAAGTGGCCGTCGCGTTTGAGATTACGAACAGATCCGGGGAATTGGACCCCCGCAGGATCAACGCCTTCAAGGAACTGCGCGATCGCATCCTGGCGGCCCAGAAGAACCCTGATGAAGGCGTCACCTATCTGGGCGAATCCCGGATCAAGGGACGCAAGGTCGTGGGCTATCGCTTGGCGGAGGGCTACCGGCGGACCACCATTTGGGCAGATGTGGAGACGCTCTTGCCTTTTCAGATCGAACACTCGAGAGGGCATGGAGGCGGCTCACCGAAGACGGAGACCATGACGGATATCCGGTTCAACGTGCCGTTGGATCCGGCGGATTTTGACACGCGCGTTCCGCCCGGATATTCCATCGAGCTGATGCAGATGGATGAGTCCCCGCCGACCGAGGTCGACGTTGTCGCGATGCTTCGGATATGGACCGAGGCGGCTGACGGTTCGTTCCCCGCCAGTCTGACCAGGGCGCGGGTCGAGGACTTGAAGGAGATAGCCGCCACCGACAAGAGTCCCGGATTGATCTCCGCGAGCGACCTGCGTGATCCGGCCTATCGGAGGAGGATGCAGATTCGCATGGCGATCTGGCGCGCTTCGGGGTTCGTACGTCACTTGCCGGAGGAGGCGGATTGGCGCTACGTCGGGGCGGATGCGGTCCTTGGTGATGCCGCTACACCGGTTTTCTGGTACCGCCTGGAAGGGTCGGAGACCTACCGCGTGATCTATGCTGATCTGTCGCTTCGTGATGTCGCGCCCGAGGTCGTGGCTGCGTTCGAAGACGGAGCGGATCAGAAACATTGACTCATAACAGTCCTCTGGGCCGAGTGGACCGTGCAAACGAGCGTGCACGAAAAGCTCGGCTCATGACTTATTTCACGGCTGTGTCATCCCTTCGGCAGGTGGATCGACTCCTGCGAACCGTGGCATGCGGAGGTGGCGGATCATCAGTTTCAGCAGGCGTTCGTCTGGTGGCGCCAGGGAGGCCGCGGGGGCCCCGAGGAGCGATTCGAGTGCCTTCAACATCGCAACGCTGCGCGCCATGAGGCTGCGATGCAGATCCGCCTCACTCTCGTCGGATGCCAAGATCGTCCGCACGAGGTCGTCGGCGCAGGCGCCGGTGGTGACCAGAAACACCCGCGCCGCCGATTCCGGATCGTCGACACCGAGCACTTGCTCTGCCTTGCCGTCACGCAGACACTCGGCCAGCGCGGGGGCGGCGATCTGCAGTCGCCGGTTCCACATGCGCTCGCGCAGTTGAGCGTTCTCGGGCAAATACATGGCGCGGGTCAGCTTGGCCATTCGGGGTAGTGTCCCGCGGCGCCAGCGTCGCGCCGCTTCCATGAATCGGTTGATGCGGTCGATCGCACTGCCTTCTCGATGCTCGATCGCCGCCCGCGGTGCCTGCCAACCCTCCAGGGTGATCTGCTCGACCACGGCGTCGAGAAGGTCCGACTTCGTACCGAAGTGGTAGTAGAAGGTTCCCTTCGACAGTCCTGCGGCTTCGATGATGGCGTTGACCGCGATAGCGTCGTAGCCATCCGTCAGAAACATGCGTCGGGCGACGTGCACCAGGTCCGCCCGCGTGTCTCGAGTCTGTTCGTCCTTTTTGGGTCGCGCCAAGGGCTCACCTGTAACTTGGAGTAGCAGTTCTGGTCATGTATCCAGTCGACTTTCGGGATCGGTTGCGAAGACCGCCATGATCTCGGCGATGAGGATGAACACGGGCAGCGCGATGGCGGCGCGGATCAGCGCAAAGCGCCAGCCCAGAAAGCTGACCTCAAAGAGTGTCATGGGGATCTTCAGTGAGGAGAACGCGCCGAGGTACAGGAAGACATTTCGCTTGCTGCATCCCTTTTTCTGCAGCAGATGGGCGGTGGGGAACGCGCCGTATAGCGGGCCGCCCTGGAACATGGCCAGCAGCGTGACGTAGAGCGCGCCGCGTAAGCCGGAACCCTCACCGATGTGTCTCTCGATCCACGTCTGGGGAATCCATGCGTCGAGCAATCCGATCAGGATGAATATGCAGGGAACCAGCAGGACCATCTTGCTGGAGAACGTGGACAGTTCGCCGGCCAGACGGCGGCCGATCGCAATATCGGATAGCGCCGCCGTTGTGAGAAACAGGATACAAGCAATGGTCAGGATGTAGCCGGCCGGGATGGGCCAGGGTTTTCTCACATCACCACCCCGACGAGCAGCCCGATGATCAGGGCGCCGACAAAACTCAGAAGGTTCCGCAGACACGCGGTTCGTGCGCCGAAGTACTCTTTCTCCACGGGGAACGTCAGAACGCCCACCATCATCAGGGTTGTCACGAGAACCGCCACGGCGGTCGTCGAGACGCCGCTCTGGTGCAACGCCCCGGCCAGCGGGTACGCGATCGGACCCGGTATCAGAGCGATCGATCCCAGTACGGCGGCTGCGAGCGGCGCCACGACTCCCGATTGTCGCCCGAGGAACTCCACCAGCACCTCTTGAGGCACCACGGTCAGGAATGCACTGACGAGTATGAGCAGTAGTAGGAACTGCGGCAATAGTCTGACAAGCATGCGATAGCCACTCTTCAGTCCTCTCATCGTACGCTTTCTGTCAATGGCGGCTGAGGCCGCCAGAGCGACCAGGGTAACAGAGATGAGTATCATGTCTTTGGGCATTCCGATCCTCGATTGCGAGAGACGACGAGATCGAACGGAGAGGTTACCATATTCCCGGGCACAGGCGAAATCGTGTTCGGCCCGCATAGGCCTCGTACCCCGCCAGTTCCAGTCGAAGCGTTCGGTCCTCCAGGGCGGTTCGCATGACGATCACGACGATGGAAAGGACCGCCGGTGCGAACGCCAGGAGCGAATCCAGCATCAGGGGTATGCCCAGATAGAGCCAGACGGCGGCGCTGTACCCGGGATGCCGCACGAAACGGTAGGGGCCGGTCGTGATCGTTCGATGCCCTCGCTCCTCCTGGATACGCACGGTGGCGGCGAAGAAGGAGTTGATGGTCATGGACCAGAGCAGCAGCGCCACAGAGCCCAGCGCCAGGGCGGCCCCCAGCCATTGCAGGGGGGCGATCACTGACGGGGAGCACCCGATACGCCTATCGAGAGCGGCGATCAGGATGATGAAGAGCGTACCGAAGGCCGCCAGCGGCGCGAGGATTCGGTCCCACCGTTTCGTGTCCGCCCGGACATGCGTTCGCTCGGCCAGCAATTCCGGGTTCCGCGGCGCGATGAGCAGGATCTGGCCCAGGACGTTTGCCAGCAGCATGCCGAGAAATGCCCAAGCCATGGGCCAAGCGACCGACCCGCTGATACCGAAGAGGGCCGCCGCCAGCAGGGCGATTCCGATGAGGTTTCTGATCATCCAACGAATGAGGTCTGTTCCGGTTTCGTTTGCCATCTCTTGACTTCCAACCAGGGCGAACGCTGTACGTCGGCCGAAACCGACATCATCAATCCATTCGTTTATAGACCAATGGTCTATTAATGTCAAGCCGATTTTTCTTGGGGGGCTGGCAGTTGCTCGGATTCAGCCCGTTCGGTCTGCTCGAGACCATTGGGCGTCAAGAAAGTCCAGCAGGGCGTCCCAACCCGGGCCTCCCTCAGGGGCGCCGGGGTTGACGTGGTCGGCGTCGACGATGTCGAGGACCATTCGATTGGGTTGGCCGAGCCATTCGTAGACCGGCCGGGTTGCTTCGAATGCCGCCCGCTCGCCCTGCGGATTGCCCCAGGCGTCCTTGGCGCCCACGTAGATGTAGAGCGGACGCGGCGCGACCAGCGCGAGTAGCCAGTGCTGATCGAAAGGCATCTCGTGCTCGCGGTCGATGAAAGTGAACGCCCGCGGCGTCAGCCAGTATCGTTCGAGCAGTTGTTCGAGTTCCTGGGCGCCTTTGCCGCGCACGCGGTAGAGGGCCGAGCCCGCCATACCCGACTGATGGGGCGCGACGGCGGTGAACCGCTCGTCGAGGGCGCCCGCCAGCAGGGCGGATTTGCCCCGGCGCGAATGGCCCCAGACGGCCACGCGCTTGGCGTCGACTTCGGGGCGGGTCTCCAGCCAGTTCATCGCGACCGAGCAGCCCCAGGCAGCGACCGCGACGGTTCCCCAGTCGG
>JANQFY010000155.1 GCA_028277585.1 Sedimentisphaerales bacterium
TGCGTAGCCGGTCGATCAGTTGCTCTTCGCGGATCGACGTCTTCGTATTGACGCGGTAGCCCCAGTCGCCCGAGACCAGACACTCGCTGGCGTGCACCACCTCCGTCAGAGGCTTCGAGATCGCGGCCGCCAGGATGATCGAGAACACCGCGCCGATGATGGTCACCCCGCCGACCGACATGAGGAAGTACACCAGGATGCTCCGGGACATGTCGTGGAACGGTTGCTCCAGTGTCCCCACGTAGAGGATGCCGATGACGTTGCCGTCCACATCCCGAATCGGCTCATAGGCCGTTTTGTACCATTCGGTGACAACAAAGGCCCGGTCGTGCCAGATCTGCCCTTCCTCGACCACCTTCTCATAGACCTGGGCCGAGACCCGCGTCCCCACCGCCCGCCGTCCGGCCTCGTCGAGCACGTTCGTGGAGACCCGAACGTCGTCCTGAAAAACCGTCACCGTGCCAATGGGCTTTGAATCGTAGAGTTCCTCGCCAAAGACCATCTCGCGAATGCGATCGACAAACGTGAAGTCCCGGTTGATCACGCGGCCGCCGTACAGGACCGCCTCGACCTTACCGGCCTCATCGAGAAGCGGGATCGCGTATTCCTTGGCCATCACGTCGGTCAACACCTCTCGCTCGGTGGGCCGGGCCATGGGCGTCGGACTGATCCCGATGGCTCGTTTGCCGGCGAACTCGGAACCGAAGGACTGCAGTTCATCCTCGGAGATGATCCGCGTACCCCCCGTCGGCAGCCCCTGCTGCGCAGCGACCTGGGCGATGCGGCTATGCAGGGCGCCGAATTCAGAGGCCTCAACACGACGCAAATAGTGCACGTCCAGCTTCTCGCGCAACTCGGCGATCTCCCCGGCCGGAGAGGCCAGACGCAGCCCCTGACCGATCCGCTCGATCTCGGCGGTATAGGCCATGCGCGCGGTCGTCAGATCGTTGAGAACCTGACGCTCGGCCCGCTCGATGATATCGTTCTTGGTCACGTAGTGACCGAGCAGCGCCATCGAGGCCGACAGCACGAAGATCAGCATCAAGAACGAGCAGAGGATTCTCGTCTTGACCGAAACAGGCGGTAGTATTCGGCTATTTCTCATTGTTGGCCGCATTGACGAAATAGATCAGGTTCTCAAGCTCGCTTTCGAGATTGATGTTGTTGACAACGCACCCTTCTGGAGCCTTCAGACAGATCGGCGCGAAGTTTAGAATGCCGCGGACGCCAGCCGAGAGCATCAATTCCGAGACCTGCTGCGCCGCGTACTCCGGCACAGCCAGCACGCCCAGGGCGACCTGGCGCTCAGTCACCACGCTGACCAAATCCTCGAGCGGCAGCACGGGCGGCTGCCCCTCCCGATCGAATTTGGCAGGATCGATGTCGAAACCAGCGACGATCTTGATGCCGCTCTTTTCCAGCCCGCCGTAGTGCAGCAAGGCCCTGCCGATATTCCCCATTCCGATGACGACCACTTCCTGAAGCTGATCCTTGCCGAGGATCTTGTTCAGTTGGTCGCTCAATTCATCTACTTTGTAACCACCCCTCCGGTTTCCGGTGATGCCGAACAAAGAGAAATCTTTTCGAACCTGAGCGGCCGTCACGCCCGCAGCATCGGCCAGGTTATCCGAGAAGACACGCACGAAATTGAGGGCCTTCAGCCGATTGAGAGCATTCTTGTACCTTGACAGCCTTATGACACAGCTTCTATTGGCCATTAACTAACCACCTAATATGGTTTCGTTACCCACGTCACGTTACAAAGCACAACAAGACACATACTCACACTAGTCGCTTCATTACGCACCATTATCGACTATCCATACTCCGCACGCAAGTACTTTGTTGCACTATTTGTCACATTTATATCCAGAGAAACAGCATCTTTAACCTTAGATGCAGTCACGTCAACTACTTAGGGGCACAAAGAAAGGAGAGGAACCTACAGTATTGAATACCTACTTCGAGGCAAGAACCAACGGGGCAGTCCTGATATGACCACTACAGAGCAGATTCCGAACGCCAACAGGCCCCTACCATCAGGTCCTGGCCTCCAGCCTCACGCGGGGCTCTCGCATCTCTGGAAAGGCAGCTGAAGGTCCTAAGAAAGCCTGCTTTTCTGCCCTGTACTGCGTGGTTTCTGTATTTCCGTAACAATCCGACCGCCCCGGAAGATGGTCACCGAACCGGTTGATTCACTCATCGTCACGGAGATCGCCCCGGTTACGGCCGTGATCGCCGCGGCCGCGTGGTGCCGGGCGCCGAGGCCGCGAGGCAACTCGTACTCCTCCTGACTGGCGGTACGCACATAGGAGCCGCACGTTTCCATCGTACCGTCACCGCGAACGATGAACGCCCCATCCAGAGTCGCCAGTTCCTTGACCGTCTCCTCAAGCGAGTAGTCCAGGATATTGCGTTCGTCGGGCGGATACCCTTTGAAAGGGTTCAGGACGAGTTGCCTGGTCAAGGGAATAACGCTGTCGGTATCGCCGACGATGAACATGGCGCCGACCGCCCGACCTTCGCGCCCCTCGCTGCCCAACTCCGAGGCGATGTCGACGATGCGTTCGATTACCTCCGGGAGGATATGCGGCAAGGTCTCGGTAAGATCAGTCCCCGAGGCGAAGATCTCGTACTCACGCCCCACTTCGGTCACGATGATCGTATCCAGCGTCTGGGTGGCCGCCAAACCGGAGAGGAAGACGATCCGATCGCCCTGCTCTATCAAGCCGCGCGATAGCGCCAGGAAGACGGCGATCTTCACCCGCCCAATGCGCGTCAACGGAACGTCGGGCACGCGGAGGCAGTGTTCGGCCCCTAGCCGAGAGACTTTGTCTTTGCCGGCGGGTCCCTTGGTCACGCAGAAGACCTTCGCCTTCAGCGAGGCGGCCAACTCCAACTCGCGGCCCTCCAGGGCGTCGACATAGACGAACAGAGCCGTCGCTCCGCAGGACTCGCCGATCCCTCCGACGTGCCTGAGCAGGCCGTGCGTGATGGCTGCTGAGGGACCGTGGATGGACTGGGAATCCTCATGCCGTTCGTTCTCAACAGGGTCGTTCTTGGACTTCTCCGGCACGCGCGCACCCCTTACCCGACGCATTCAATACTCTCAGAGGGCATCGCGGCCCCCTGTGAATATCTATCGTCTGAGAAGCCCCCAGGGTTCACTCGTTCCAGGAGCGCCGCCGACAATTGGGCTTAAGAAGCAGAGGTATCGGACCACGGACTCCGAGGAGCGCCGTCGGTCGGCCCGCCGGGCTATCAGCCTCAACAGGTGACCCCACGACGCTCAAGACGCGTCTGCAGGGAGCGCTTGGCCCTTAGGAACGTTACCCGGACATGCCCCTCAGTGCGGCCGGTCTCGGCCGCGATCTGGGCGTAGGGCGCCTCCTGATAGACGCGACGGGTAATGACGTGCCGATGGGATCGCTCCAAGCCCTCGATCGCGCCGCAAACCACTGTTTGGAGTTCCCGATCGGCGGCCTCTTCGGCCGGACTCGCCCGGTACGCCCGACCCGGCATCTCCCGGACGGCCGCAACAGGAACAGCCCCACCCGCATCCCGGACGCGACAGCGCCGACGATGGTCCCGGACCTTGTTAAGGGCAATCTTGAATGCCCAGGACCAAAAGCGATCCGATCGATTCAGACGGCGCAACGAACCAATCATCTCCACCAGGACGTCCTGGACCAGATCGTCGGCCAGATGGTGATCCAGAGTCAATCGATAGATGTAGACCGAGAGCCGGCGCTTGACCTCGATAATCACCGTCTCAAGACTGCACTCGTCGCCGGCCTGGGCCCGGCACACGTGATCTGTCCATTCGGATTCCATGGGCACCCCCCCGCACGAACCGCACTCGCATTGCGTTCTTTTCCAGTCGTCCGCCCTGACATCCGCTCCTGAATCCAGTATAGCCGAAAGGGAACAGGAAATCAATGCCGCACAAGAAGAAGGCCTATTTTCTATCGGAGATGCGCGCCCCAAGGATCAAGCCGGGATCAACGGACAGAACCGGGAGGGAACGCAGGAAGTGAGGGCAAAAGGAAAGCCCCTGCGGTGCGGAGGGAGAGGAAGCGAGACTACGCAGGGGCTTTAAGATGCTCAACAAGTTTTTAAAGAGGCTCAGATTGCCTCGGTCCAGCAAAGCGTACGATCCATTCTGAGAGAGTGTTCAAAAAACCCGTACAAATACTCCGTCGGGTCATCCGGTTACTGCAACATCCATACCCACCCATAAGGAAGCTAGACAAAGTATACAGGGACCGAAATAGATGTCAACAATTTTTCTCGGTCAAATCCTAAATTCCAAACAACACCCCCCCAGGCGGACCGCCATCAACACACCGACGCGTACATCGCCCGATCCTCAATCGAGCATCCGTGTGGGAGCGACGTCGGAACACGCGTTGCCTCCGTGCCGCTTCTCTCCTGCCCGGCGCCAGTAGTTGCGTTGCCTGACAAACGGCATCGCCAGTAGTGAGCCCAAGCCGTTGTCCGCCGGACTCTGATAGGCCGGCACACCGATGTCGATCGCGTCCTGACGAATGTTGAGGACCATCGTTCGGTGCAGGCGATCCCACCAGGACAGAAGTACCGAATAGTTCGAGTCGGTTTCGCCCAGAACGGCGCTGTGATGAACGCCGTGCATCCGAGGCGTAACCAGAACCTTGTTGACAGCGCGCTCCAATCGAATAGGCAACCTGAGATTGGAGTGGTGGAACATCGTGGCCCAGGCGAAAACGCCCTGGTAGATCAGATAGGTCCGGGGATAGATACCCAGCAGGAGAACCTGGACAACGCGAAAGAGAGTCGAGTAAGCGATCTCGCCGAAGTGAAATCGAAACGATGTGGAGACGTCGAGATCGGGATCGATGTGATGAACGTTGTGAAAACGCCAGAGAAGGGAGACTTTGTGGTTGGCCATGTGCCAGTAGTAGAACGTCAGATCCATGAGCAGAACCCCCAGGGCAGTATTCGCCCAACCGGGCAGACGCAACAAGTGGCACAGGCCGAAGCGGCGCAGCGCCGCCCACTCGCCCGTCGATCGGGCTGCGGGCCCCACCAGAAAGCCCCCCACGACAAAGACCAGCCCCGTCACGGCCAGATTCACCGCCAGGCGTTTCCGGGTCGGAACCTTGCGCTGCCGCAAGGGAACCACATGCTCGGCTACGAGCAACAGCCCAAACAACGTGGGCGTAACCAGGATTCGGATATCCATCACGGCGGTCGCTCTCCTGCGGAATCAACTCGAGCCAACTGGGCTCTCAGATTATAGGGGATGGTCGGGTGGGAAGGAACATGTCAGTTTTCCAGAACAAAGGGCCTGCTCAACAGTAGGAATATGGCGAACTGACTGTCGCCGGCCCGAGCAAAGATGGTCGACGGTGCGGACAGTCGACTCGAACGCTTGCAGTCGGTATCAGACGGTGACCCGCTCAGGAAAGGAGAACTTATGGAAATCTTTGAATTTGCAGTGGAGAAGGAGAAACAGGCCGAGCAGTACTATCGTCAGCTGGCCGAAAAGGCGACCCATGACGGACTGAAAAAGATCCTGACGATGCTGGCCGATGACGAGACCGAACACGTGGAGGCCATCGAGCGGATGAGGGCTGAGGACCCGGACAAGGTCATGGAAACGCCGGTATTGGCCGGCGCCCGCGCCATCTTTGAGCGGATGCGCGGCTCGGCCGAGAAGTTCGATTTCGAAATCAGCGAGGTCGATCTGTATCGAAAGGTCCGCGACATCGAGGCCGAGGCCAAGAAGTATTACCTGCAGAAGGCCGAGGAGGTCCAGGACCCCGATCAGAGAGAGGCGTTTCGGAAACTGGCGGCAGAGGAGAACAAACATCTGGTCCTGATTCAAACCCTGTGCGATTTCGTCGCGACGCCGGAGACCTACCTCGAGAACGCGGAGTTCTCGCATCTCGACGATTATGTTGAAGGCGAATACTAGAAGCAGGGCGCCCCGTGCACCGGCCGACGTCAGTGCCGAAAGAGCGTGGCCAAATAGCATTCGGCCAGGTGGATATGACTCTTGAGCTTCGCCTTCTCCATGCGGTCCAGTTGCCGCACCATGGCGCTCATGCGAGGATTCTTCAGGATGGCCCTGCGATGCTTGTGGATGAAGCGCCAGAACAGGGCGTCCCAGACTTCGCACCAGGCGCCGTGAGGAAAATCGCTCATCTTCCGCACGTAGTTCGACGAGCTGATATAGGGCTTGGTGGTCATGCGTCCCCCGTCGGCGTACTGGCTCATGCCATAGACATTGGGCGTCATGACCCAGTCGTATGCGTCGATGAACAGTTCCATGAACCAGCGATAGATTTCGTCGGGGTGAATCTCGCAAAGCAACATGAAGTTGCCCAGAATCATCAGCCGCTCAATGTGGTGGGCGAACGCGTTGTCCAGCACGCGCCGAATGACAACGTCGACCGGCTCCATCGCCGTCTTGGCGGTATAGAAACTTCTGGGCAGCATGTTGCAACAGCGCCAGGAATTGGATGCCCCTTGCTCGCGTCCGATCAACAGATAGGCCGCTCGGATAAACTCGCGCCACCCGATAATCTGGCGAATGAACCCCTCCAGACTGTTCAGCGGTACGGCGCGCCCTTCACTGAACTTCAGAGTCCGCACCACCACGTCGGCCGGGGTGAGCAGTCCCGTGTTCAATAGGGGTGACAGGAGCGAGTGAAACAGGAACGGTCGATCCGTCGAGATCGCGTCCTCATAGGGGCCGAACAGGGCAAGCCGTCGGTCGAGAAAGCGCCTCAGCCAACGGCGGGCTTCGGCCGTCCGAACCGGATAGAAGAAGCCTTCGGTCGCGCCCGGGTTGTCGGGAAAATGTCTTTCGACATACGCGGCCGCCTCACGCACGTACTCGGAGAGCCCCGCCTTAGGCCGTCGCGGGACCTTCACATCCCGCGGGAGCGCGCGACGGTTCTCGTCATCGAAACTCCACTTGCCTCCGACCGGCTTGTCGTCATCCATGAGAATGCCGAATCGACGACGCTGGGCCCGATAGAAGTGGGCCATCGAGAGACGCTTGCGCCCTTTGAACAGCGCCTTGGCGGCGTCGGCCTCGCACATGAACTGCGGCGATTCCAGCATCTGCAACGGGCACGAAAGCCGCTTGGCGAGCGTCTTGAATTCCTCCTCCAACGCGGTGTCGGTCGGATCGACCATGCGAAGACATTCCGGGTCGGAGGATCGCAGAATCTTCTCCAGACGTCCTGGGGTCGTCAGATCGGCCTGCTCGACATACCGGACAGGGTGCCCTTTCTTCTCGAGTTCGTCGGCGTACGCCCGCATCGAAGCGCGATGGAGCAGCAACTTCTTCTTATGGAATCGAAAGGCATGGAAAAAATGAGGATGCTCGAGGAGAAAGACGGTGCTCGCCTTGGACAGCACCGGACAAGCCGGGAAAAGCTGGTTCGGAAAAACAACAGCCACCGTCTGCATGATTCTAACCCCCTGCCGGAATCAAATCTGCACTGAGTGTCCGCTGAAATCGCTTCAATTCTAACGCGCCGCCGCCAGGGCTGCAATGGAAACAGCGTCAAAGAAACACCTCCCCCTCCGGCGGCAGTTCAAGCCCGGGGATGGTACTGACGCAACTGCTTCTGGAATCGCTTACCGTCGCCGACGAGTCGGTCCAACGCCCGCCAGAAGTCGGACCCGTGGTTCTTGTGCCGCGTATGGACCAGTTCATGCAGAATCACGTAGTCGCGCAATTCCTCGGGCAGGTGAACGAGATTGACGTTCAGATTAATATTGTTGGCGGCCGAACAACTGCCCCACAGGGTCTTCTGGTTCTTCACGAAGACACGGTTGTATTCGAAACCATGCCGGCGAGCCAATTCGTTGAGTCGCTCAATGAGCATCCGACGGGCCTGAACCCGATCCACACGCGGGGCCTTCTGGACGGCGCGAACCTGCTGCAAGTGTTTGATGACCCAGGCCCGGCTGGATTCGATGAGTTTGCGGCCCTGGGCGGCGGACATGCCTCGCGGAAGGATCAGCTTGACCGCCCCGGCCCGACTGACGGTCACGCGTGCATAGCGGGCCCGGTCCGAGATCGCGACGGCCACGGCGCCGATGTCCCTTACCTTCCAAGTGTCCACCACCCGATTCAAACGAATCTCCTTTCCGACGCAAGGCCTAGGACACCGCGACCGTCGCGCCCGTAGCGTGGGACTCCAGCGCCGCGGTGAACAGCTTGTGCCAGGCAGCGCTCTCGGTCGGCGTGACGCACCGCGCGAACGAATGCGGCACACCGTCCCGCTCAAACTCGTAGAGGAAGGCGCCCCACATCTGCAAGATCGCATCGGAGAGTCCGAACTGAAACAGCGCCGACGTGATCGACGGATAGGCAACCTCGTGCCCCATGTCGAGGCGGCGCCAGGCCTGCTCGCCACCCGGCTCGTATTCGAGTACCTCCAGCGTATTGGCGTCGTTCAACGTGAAGCGCGCCGACGCACGCGTCCCCATGATCTCAACATACCAGTTGTTCTTCTGCCCCGGCGCGATTCGCTGCGTCCGAACGGTAAACGGAAACACATCGTCCGAGCGCGGGTCTTTCATGTCACAAAGCAGCGTCGCGTTGTCCCACGTCTCGCACGGAACGCGCACGCCGTGCTCGTCGGGTCGCTCCCGCATGATGTTGCTCAGCACCGCCCGCACGCTGAGCGGAACCCAGCCGGCTCGCAAGGGAATGACGCACGCATGAGGGCCCAGGTCGCCCATGCAGCCATAGGCGCCGTTGTATTCGAGCATGCGTTTCCAGTTGATGGGCTTCTCAGGATTCAGGTCGCTGCTGTGCAAGAAGCCGGTGTTGACCTCCAGGATCGTGCCGAACGCACCCTGCTCCAGCATCCGACCCATGCGCTGGATCGCGGGGAAGAAGATATACTGGGACGCGCACCGCACGAAACAACCAGGGTGTCTTTCGATACCGGCCAGGATCGCGTCGTTGGCCTTCCGATCGATCCCGAAGGGCTTCTCGCCCATCAGGTGCTTGCCCGCTTCGAACGTCTCCAGATAGAACGCTTCATGCAGATGGTGCGGCACGGCGATGTAGACGGCCTCGACGTCGGGATTGTCCAGCAGTTCACGGTAATCCCCCGTGACCTGGCGGAGGGTGGGGATGTGCTCTCTGAACCAGTCGATCTTGGGCGCCGCCGGATTCCGCGTGCACAGCGCCACGATCTCCGGGCGGATCGTCATCTCGGGCAGGTGCATCCAGCGGGCGGCCGCACTGGCGAATTCGCGACCCATGAAACCACTGCCCACCAGACCGAATCGAACGGTTCGCACGCTTCGACCTCCCTTGTCAGAACCTCATACGTCGGCATCCCTGCATCCGACGGCGCTGCGCCGGGCTGCCTCACATCAAACATCATCGTACCAGACGAAGCGGCGCCCGACAAGAAAACGAGCCGGGACATCCCTGCGTCTGCGACGAGACCCAGAGACGTTCCGGCTCGGCGTGTTTAGTCAGCTTCCATGTATTCGTACAGACGGGTCAGGGCGTCGCGTCGAATCTGTCGGATGCGCTCCCGTGTCAGCCCCATCTTCTGTCCGATCTCCTTCAGCGTCATGGGCTGACGACCGCTCAGGCCGTAGTGCAGCTTCAGAACATCGGCCTCACGCAGATCGAGTTCCTCGAGCAAGCGCAGCGCCTTCTGCTTCTCCTCGTCCTCGACCAGCACATCCTCAGGCCGCCCCGCGCTCTCATCCTCCAGAGTGGATTCCAACGCATGGCTGTCGTCCTGATCGTCGGCGCCCAGGCTCTCGCTCACGTTGCTGAGGACCTCGACGATACGATGGATCACCTTGGCTTTGCGAAGCGGCAGGTGCATGATGTCCGCCATCTCTTCGACGCTGAACCTGCGCCCCAGACGCCCCTCCACCTCGGCGGCGGTGTGACGCCATTGGTTGATCAGAGTCACCATATAGGTGGGCACGTGCACGGGCTGAACGTTCTCGAGCAGCGCCCGCTTGATGCTCTGCTTGATCCACCAGGCGGCGTAGGTGCTGAAGCGCGTCCCCCGGTCCGGGTCGAAGTAATCGACCGCCTTGATCAGGCCGAGGTTGCCTTCCTCAATCAGGTCTCCGAGGCTGATGCCGCGTCCGGCGTACTTCTTGGCGATGTTGACCACGAGCCGCAGATTGCTGCGGACCAGCAGTTCCCGCGCCCACGGATCGTTCTCCTGCACCACCCGCGTGCCCAGTTCGAACTCCTCTTCCCACGTCAACAGCGAAGCCTCATCGATCTCCTTGAGGTAGTCTTTCAATGTCGCGTCGAATACTATGATACCCTCCCGCCCGACCGAGAGCCTTCCGACTCCGGCCATTCAAGGCTAATGCGATTGATACCCATCCTCCGTAGTGCTGCGATGGTCGACCTCCGGCCGATTTCTTTACACCCACAGTATCGACCAGAGCGGGCGCGCGGTTTAGCGATCTCAGCCCCAGAACAGGACGACCCCGCGTAGAACCTCAGCAGGGCCATCCCGATGCAGAAAAAGGGGTCCATAAGGCGGTAACACGAGAGATAACGGCGACAAATTCGGACCTTGCGGCCCAGAGAACGGCGGGAAGGACATGCTGATCAGACGAAAGAAACGGGGCCCGCGTCATCGCGACACGGGCCCCGCTGGATACCCTTTTCTGAGGCGATCATCGCTCTTGGCTCAGAGCGACCTTCACCTCAGAGAGAGACGACGGAAACTAGTTCGTCTCCTCAACAACCGGAGCGGGACGGCCAAAGCCGACGTCATCGATGAAGACCTTGCCGGAGCCGGCGCCTTCAACACCGATCGTCATGCTCTGGACGTTGCTGAGATTGCCGCTGAACTCACTGAGCGGAATCACCCACTCGGTCCAGCCGGAAACGCCCGTGATGGCCGGATTCGGATTCGTCACGACCGAGTTGCCCAGCTTCACGTAGAGCGACGCCGGGGCGTTGCCCTCAGGCTGCGTGGCGCCGATCTCGGCAATCTGCCAGGCGCCGGAAGCGCCGGTGATGCTGACGTTCGAGAACGCCGCGCTGGTCGCCTGGTTGGCGTTGTGGCTCGTCAGAGCCAGACCGACCAGAACCGGAT
>JANQFY010000254.1 GCA_028277585.1 Sedimentisphaerales bacterium
ATGATGCCGTAGGTCGAGCGGCTCTTGTAGATGATCTTCTTGCGATTCGCCGAGAGAACGTAGCTGTCAATCCCGTCGATGATGGTTTTCTCTTCGCGCTCCTTCAGATCGTAGTAGAGCAACTTCCCAGAAGACCCACCGCGGCTGGCGCCGGTCGGAGCGAACCGCATGAAGAGCAGCTTGCCTTCGACCGATTCGAGAGCGCCCAGGTTGCCCGCCTGAATGGGCAACTCCACGACGCGCCGCTCGAGATCGTCGAAATCGATCTCCACCGGTTCAACGCCGTCCTTCTTCTTATCTTTCTTGGGCTTCTCGTCGTCGGTCTTCTCGCTGTCATCAGCCTGGCCGACCTCGTTGGGATCGCTGACCTCGTTCGGGTCACTCAGTTCATTTTGATCGGTCGGTTCGTTGGGGTCAGTCTCTTCCGTTTCCTCTCCTTCCTCTCCTTCCTCTCCTTCCTCTCCTTCCTCTTCGGCCTCCTCAAACTCCTCCTCGTCGCTGCGCGGCGCCAGGGGCGACGGCGCGTCTTCCTTCAAGGTCGCGACATAGAGCTTGGTGGAGTCCGCGTAGATCCAGGTGGCGTCCAGGTCGCCGTAGACGGGGCGGAACGCGCGGCTGGAACGGAAGAAGAGGTACTCGCCCTTGGCATCGAAGACCGGGTCGCTATCGTTGTAGAAGTCACTGGTGACCTGCCGGGCCGTCCCGTCGTTGACGTCGTAGATCATGACGTTGCCGTGCCGATTCGCGCCGGCCTTGGCGTAGGTCAGCCACCGACTGTCGGGCGAGAACCGGTACGATCCCATCGTGCTCCATTCTTCCTTGTCGACGAAGGTCACGTCCCCGTTGTTGACATCCGCGATGTAGAGGCTGCCCGTCTTGTCGCTGAAGGCGATCTGCTTGCTGTCGGGCGAGAACACAGGGCGGAAGCGGAACGTGGCGCCGTTCTCGGTGATCTGTCGGGGCTTGCCCTTGCCATCGCTGGGCCGCAGGTACAGTTCGTACTCACCGGTTTCGTCGGCCAGATACGCGATGTGCTTGCCGTCCGGTGACCAGGCCGGATCGCGCTCGGCGATACCCGAGGTGCCGGTTAGATTCCGCACACTGCCATGCTTGGCCGGGACGGTGAACACCTCGCCGCGCGCCTCGAACAGGGCCCGCTTGCCGCTGGGCGAGACTGCATACCCTCCGATGCGGCTGGAGACATTCTTCAACTCCTTGCGAATCTGGGGCAGGTCGTCGGGGACCTTGATCTCCAGAGCGGTGCACGTCCCGGTCTCCAGGTCCAGCACGTGCAGTCGGCCCGCGTTTTCGAAGACGATCGCGTCAGGTCCCAGGCTGGGCCATTTGACATCGTACTCGGTGAAGTGCGTCACCTGTTTGAAGCGCTTGGTGCGCAGTTCATAGCTCCAGATGTTGAGCTTGTTGTTCTCGTCGCGATCGGAGAGGAAGTAGATCACGCCCTCGCGCCACATCGGAACCGCATCCGTGCCCGCGAAGTCGGTGAGTTTCTCCGAGCTGTTGTTGAGGAAGTCGTAGAGCCAAAGGTCGCTGGCCATCCCGCCCCGGTAGCGCTTCCAGTTGCGCAGTTCGCGCGAGATGAACTGAAACGCGATCCGGCTGCCGTCGGGGCTGAACGAGGCCAGTTCGCCGTAGGGCAAAGGCAATGTCTTGGGCAAGCCTCCTTCGATGGACTGCTTGAAGAAGCGGTTGAAACGCGGGGAGGAACTGGCCATCCGCGATCGGTAGAGCACGCTTTGCCCGTCGGGATACCACTCGACGACCAGGTCGCTGCCGGGGTGGTGTGTCAGGCGGCGGGGCGAGCCCCCATCGGCGCCGACGATGTAGACATCGGTATTGCCGTCATAGTTGCCGCTGAAGGCGATCAGCGATCCGTCCGGGGAGAACTTCGGGAACATCTCGTTGCCCTTGGGCGAGCTAAGCCGCCGGGCGGTTCCGCCGGTTCTTGAAACGGTCCAGAGATCGCCCGCGTAGGAGAAGACGATTTTCTCGGCGCTGATGTCGGGGAAGCGCAACATCCTGGCGTCTGGTACATGGTCCAGATCCCCCGTTCCGGCGGCGAAAACAGCGATTGAGGACATCAGAACGGTGGTTATCGCGGCCCAGTATCTTGTCGTGCTCATCTTACCCCTCAGCATATGCGAAGCGATTGGCGGTTTGGCCGAGATCGTACCAGCTTCGGCCCTCCGAATCAAGACCGCATCGGACCGCTAATCGACCTGTTTCGCCTGCCGAGAATCCGCTTTTCGCGCCGCGACCAGGTGCCCCCCGATATCGAGCAAACCTCTGCTGATTTGCAGGGCCGCGGCGCTGTCGTTCATCAGGCTGGTCGCCATCTGGGGCGTGACGGCAGCCTCGCGGATCAGGCGGTCCACCGTGTCGTCGATCAGGATGTCCTGTTGATCGACGGTCGCCTCCATCCGGGCCAGCAGGGTCCCGGCCTCGGTTCGGTCACGCATCTGCCGCACGATCAGGAGTTGACGCTGGCATTGGGCGATGTTTCGGCGGATCCGGTTGTACTGGGTGCGCATCGCCTCGTTTTCCGAGACCATGTAGCGATTGAGATTGGGTCGTACGCTCGCCAGGGTCTTGATGATCTCGGCCGCGTCCCGGCAGGCCAGGCGGATGTTGTGGACGCAGGCGATCTGGGCCTCGTTCATGTCCGCCTTGGCGACGGCCTGGGTGGCGAAGTCGATGATCGCGCTGTAGATCGTTTTGACGCTCTCGTAGTAGCGCTGTGTCACTTCGATCGCCATGATTTGCGTTGATTCGGTCGCGACCTCGTCGAGGTCGCGGTCGGAAGCGATGTCCTCGCGGTGCAGATTCAGGCCGTGGGCGACCACCTCGAAGACATTGTCGAACAGATGGTCGGCTTCCTTCAGGAGCACTTCAATAGCCGTGTCCGGCAGGCCCAGGGCGGAGTTGTTCAGATAGAGAGGGTCGACAGCCACACCCTTGACCGATTCCGAGGATCTCACCATTACTCTGTCTTCCAGCACCCGGACGAGACGGCCCACGAAAGGCGTGACAGCGGCGACGCCGACGATATTGAAAAGCGTGTGGAAGGTCGCCAGTTTGAGCGTCCAGTTATCCTCCGCAATTCCCAGCATGTTGGTGACAGCGTCGACGCACCACATGAACGGGCTGATCAGGATGATGGCGATCGCGCCCGTGATCAGGTTGAACAGCACGTGGGCGTAGGCCAGTCGTTTGCCAGGGGCGCTGGCGCTGAGCGAGCCGATCACGGCGGTGATCGTGGTCCCGATATTGGAACCAATGGCCAGCGCGAGGGCGTTTTCGTACGTCACCTGCCCGGCCGACAAGGACGCGATGGTCAGCAGCAGCGTCGCATGGCTCGACTGCATCACGACGGTCATCACCACGCCGATCAGCGTATAGACCGCCAAGCCCAGCCAGCCGGAAAGGGCGTAGCGGGACAGATCGAGCGAGGAGCTGAACAGCGCGAAGCCTTCCTTCATGTAGTGGATGCCCAAAAAGACGAAACCGACGCCCGCCAGGACATGCCCCAGACCCTTGATGCCCTTCTCTTTCTGGAACTGCAGGATCAGCCCGATGACGATCATGGGCATCGCGTAGGACGAGATGCTGACCTTCATGCCGTACGCCATCAGCCAGGCGCCGGTGGTCGTGCCGATGTTGGCGCCGAAGATGATGCCGATCCCCGCCGTCAGGCTGATCAGCGAGGCGCTCAGGGTCGAGATGGTGATGACGGTGACCAGCGAACTGGACTGCATCAGCGCGGTCGTCACCAGCCCCAGGCCGATGCACTTGAGGAACTTGTCTGTCGATCGCGCCAGGACCTTCTCCAGCACGCCCCCGGTCAGGGCCTTGAACCCTCGCTCCATCGAGAGCATGCCAAACAGAAAGATCGCGACCCCCGCGCCGAGCAACTGGGGGCCGGCGTGAGCGATCAGAACGTATCCGACTGCGATGCAGAACAGTAGTAGCAGTACCTTCTTGGTCATGGGCCTTTCCTGGCTTCGTTGAGGCGGACCTGTGCGTCGATCGGCGATAGGATACGGCGGCATGGCTCGCATGGCAACCCCGCCAGGCATTTGCCGGCCATCGTTTCGGTTCAGTCCTCTGGGGCCGGTTCGTTGAAATCCACATGGACGGGGCAAGCATTCAGGCTGTCGAAATCGCCCCCGAACAGGCAATACAAGCCGGCGCCGATCGCGACTACGCCCAAGCCCATCAGGCCGAGTTCCTCGACGTCATCGTCCTCGTCTGAGTCAGACCACGCGTCGTATTCCTCCTCTTCATCGTCGTCATCATCCATCAGAATCAGGCCTGCGCCCCCGATCATGAAGGGTAGGGAGACGAACTCTGCCAGTGGATTGCTGGGCTTGCGTCCGTGCAGTTCTACGACGCGCTTCCTCTCGGCGCCATTGGGCAGGCAGAAGGTCAACTCGATCTGGTCGTTCTCGATCCACTCGCTGTCGCTGGGGATCTCGACAGTGCACTCGGTTTCGCCCAGAAACTCCTCCCCGGCCAGCACGCCTGCCGGTGCCGGATCCGAGGTGCAGTGGATCCGATACACGCTGCGGCAGCCGATCTGTGTGAATACCAGCATCAGGCACAGGATCTTTCGTGTGGTCACAAGCGTTCCCTCCGCTCTCATTGATTGACTTGGCAGATCGCAATCCCACGCCTAGTGCGACCATGATACTCAGGATCAGATCCGGTCACAACCACGCAGATGATCCTCTCGCTGGCTTCACGTTCGCAGTTGGCCCTGTCGATTTCTCCTTTGCTGCCCGGGCGTTCAAGCGGTACCATAGCGGCCAAATTCCGGATAACGGCTGATTGATTCTCAATGATCCAGGACCGATTCTATGGCTAAACGCGAATACCTGACGGCGCCCCTGCCCTCGCCCAAGATGCCGGGCGGCATCCCTTACATCCTGACCAACGAAGCGGCCGAGCGGTTCGCCTTCTACGGCATGACTTCGATCCTGGTCGTGTTCATGGCCAATTATCTGATGGGCAGCGACGGCACCCTGGCCGTCATGACGGAGGTGAAAGCCAGGAAGTGGTTCCATGTCTTCAACGGGGCGGTCTACCTCACTCCGCTGATTGGTGCGCTGCTCTCCGATATCTGGCTAGGAAAGTATCGAACCATCGTTGCTTTCTCAGTCGTCTACTGCGTCGGATTGGGCCTTCTGGCGCTGGATCAGACGCGTCTGGGCTTGGCTAGTGGACTAGTACTGATCGCTCTGGGTTCGGGTGTCATCAAGTCGTGCGTCTCGGCCAACGTGGGTGACCAGTTCGGCAAGCAGAACAAACACCTGATCTCGAAGATGTACAGTTGGTTCTACTTTTCGATTAACGTCGGCGCCTGCATTTCCATGCTCGCTTGCCCCTGGCTGCTTGATAGATACGGTCCCCGTGTTGGGTTCGGTGTACCTGCGGTACTGATGGTCTTCGCCACACTTGTCTTCATTCTGGGAAAGTGGAAGTACATCCATATCCCTCCGGCCGGCAAGAAGATGGTGGAGGAGGTCTTCGACCGGGACGTATTGAAGATCCTGGGTCGTCTGTGTGTGATCTACGTCTTTGTCGCGATGTTCTTCGCCCTGTTCTATCAGTCCCAGTCGGCCTGGGTATTGCAGGCTGAGAACATGAATCTCAAATGGCTCGGCATTACCTGGTTGCCAGCGCAGGTTCAGTTCGTTAATTCGTTCTTCCTCCTGCCCATGATCCCCTTCTTCACCTATGTGCTTTATCCAGTGATCAGCAAGGTGTTTCCGCTAACGCCTCTGCGGAAGATTGGGCTGGGCATGTTTGTCACCGCGGCCTGTTTCGTGGTCCCGGCGTGGATTGAAATTCAGATTAGCAACGGGGGCAAGCCCAGTATCGGCTGGCAGTTCTTCGCGTATCTGCTCCTGACGGCCGGCGAGATTCTCGCTTCCATCGCCGTGCTGGAGTTCTCCTATACCCAGGCGCCCAAGAAGGTCAAGACTCTTGTGATGAGTCTTTATCTACTGTCGATCTCATTGGGCAATTGGTTCTCGGCGGCGGTGAACTACTTCATTCAGAACGAGGACGGCACGAGCAAGCTGCCCGGGGCGAGCTACTACTGGTTCTTCGCCATCGCGATGCTGGTGACGCTGGTGCTCTACATCCCGGTCGCGCGGTTCTTCCCGGTCAAGGAGTACATCCAGGACGAAGCCGGCGCTGAGGCCGGCGCTGAATCCTAGCCGGCCCGTCGACACCCCTATTCACCATGCAATCCCGTAGGGGCAGGCCCCCGTGCCTGTCCCCTGGCCGGTGGTTTTTCCAGGATTTTTGCCCGGTGCTTCTGTAACATGGGCTCCGATCGCGCAATTGAACATGTGTCGATGGTCGGTGCTATGGCAAAACCTGTTGAGCAAACACCTTACGACGATCTGGTCGTCCAGGCCAAGACCGAGGCCGGCGCCTTGGCGAGGCTGTACGATCTCTATTACGAGAGGATCTTCAAGTTTTGCGTTCACCGGCTCTACAACAAGACGACGGCTGAGGACATTACCTCGGGGGTATTTCTGACCGTGGCCGGGTCGATGCGCGATTTCAAGGGCCGAACGGAGCAGGATTTCCGGGCCTGGATCTACACCATCGCCGCCAACCAGGCCAACGCGTACATCAGGAAAACCTCACGCCGCAAACGACTTATGGAAAATGTGGTCGCCACCAGGCGCGCGGCCGAGCCGGGCGTTTCGCCCTGGTCGCAACTGGACTGGCCCGCATTGTATGATGCGATTGGAAAGCTCAAGCCCGAGCATCAGACCGTTCTGACGCTGCGGTTTTTCGAAGATATGGATTACGACGAGATAGGTCGAATCATGGATATCAAGCCGGGGACAATCAGAGTCACGCTGCACAGGCTCCTCCGCAAGCTCAAAGAGGGCCTGCGGGACGATCTCGGAGGAGATCTCTAGATGTTCCAAGACGAGCACAATCTCAGAAAGGCCATTGGCGGCATGAACATCGACGCGGAGCCGCGTTCCGCTCATCGGGAGCAACTGCGTCGCCAGATGCTGGCGACGTTCGAAGCGGCGGGGCGATCGGCCGGGGCGTCCTCGCGCGCCGCTGCGCCGAGCCGGACGCGCCTGGTTTCTATCACGTTGGCGAAGCTGGGCGCCGCGGCGGTGGTCGTGATCTCGGCCGCCTGGGGCGTCCATCATGTACTTCGCATCTCGGCCGGCCCGCTTACCTTCGATCAGGTCCAGCAGGCGACGCAGAAGATGGCGTGGCTCCACGCCGTGGTCACCGAATACCGCGATGGCGCCGTTCGCACCGATCAGCAGTGGGATAGCTTCGATACGAAGAAGACCTACACCTTGACCGCCGATGGCTCCATATTGCATGCCGATTACGGTTCGGCTCAGCGGAAGTTCTTCTACAGCCCTCAGGTCAAGGCGATGATGGTGACTGAACTGCCCCGCCGGGGCGTCTGGGGAGCGCGGTCCGCCCATACACTGGTCGATACCTTCGCCGTCTTCGCGGACCAGGACGATGTGATGGTTGATGAATCGTCGGATCAGTACGCCGGCCAGACGGTTCGCGCCTTTGAGTTGGATCGATCCGATCCGGGCATCAAAGTCAAAGGCCGGGCTGTGACGCGGCTCCGCATGAGACTCATGGCCGATCCGGACACGCGGCGCCTGGTGGCCGCCCATATCGAGAAGCAGGGCCCGCGCGGCGCCGTGCTGGCTCGGGAAGAATGGGTGGTGAGCTATCCCCAGTCGGGCCCGGAAGATGTCTATGCCCTGGGCGTGCCCCGCTCGGTGCGGGTCATCGACCAGACGGCGCAGGTGATCGGCACGCCTTCCGTGCAACCGCGACCGATCTCGACACCGGGTGACACGGGACGCTCCCGCCTGGTCCCGGTCAAGATCGAATTGCCCAAGGCGTTCTTCATTGGGACGCCGCAACCGAGCCGCGTGCCGAACCTGGCGCGCCCCCGTCGAGGACCGCGACCGCCATTCCTGGCGCCGCCCGGAACGACGAACGTCGCCGCGGGCAAGCCGGTGACATCCAGCGATAGCGAGCCGTTTATCGGGACGTTGGATATGGTCACCGATGGTGACAAGGAAGCCGATGACGGGAGCTTCGTCGAGCTGGGGCCGGGCTTGCAGCATGTCACGATCGATTTGCAGAAGCGGTATGAAGTCTACGGCCTGGTCGTGTGGCACCACCATCGGCAGCCGCGCGTCTACTTCGACGTGATCGTGCAACTGTCCAACGATCCGGATTTCGAACGCGGCGTCACGACAGTCTTCAACAGCGACACTGACAATTCGGCCGGTCTGGAAGAGGGCCGGGACCTGCACTACACCGAGACCAACGAGGGCAAGCTCATCAACACCAAGGGGGTTGCGGCTCGCTACGTGCGGCTCTACAGTCAGGGCAATACCAGCGACGAGCTGAACCACTACATCGAGGTGGAAGTCTACGGCCGGCCCGTGCGGTAGGCCACTAACAGAGACAGCGGACATTGCGGAGGACCAGATCATGAACCAGGATCAGTGTGCGCCCAGAGTACGTTGGCAGATAATCGTCACCGTGACAATGGCGGTGATCCAGGCCGCTCAAGCCGCCAAGCTTGCGCCGGTGAAGGTCGAGTTGCCCACGGCTCAGTTCGTGGGGACGCCCGAGGGCATCCGCGCGTCACGCGTCAAGCCCGTTCAGACCAAAGCGGGACCCCCTTTCCTGGCGCCGGTGGGTACGAAGAACGTGGCGTTGGGCAAGCCCGTCTCTTCCAGCGACCCCGAGCCGGTCATCGGCGAGCTGGCGATGGTCACCGATGGTGACAAAGAGGCAGGCGAAGGGAGTTTCGTCGAATTGGGACCTCTCTTGCAGCATGTTACGATCGATCTGCAGGCCGAGCATGTGATCTATGGGATCAGACTGTGGCACTATCACAAGCAGCCTCGCGTGTACTTCGATGTGATCCTCCAGGTCGCGAACGATCCGAACTTCACCACGGATGTCCAGACGATTTTCAACAATGACATGGACAACTCGGCCCGGTTGGGGCGGGGTGAAGGCATGCACTACGTCGACACGCATTTCGGCGAACTCTTCGATGCCAGAGCCGTCCGGGGTCGCTACGTCCGCCTCTACAGTCGCGGCAATAGCACCGACGACCTGAACCACTACATCGAAGTCGAGGTCTACGGCCAACCGGCCAGCGACGTCGCCGGAATGGTCCCGCTGGAGATTCAGTATCCACAGCCCTTATTCATAGGTCTTGGCCGCTGCGAGGACATACCCTATCGAGGGGACTTCCCCATGAAACCTCCGACTCCCCTAAAGGTGCCTGAGGGGACCGTGAACGTGGCCCGAGGTAAGTCGGTTACGTCTAGTCATCCCGATCTCATCATCGGTTCCCTGGAGATGATAACCGATGGCGACAAAGGGGCAGGGGAGGGTCGTATCGTCGAATTGGATCACGGCGGCGTTCAACACATCACGATCGATCTCGAGGAAGTCTGCGAGATCCACGCCGTTGCGATTTGGCACTACTACCAAGTGTCCCGTGTGTATTTCGACGTTATCGTTCAGGTTCTGGAGAACCCCATAGGTTCACCGGCCAGCGGAGTGGTCTACAACGGCGATCTCGATAACTCGGCCGGTCTTGGTGTTGGCATGGACAAGCGATACGTGGAAACCAACTTCGGAAAGGTCATCGCCGTGGACGGTATGTGCGGGCGGTATGTACGTCTCTACAGCAATGGAAACAGCATGAACGAGTTGAACCACTATGTTGAGGTCGAGGTTTACGGCCAGCCCGTGAAGTAAGCGGATGTGACATTCCAATAGACAGTCCATTACTCAGGGGTCGGGTCTGGTTGCCCGGCCCTTTTTCTTTCGTTGCGGCTGGGTGGGGCGGTAGAATTCATTCCGTGGTTTTCCGGTAAACGATCGGGCTCTCGGGCTCTCTATAGGGGCAGAGATCTCGGCGGCTGCAGCCGGACCATGGTTTGAGTGTTTTTTGACTGGACAGCGGAATCTTGTCCGATACGCGATTCGAGAATCTGGTGAATGAGCACGGCCGACAGGTCCTCAACACCGCTCTGCGCGTCCTCGGCGATGCCAATCTGGCCCACGATGTGCACCAGGAGGTGTTCTTGGCCATCTGGCGGCGCTGGCCCAGCTACAACGGCAGTACCAATTGGCCCGCCTATCTCTATCGTACGACGGTGCGGAAGGCCCTCGAAGCGGCGCGTCGCCGAGGGCGTGACCGGGCGGCAGCGCCCGAGCGGATCGAATCGGCAGGCCGGCCTGATGACGCGATGCGAGCGGCCGAATTGCAGAAGGAACTGGTCGCTGCACTGGCCAAACTCTCCCAGCACCAAGCGGATGCGTTCGTCCTCTCGCGTCTGGAAGGACTCGGGACCGACGAGATCGCTCAGATACTGGGATGTTCACGACAGACGGTTCGCGTGCATGTGCACCGGGCCTTGCGAAAGCTCAGCCGGGAGTTGAGGACTCATCTTGGCTGACATAGGAAACTAAATGATGGTTCGTCACGGACAATACAACACGCTACTGGCAGCCTTTGTGCTGGGCGAACTCGATGACGAGCAGGCGGTGCAGGTTGATGACCACCTGGTTCAGTGCGCCGAGTGCGCCGAAGAGGTCGAACGGCTCAGGCGGATCCTGACATGTACGGAGAAGCTCAGCGGCCTGTCCGTGGACGAACAAGCGTACCGATCGGCAGGTCAAGACGTCCTGCTGGCGGTTGAGAATGAAGAAACGACATCACCGCGTCCCAGCCGGGAGACGGATGGGATGCTGATATGGAGAACGATCATGAACAGTCGAACAACGAAACTGGCAATGACGGCGGCCGCCGTCATTGTCGTGGCGCTCGTGCTCTTCAGCCCCTTCAGGAGCGGTTCCGTTACCTTTGCCCAGGTGATCCAGCCCATTCTCAAGGCGCAGACGGTTGTCTACGACATGGTTATTGGCGAGGACGAAGACGGGCCGGTCATTCACGACATCGTCAAAGGCTCGCGCATTCGCCGGACGTCTGCTGAGATGGGCAACATCATGATCCTCGATCTCGACGAGGGCAAGTTGCTCACGTTCGATCCCGCGACCAAAGGCGCCGTCTACATCGACATTGGGGGGATGTTGCAGGAAGGGACCAAGGACTATCTGGGCTTCGTGCGCGAGCTTGCGGTTCGGTTGAGCGAGAACCCCGATGCTCTGGTGAACGAACTTGGCCGGCAGAAGCTTGCCGGTCGCGAAGCGATAGGGTTTGAAGTGACCGAGGGGCGTATGACGCTGACGATTTGGGCGGACTCCGAAACCCGATTGCCCGTGCGGATCGAACTGTTGCAAGGCCAGGCGCTCACTATCCTGAAGAATATCGAGTTCGATGTCGAGGTCGACGATTCTCAGGTCAGCATGGATGTGCCGGCTGGATATGTGCTCGCGGATATGGAATTGGACATGACCAATTTCAGCGAAGAGGATTTCGTCGAGACGCTTCGCCTTTGGGCCGAAACCCTCCTTGACGGCCGCTTCCCGGAACGTCTGAAACCCGAAGATCTCATGGCGGCGCCGATCGATATCGATCAGCTCAATCTTGCGCCACAAGAGTACATGGAGACCGGCACGAGACTTGCTCGCGGCTACATGTTCCTGCATGCTCTCGCTCACGGCGTGGGGTATGAATATGCTGGCAAGGGGGTCAAGCTTGGCGATGCCGAGAAAGCGGTCTTCTGGTACCGCCCCCAAGACTCGGAGACGTACCGCGTCATCTACGGCGATTTGTCCGTGCAGAATGTCAAGCCGGAGCACTTGCCGAAGTAGCTGGTCAGAACGTATTTGCGAACCAGGTAGAAGGTCGGGCGGTAACGTCCGGCCTTCTTTCATTTACCGATCCCAACTACAGACTCACCGTGTAAAACGGTCGAACCTGGACGTCCAGGCCCGAAGAAGCAAGAACCTGATTTGCCCCAAAAATACGTAGTCCCCACAATTGACACAATGAGCGAATGCCATGAGGATTGTATGGCGAAGTACTCGGTGTGCACACGTGAAGGCCCGGGCGGATCGCGCGGCACACCGGGAGGCACGGACGGGTTGAGACGTTGCCTGACACCACGAAGTGAGCAACTGCAACAGCGAGTCGCCCCAGCGCGGGCGAGACAGCGAGATCAAACCTGAGGGTGATGACAGGTACCGGTGCATTGTCTCTTATTCGCGAGGTGAGGCAGGGCGCGTGGAGCCTGAGACATCCTTGTAGTTGCGAGAGATACGGAAACGTTGCCTCTGCGCAGGCAGGCTCCGAAGCGCGTGCTGTCTGCCGGCGGCCCCCGTGTGCGTCGGCTGCCAGAGCGGTGGAGATGCGTATGCGCGTCGACAAGAGAGATCAACGGCTTTGAAGTCATGACCTCAGACTGAAGCGACGGCCAAGGAAGACCCGGGCGCCCGAGACATGGTCGTAGGCGATGTGTTGTGCACAGGCTTGGCGAGGGGACTCGCTATGTCCGCGCGAAATGACTGAACGCACAGAGACTACAGGAGGTGATTATGGCCAAGGAAAAGACACCGTTGCAAGCCCTTCAGGACACCATCAAGAGGAAGGGCTACGAATGGGAGGCGGTGGATACACCTCAGAGTGTCCTGTCTGCTGAGGATCAGAAGAGCCTGTTGGGGGTGGCCGTGTCGGATGAAGAGTTGGATGCGACTGCCACTGCAATCGATAGTGCGAACGGGTTGGCCGCAGTTCTCATGGCTGAGCGGCCGATGGAGTTGCACGCTCCGGCCGCTGTGGACTGGCGCAACAACGGTGGCAATTGGGTCACTCCCGTCAAGGACCAGAAGAGTTGCGGTTCCTGCATCGCATTCGGCACCCTCGCTGCCCTGGAATCACGTATCCGCCGCGTGTGCAGGAATGCGAATATGGCCATCGATTTGTCCGAGGCGCATTTGTTCTACTGTGGTTGCGGCCAGTGCTGCAATCGGGGCTGGACGTTTGCGCCGGCCCTGGATTTCTGCCAGAAGACAGGAGTCGGTCTGGAGGCGAGCTTCCCCTACACGCCCGGCAATCAACCCTGTAAGGCAGGTGTGAAGCCCTATGTCAAGATCACGGGTTGGACGCGCGTACTGTCGGTGGCCGATCGCAAGAACATCATCGCCACCAAGGGTCCCATGGTGGCCGGCATGGCGGTATACGCCGACTTCTTCCGGTATCGCTCAGGCGTATACAAGGTCACCAGCAACGATCTGCGAGGCTACCATTGCATCTGCGTGATCGGTTACGACGATGGGCAAGGTTGCTGGATCTGCAAAAACAGTTGGGGCGCGAACTGGGGCGACAGCGGTTTCTTCAAGATCGGTTACGGCCAGGCGATGATTGACACGAGGTTTGCCTTCTACGACATGGACACTCGGTGTCCCGTGCCCCCGGTGAATCTGTGTCGGCGTTATGTGCCATACCTTCGTGCGGTGCTGCTGTTGGCCCGCAGGAATGCGATGCTCCGCGCCTGCTTGCGGTACTACATCTGCGGCCGGGGACGCCGTCCACGGTGTTCGCGGCGCGTCATCGCGGTGGTGCGCACGGTCTGGCTGATTCTACGAAGATGTCCGCAGTACCGTCGGCCGTTCTGCGCCTTGCTGTAAGACCCTGTCCGAAAGCGTTGCCAAGAAATGGAGGACATCTATGAATACAGAGGAAACACTCGCGCAACCCCTGCCCGATCCGTTCGCCCTTGAAGAGCCCTGCTGCGGGGGCGAGTTGGATCTCAGCGATACCGGGGAGCCACTGCCGGAGCCTGAAGCGCTTCAGGAGGAACTCGACTTGCTGGCGGCGGAAACGTCGACGTCCGAGGATGACCTTCTCCTCGCAGACCTTGGGGCTGAAGAGGTGACGTTCCAAGACGAACTGGAGTTGGCGGGACTGGAGAGTGAACCGTTGCCGCCGCTCGAGGACATTCTTGAGATCGCCGAGCGTTATCCCGGGCTGAAGATTTCGTTCTCCTTCTAGTCGTTGACTGGACCGGACCGGCGGAGAACGTCCGTGTTTCGCCGGTCCCTTTCCAGGTCGGTTGTTTCCCCTTGGGCAAGAAGGGGGTATACTCGGCGATCGACGATGAAGACTTTTACGCTAGACGAATCGATCGAAGTGCACGTGGCCGAGGAGTTTGAGTTGTCTCTCCCAGGCAAAGGCGCCCAAGGCTATGAATGGGAGGTCGCCGATATCGCGGCGGGCCTGGCCTTCCTGGGGCATTCTCCCTCGCAGGAGCGTCTGGAGGATGAGGGGGCCGAAGTTCGACTCGGCGCGAACTTCCCGGAGAAACTCCGGTTCCGAGCTGATCGACCCGGTACGTTCACCGTACGTCTGGTTTGCCGACGTCCCTTCGGGGATGCGGATTCCATAGGTGCGGAGACCTGTCGGGTCTCGGTCCATCCCGGCCCGTGAGGCCGCGCGTTCGTCTTCTCACCATTTGCCCGTCGGGCACCGTTCGGCGGCCAACCACACTTTGATTCGTAGATAGCAACCGCATGATCGATGGGCGCAACGAACATCAGTTGTGCGGAAGTGGGGGCAGTCTCGGCATAGAGCCGCACGCCGCTTCGCCTCGGCCAGGTCCACCCTCAGTCGACCATGGAAAGCGGCCGCCGTGTTGCGGACCACCGCACCAGCGAAATTGGCTGCCATTCGCCGCAACGGAGGCAACTCAGGAGGTTGTCTCTCTCGAAGTGGCATAGCACCGGTCGGATGATACTCTCACTGTCTCGTGAACGGGCCGACCGCAACGTGCCGTCGGCTGTACCCTTCCCATGGTATTCCATCGTTCCGGCGATGCAAGCGTTTTCTGACGCGCGGCACGCCGGACCTCGCCGCATGCGACGCAATGCTGAGGGAACGACCGACTCAGAAGTGGTCACCATCTTCGTGCCCTGCTGGGGCCGGGCTCCCCGGCCCGGCCCCTACCCGTATGCCGTGACTACTCCTCAGGGTTGACAGTCACTGAAACCGCCTGCTGGGTGCTATACCCCTCGTTGTCGGTGACACGCAGCAGGACCGTCCCGGTGAACGGGGCGTCCCATGTGTGCTGCGCCTTGGGCTGGCTGGAGGTCTCAAACCGACCCGTCCAGTCCCAGTCCCAGGCGTATTCGACGATCGTCCCATCGGGATCGTAGGACCAGCACCCGTCAAAGGTGATGGGCTTGCCGACTGTCCCTTTGTAAGGTCCGCCCGGTTCGCAGACCGGGGCGTGGAAGCCCTTCTTCTTGATGACTACTTCCACCGTTTTGGAAACGCCGTCGAGGCATTCGACCGTGATGGAGCCCGTGGCTTGGCCGACGAAGTGCTGAGGCACGGGAATAGAGATGCACACCTGCTGCTTCCCACCCGGTTCGATATCGAAGCCGTTGAGATCGAAGGTGACATCGCCGCCCTTGATCGTATGGGCGGCGCTCTTGAGATCACCGCAGCGCAATGTCACCGACCGCAACGGGCGCAGGCCTGTTGTCTCCGAGATCGTCAGAGTCGTTTCCACGGTGGTCGCCGGGTCGACCGACAGGGTGATCTTCCCGGGATCGGTCTTCATGCCGGGATGGTACTGCAACGGCGTGCAGTTGACACTCAGAGAGCCGTCCTTGCAGCACGCCGTCATATTCAGTGTGATAACCTCACCGGCGAAGATCGTCCCCTTGAAGCTGTCCTGGGCGACGCAGGCGCCGTCCTGGTAGCCGGCAACCGACAGTTCCAGCGTCCCATCGGTGACGCCCACGAGCCTGACCTGATAGGGGCCTTCCTCATAGAGCGGCAGGCGCACCTGCTGACAGAGACTCTCGTCGGGATCGCAGGCGTAGGGAGAGACGGGATTGCCGGCGGTATTGGTGATCCCATAGGACGCCTCGGGAATCTGGATTTCGGGGCCGTTCATACGGTAGTTCATTCCGACGTGTCGCCGCCGCGCGTCATAGAGATGCAGATCCGCCGTTGCGTTCAGGCTGACGCACAGCGAGGTCTCCGGGCCGGTGACGTTCACGTACGCCTGAGCCCGGTTGACGTTGCCGTCCTCATCGAAGATGTACAGCCGGACGGGGCCCGAATAGGCGCACTGCCAGGTGTGCTCGCATTTGGCGGTGCTGGAGCCCCAAAGATGTCCGTCCATATTCCAGTCCCAGTAGTAGCAGGCGATCTCACTGCCATCGCCCAGGAAGGACCGGCTGGCGTCGAATTCGATGGGCTCACCGACCTTTCCCGAATAGGGCCCGCCCGTGTCGACGTAGATCGCAGGGTCGGCCGCCAGGGCCAGGGGAGAGACTCCAAGTGTCAGCACGAAGAGCAGTATTCCCAGATTCAGACTCGTTCGCAGATTTGTGTTCGTCACGCGCATACTTCGTTCCTTTCACGATGGTTGTCCGGATCAGTCGGAGAGAGACACCTCCGCGGGCCTCTGAACCAGGCCGGCCCGACACAACGTCGTTTCTTATGTCTCAAGTTCCTGGGGTGGCATGTCACTCAGCAGCACGCCGGCGGACCACGGGCCCAGGGTCCCGGCGGCGCCGCGCTTGATGGGGGTTGTTCGCCCATGGGTATCAGCCCCTTTCTGTGGAACACGGAACTTCCTATAGACGCACGCTCTCCGGGAGGGAGGGCATGGAATTCGAGTTTCAGGATGTGCCGCGACATGTTGTTCCCATCGCCGGATCAAGCCGGCGCGCTCACCTCAATCTCGCCTGCGTTCAAGCCTCCTTGCGGCGGGAAGTCCGGGGTGACTCTTTCACCATGACGACCTATACTCATCATGCCTACGAAGGTCGTGTCCTCCTCCTGCCCCTTCGTTCTACATCTGATTAGTCCCGATTGTGTCCGACTTGTTACAGTCCAGTTCGAAAAAAACTTGTGACGTTGGCGCCGGCCCAATCGCATTGTTCGAGAGTGTGTGACAGCTTTCCCTTGCCGAGCGCGCATCATCCACTCTCACGGACGTGCCCAGTATCCAATGCAGCAACCGGCGTGTCTTGCTTGCGGCCCTCTCCGCGGGGGCCGCAGGTTCTTTCCCTTCGCTTTTCCGCTGAGTTTCACCCATAGGACGTCGGCCGTGGCGGATCGTTGCAGATTATCTTCGGAATCTTCGTCGAATACTCCGAACTTCCCATTTTTTGTCGCAAGACCGCGGCGGGCGACACTATAAAGTGAAACCATCAATGTGACGGGATTTACTGAGGTGCAGAACGATGGAAAAGGACGGGTATTTTGTAGAGCGTTGTTTGGATGGCCATCCAGACGACTTTCGCCATCTGGTGCGGCGGTATCAGCCGGTCCTGCTGGCCCATTTGGCCGGCAAATTGGGCAGCGCGGACCGAGCGGAAGAGGCCGCCCAGGAGGCGCTCGTGCGAGCTTACTTCAACATGAGCAAGCTCAAGGAACCCGGCAAATTCTTCTCCTGGCTGCTGGGAATCGCCGGACGGGTCGCGAAAGAACAGCAGCGTAAGGAGGCGGTGCGACGCCAGCGCGAAATGATCCGCGCCTCGGCTGAGGAGGCGTCGCCGCCGGAGTTGTCGCAGGATTATGGTCTCGAAGCCACCGTGGCGGGATTGCCCGAGCCCTATCGGCAGGTGATTCTGTTGCGGTACTACGGCGGCCTGTCCTGCACCCAGATCGCTGATCAGCTTGACATGCCCTTGGGCACGGTCACCAAAACCCTATCCCGGGCCTATGCCCTGCTGCGTGACGCCATGCAGCAGAAGCAAGAAGCTAATGAGGTGTAACGATGAAGTGCGAAACATGCAAAGAGCTTCTGGTTCCTTACATGGAAGAACTGTTGGATGCGTCGCAGGCCGAGCAGGTCCGCGAGCATCTGGAGAACTGCCCGTCCTGCCAGGCGGAACTGGAGGGGCTGCAGACCCTTCAGGGCCGTCTGGTTGCCAATGGCAAGGCCGTCGCGCAAGGCGACCTTGAAGAAGACGTTATGAACCGAATCATTCGCGAACAGAGCGTCAGGCTCAAGAGCGCCGCCCAGGCGAGCGCGGGCCTGCGCCTAAGGAGATTGATCATGAAGAGTCCTGTGAGCAGAGCCGCCGCGGCGGTAGTGGTCGTCGCTTGTGTGATAGGCATGATGATGTGGCAACAGACCGAGTCGATTGCCCTGGCCGATGTGCTGGCCAAAGTCGAGCAGATCCAGGCCTATTTCTACGAAGAGACGACGGACGTCCAGAGCCAGGAGAAGGGCAACAGCACCACCGAAAGCACGGTGCTCATGTCCAACGAGTACGGCATGAAGACGGACCTGAGAACTGTCAGCTCGTCCGATGGCCGGGAGGAACGCGTGCTGATGTACGTCCTGCCCCGGGACAAAAGTGTCGTCCTTGTCAACATGAGCGAGAAGAACTACGCCCGCATGGCGCTGGACGACGCCACTCTTGAGAACACGAAGATCCAGAATCACGACCCTCGCGAGATGCTCAAGAGACTTCTGGCGTGCGAGTATGAGGAACTCGGAACGGCTGTTATTGAGGGAGTGGAGGTGCAGGGCTTTGAGACCACGGACCCGAGCTATCTGGGAGACACGAAGCTGAATCTGTCCGCGCGCGTCTGGGTTGCTGTCGATACCTGGCTGCCCGTTCGGTCCGAGCTGGAGTGGGATCTAACCGAAGGCATCCGCCTCAGCAGCGTGCAGCACAGCTATCAGTGGGGCATCCCGGTTGCCGCCAGCGAGTTCGAGCCGGACATTCCGGCCGACTTCACCGCCGACGAAAAAGACGGAACTCAGATGCCGTCGATCAGTGCCGACGGTATGATCGAAGCCCTGGGTATCGTCGCGGACTTCACGGGCGGTTATCCGGCCTCACTCGATATCGGTGCTCTCCAGCAGGTCATGAAGGACCTTGCCACGGCCGACACGCCGGCCGCCCAGCAGTATCGCGAGCAGATCAAGGCCGTCGGTTCCAAAGAGGCGGCGGTCGCGATGGGCGAGCAGCACATGATGAAGCTCATGGTCCTGGTCACATTCCCTCGCATACTGGGGACCCAGCAGGCCGACCCGGCCTATCACGGGGACGTTGTTACGCCCGACGACGTGGACCTGCCGCTGATGCGGTGGAAAGTCGCAGGTGACAAGTATCAGGTCATCTTCGGCGACCTCCACACCGAGACGGTCACGGCTGAAGCCCTGGCCGAGTTGGAAGCCGCGCTGCCCCAATAGCAGGGCGCGGGCACGACAACGCAGTATCTCAAGGCCGGGCGGCGGAGCCCGGCCTTTTTTCGTTGAGGGCGCGTGGAAAAACAGAAACGAGACTATACGGAACGCTCGTCTTGTGGTGTGTTAGGAGTACTGAGAGGCCCCTCAACCATGAATGGGTGACATGCTGGAAGAGAAGTTACTGATCTGGAGATTCAAGCGCGGCAGCGCCGAGGCGTTCGAGCAGATCTATGCCAGGCACAAGAACGATCTGCTCAAACTGGCTGTGGTGCTTCTGACCGACGTCAATGCTGCTGAGGACATCGTACACGATGTCTTTGTTCACCTGGCGAGGATGCGCCGCAGCATGCGGTTGACGGGAAGTCTCAGAGGTTTGCTTGCCACCGCTGTGGTCAACCGGGTCCGTAACGCCCGCCGCGACGGGCAGAGGCGGCGCGATCGCGCCGAGATCAAGGGCGCCGGCCCTCAAGCGAACGCGTCGAGCCCCGAACAGTGGGCGATTCTGGGCGAGCAGATGCAGCGGCTCAGCGACGCGATGGCGCAGTTGCCCGACGAGCAGCGCGAAGCGGTCGCGCTGCACGAAGGCGCCGAGATGACGTTCCCCCAGATCGCCCGACTCCAGCGTGTCTCGGTCAATACCGTCCAGGGCCGGTGCCGGTACGGACTGCAGAAACTACGGTCCCTGCTGAATTCAGAGGTGGCGCCATGAAATCGTTGGATGAAATCAAAGCGTTCTACAAAGACGCGACAATCGACACGGACCCGGCCCGAGACCGCGCCGTCCTGAACGACGCTCTCCGGGCCGGCCAACTGCAAACCCAAAAGCGAGCGGCTCACACCGAGCCGAGGATATGGAGACTGATCATGAAGAGTCGAACGGGCCAACTGACTACGGCGATAGTGATTGTCGTCGCGTTTCTCGTCATTCTGTGGCAATCCGGTGGTTCCCTCAACGGGACAACCGTTGCCTGGGGGGATCTCCGCGAAGCATTCCTCGGTTGTTCGTGGGTTCATCTGAAGTATGACAATGGCGCCGAGCATTGGTACGACCTGCAGACCGGAGATCATCTCTTCAAGGACTGGGACGGTCGTTGTGTCGCTATCGACTACGCCGCCAACCTCAGGCATGTCTACGATCCTATTCGGCCCGGGCACACCCGAGAGGACAGACCGGCAAGCTATCCAAACGACGTGATTCCGCCCTGGGAGCCGACAACGGCGTGGGAGACCATCGTTGGGCCTTGGGAGAAGATGGCCCGACAGGGCGGCTCGGGCCACTGGGAAGTGGAGATGAGAGCCGACGAGAAAGAGGGCCTGCAGCGGGTCCGGTTTGACTGCTACCTCAACGATGCGGCGGGCAGGCGATTGCTAATCAGGCGGATCTGGATGGATCCGGAGACCAGGCTACCGCTGAAGGTCTGGAAACGCCTGCAGTTGGCCGATCGTAACGATCAGCAGCGGGAGTCCATCACCGGGACTTTCGATTTCCCAGACCACGGCCCTCAGAGCCTCTACGACTTGGGCGTGGCCCGCGAGTTGCCGGTTGTGAAGCACCACGACAAGACGCCTCTGTCCTCGGTTCAGGCGGTGATGAAGGCCGGCAAGGACGCCTTGGGGCGATTCCCTGCTCGATACCGCGCCATTGTGTGGGACAACGAAAGGACCAGCGAGGTCGACGTGATCTGGCGAGACGGCGAGAGGATTCGCCATGACCGCTATTTCAATCTGCCGCCCACTCGCACTCCGCAACACCACCTGAGCCTGCCTGCAACGGCCTGCGAGGTCCTGAGTTGGGCGCAGACGCAACCGTCGATTTCGACGAACATGTTCGACGGGCAGCGCGAATACACGCGATCCTATCTGCATCCCGAGGTCTCCAATAGCCGTGACAGAGTCAGGGTAACGCGGGCCGACAGCGGATTCCTCCTGCCAACGAGCAGCAAGCCAATTGAGCAGCAGTGGCCCTATGCAAACCGCGATCCCGCCAGCTTCGAGTTGATCAGCGATGCCCCCGAAGAACTCCGCTCCTATATCGGT
>JANQFY010000259.1 GCA_028277585.1 Sedimentisphaerales bacterium
TGTTTGTCAGCCGTCCAGCGCTCATAGATTCACTCGATTGATCAGTACAATGTGGGTGAACGTTCGGCCGTCCTTGATAATGCCGCGTGAGTCGTACAGCGTGAACGTGAACTTGAAAGCATACGGAGAAATGAGAACACCCGCGTTGGGGTCTTCCCCTTGGACGCGGCGCGTCCACTCGATCGGATCGGTCCCCACGGCATAGCCCCCTTCGAGATAAGAAACCGTGAAGTTGTCCACCCCCTTGGCCATGTACATGGGCAAATATGATCCGAGATCGTTCGGGTCGATCTTGGGGTGTTCAATCCACCCCTCGAAATCGCTGTTCGGCGTTCCAGCCATCCACTGTTGCAGCGAGGTGCTGTAGTATTCCCCGTTCGGGTCCGAGCCGCTCAACGGCGCCGTCGGGGCCAGGATGGTCTGGCGGCGGAGCAGGACTCTGTCCTGCGGGTCGGGCCGCCGATCGTACGAGTTAGGGTCGGGTGAGCCGTAGAAGATCGCGGCTACATTGCCGACCACCGTGTGGCCCTCGTACTGGTTCGTCGTCTGGAAATCCCCATTGGAGATGAACACCATGCAGTCGGAGTTGATTTCGATGTCGTTCGCATCGTCATCATCATCATCATCATCGGTCTTGTAGGTCCGCGTGTGGGCCTGGATGCGACCGCCGTACTCGAGGAGACCGCCTCTGAAATCCGCATCGATCTGTTCGGTGATGACCCGCAGATTCTGCATGATCTCGGCGTTCGCCAGGGCCGTTCGGTGGGACGCGATACTGACGCGGAAGATGATCCCGGCGAACGATATGACGATCGCCAGGATTCCGATCGCTACGATCAATTCGATGAGTGTAAAGGCTTTTCGCATGGACTCTTCTAGAACCTCAGCACTTCTTGATAGACAGCCACCAGCGGAGAACGTCCCCCCGTCGCCGGTCGCGGCACGACCCAGACCCAGCCCCCATCCGCTCCGGTCAGAGGCTCCCCTTCCCAATCCCGATCAAGCTTGATCCGGTCGGAGTTGTCCCCGGCGTACCGCTCCAGGACCCGATAGATCCGCCCCGTCTTGTCGTCAATCAGGGTCGCGCCATCGTTGACGAACTTCTCTTCTTCGGTTTCGTCGGAGGCCACGGCGTCTTCGATCGTCAATTCGTCTTCGTCGTCCCCGGCCGCCTGGATCACGTTAATGCGCACCGGCCGCGGCAACTCCACTTCCTCCAGATCCAACACGTCCTCCCCGGCCTCCCGGGCCCAGTACCTTGTGTTGGTCCCGATGCGCCGTCCGATGAAGACGGTCACCTCGACAAGCCGGTTGTCGCCTTCGGCCCGCTTGCACAGCGCCGCCCAGGAATACTCCCGCACGGAATTGGCGTCGGTGGACGGATACAACTGCTCGCTTTCCGGTATCTCGACGAGTTCCTCATACGGTACGAACCGTTCCGTAGTCAATTGGGCGTCATACGGATTCAGGCCGTAGAGCCGCATCTTGGCGAACGCCTCGTCGGCCGCGACCGTCGCGATGGTGCGCTCCGTTGAGAGCGTCGCGAAATAGATACCGGCCAGGAAGGTCCCGCCGACGAAGATCATGCCGACCGCCAGCGTGCTGACGGCCAACAGGGTCTCCAGAAGCGAGAATCCGGATTGTCGTGACTTCCTTTTCATAGCCATGTCTCAATCAGAGGAGATCAAGGTCCCGGTGTAGGGGCTCACGTGCACTTGGGCGGTCTCCGCAAGCTCCTCGAGATAGTCCGACCAGGCTGTCTCCTGCGCGAAAGTTGATTTGAGTCGCTGGCGCTCGTAGATAGCGAAGCGGGTGCGACTGGCTTCCTCACCCAGACCTAGGTCCGGATAGTCGTCCTGAATGAACTTCCCGACCGTGTCCCGATCGTCGGCTGCGCTGGGGATGATATTCTCAACCGAATTGAAGACCTCGTCCCACGACTCGTCGGCGCCCCTCGGGTCATCGCGATCGCCTGTATTGACCGGCTTGTGGACGCCATCCCGGTTCCGCGTGCGGACGTTGTGGACCACGAGCTTGCCGGCCGGCGAGAAGATGATTGAGAACGTCGTCGCGTCACTCAGTTCCTCGTCCTCGTCGATGTCCTCGTCCTCTTCCAACTCCGTCAAATCGATCACGCCCAGGCTATCGGGCAGTTTCACCGGTTCGCGATCCGACAAGGCGCGGAAGCCTATGGTCAGATCGCTCATCTTCCCGGGCTCCTCGTGCATGATGAAGATCATGTACTGCGCGGCGTCGCGACCGCCGTCCAACGGCTCGGCCCGATCGGCGGAGACACAGGCCTTCTGGAACCGCACGCCGACGTAACGCTGGTGCTTCAGCGCCATCGCCCGCGCCGAACTCAGGGCGGCGCCAATGACACTTCGCGTCCCGTCCTGCGTCTCGAAGGAACGAATCATCGAGCGCACCGCCGGCAACCCGAAGCCCACCAGCAGCGCGATCGTCGCGACGACCAGCGTCATCTCGATCAGGGTCAAACCGTTCGTTTTGCGTGCCCGATTCTTCATGTCTTCTTTCGCATCGCGACGGCCGCACCGACCCGTCGGCGTGCTCTTCTCAGTAGTCCTTACTGCTGATATCGTCGGTCGTGGCGAACTCCTTGTCCGGCCCGGCCGAGATCAACTCGGGGAATCCTCCGTCATTCGGATCGTACCGATAGTCGAGGAACATACCCCATCCGTCGTAGACCTTCAGCGGATCGTCGTCGCTCAGATCGCCCTTGACGAATATGCCGTTGATGCGTTTGAGAATCTGACGTGAGGCGGGAACGGAGTGGAGCTTCTCGTACAGCAGCTCCGCGTGCTCCTGGGCCTTTTCGAACTCGTCGTCGACGGTTCCGAACTCGTCCTCCGGCTGCTCCGGGAAGGCGCCCATCTCTTCGTGGTATTCGGTCAGGGCGCTCTTGAGCAGCAGGAAGGTACCACTAAGGTCACGCTCCCGCGACTGGGTGCTGAAGCGCAGCGTCAGGGAGACGACGAAGCCGGCCAGCAATGTGAGGACGCCAACGACCACCAGCATCTCCACCAGCGTCACACCAAGATTGTCTCTTCTGTTCGCCATAGTCATTCCGCAGCGATGAAGCATCAGGTCGAGCGTCTATTTCTGGAAATTGTAGATGTCGTCGCTGGTGCCGTAGAACCCGTCGGCGCCGGCCGAGATCAGGATGTACGAGTCCGGCTTGTAAGGGACATCGTAATCCGACGTCGAGGCCCGCGGGTCCCGGATGCGGCGGTAGAACTCGTTGGCCACGCCGGCGATGGGGTTCCAATGATTCCCAGAGGCCGGGGTGCCGCCCTTCCGGTTCAGATCCGTCCGCTCCTTGACATAGACCAGGGTGTCGTTATCCCGCCTGTCATAGACGTCCCGCAGTTCTTTTTCCGAGGTATCGGCTCGGTAATAGAGCACAGGCACGCCGGCGCGGCGCCGGGTGCCTTCCAGGATGATATCCTTGCCCATGCCGAACACGTCGCAGATCACGAAGCTGTCCGCCCCGGCGTCGAAAGGAGCGAAGGCGCCAAGATCGAACAGGCCGTCGTGATTGCCCGTGCTACCCAGCCGGGCGACATTGGCGGTGTCGAGATCGACGTAACGGCCCTTGCGCTTGTCCATCTCCTCATCGCTGTTGCGATCGTACAGATAGTAGCTGCCGGGGTTGTGGGTTGTCGTGCCATCCGAATAGGACCGGCGGTTCGTACCGTCGACGCGCCAGCCCGAATCGGGATGAAAGCCCAGCAGGTCGTAGCCCAAGAGGGCCTCGGCCAATTTCTGCGACCCGGAGGTGTCCGGAGTCCCCGTGTCATCCAACCAACTGTTGTTGTCGGAGGGCGGGTAGTCGCCGTAATCGTTCTTGAACGTTTCCAAGCCGAGCCCGATAGCCGTGAACTGCACCCTCTGTTTCGCATCCCGGGCCATGCTCTTGACCTTGTTGACGGCCGGCAGGAGCAAACCCACGAGCAGCGAAACGATGGCGACGACCACCAGGATCTCGACGACAGTCAAACCTGACCTTTTGGCTTTCACGATCATCCTCTTTTCAATACCGACGCCGAACGCCGCGTCATTCCTTTTACCCGACCGGCCCTGCGTTATGGAACCAGACTTCTGACGGGCGGCCCCGGGCATGTTAGCCGAACGGTCGCTAGTCCACGTACTTCCAGTCAAAGTTACAGATATCGTCGGCGGTGCCGTACTCGCCATCGTAGCCGGCCGAGATCAGGATGAACTTGTCCGCGTTGAAGGGTCTCGGCGTGGTGACGATCTTGTCGCTCTGCGTGTTCTTGTAGAACCGTTCCACACCGTCATCACCGGCTTGGGAGAGCTTGTGCGGCGTCTGGTTGGTCTGAGACTCCCACGGCTTTCCGAGCAGCAACAAGGTCTCATTGTCCAGGTAGTTATAGATGTTCCCGCTGCTATCCTCAGGACTCATCGTAATGGTTGGATCGTGTTGGCTGTAAGCGGTATTGGCCTTGTAGTAGAGAATCGGCATACCCGTCTTGAGACCCGTGGCCGTCTTGCGTCCATAGACATCGCACAAAACGAACGTCTGCGGCAGGAAAGATGAAGAACTGAGGTCTTCATAGATGTCTTCCAACCGGTTGGCGTTGGCGTTTTCCGGTTGCAGGTACGGGCCCTTGCGCGCCTTGAGGTTGTCCTCGCGTTCCTGGGAGGTTAGACCACTCATGACAGGGTACAGGTTGCTATTGCCCGACGCATCGAGGCCGTCAGCCCGAAACACAGTGTTGGCATGCACACCCAGGAGATCCTGTCCCATGAGGGCTTCGCACAATCTCATGGCGCCGCAGTACGGCTGATCCTGCGGGTCCAGGGCGCTGGAATCCGGATAGCCTTCGAACTCATTACTGAACAACTCAATGGCGGTGCTGATACTGTGCAACTGCGCTCTCTGCTTGACGTCGGTGGCGAAACGTTTGACCTTGTTCAGAGCCGGGACGAGCAGGCCGATGAGGATCACGATGATGCTCATCACGGTCAGCAGTTCCACGATCGTGAACGCCTTTCTCTTGCGGGCCGGGTTAGCGACTGACTTCATTTTGGTTCTCCTTCTTTCTTCAAACACACGACAACCCTAGTCTCTTCGTAGATAGCATTAGCCGGCGGAACTCAGACTCGTGATGACCTGAATCATCGGCAGGAAGACCGCCACGACGATCACCATCACGATTCCGCCAAGCCCAATAATCATGATCGGTTCGAGCATGGACATCAGACTGCTGACCAGGACGTCCACTTGCTCATCGTAATTATCCGCGATCCGGCCGAGCATCTTGTCGAGGTCGCCGGTCTCCTCACCCACGCCGATCATGTTGCTGACGAGCAGGTCCACGTTCTTGGACTGCCGCAACGGGCCGGCAAACGAATCGCCCTGGCGAATCGAGTTGTGGACCGTTCCCAGCAGATTGGCGTAGACCTCGTTACCGGCGGTCTCGCGACTCACGTTGATCGCGTCGAGAATCGGCACACCGGCGCTGATCAGTGTACCCAGCGTCCGCGTCCAACGGGCGATCGAGACCTTACAGGTGAGCTGCCCCATGACGGGCATCTTCAAGTTGATGGTATCCAGAACGAGGCGCCCCTGTCGGAACTTCCGCGCCGTTCGGGTCAGGAACACGAACGCAAAGGGAACGCCACACAAGACGAGCCAGCCGTAGCGAAACGCGATCCAGGCGCTGATGCCCAGCACCGTCTGCGTCACCGGGTTCAGTTCGCCACCGACCATTTCCTCGAGCACGGTTTTGAACTGGGGAATCACGAACGTCATCAGGCCCAGCAGAATGAGAAACGCGGCCGTCAAGACGACAATCGGATAGACCATGGCGCTTTTGACGCGGCCCTGCAGGCGAATGGCCTGCTCTTTGAAGTCCGCGACACGAGCCAGAATCAGGTCCAACACACCACCGGCTTCGCCGGCCGCGACCATGCTGACGAACAGCCGATCGAAACAGCGCGGGTACTTGCCCATCGCTTCTGACAGCGTCGAGCCGCCTTCGATGTCATCGCCGAGGTAGCCGATGATTCGTTTGAAGGGGCCCTTCTGCTGCTCCTCCAGGATTCGCAAGGATCGCAGAATGGGCAGGCCGGCGTCCTGAAGCGTCGACAACTGCCGGGCGAACTGCGTAACCACCTTGACCTTGACTTTGGCGTTGGCGCCGCGCCGCTTCGTGGTCTTGGCCGCGGCCTTGGCCCCGGTCTTGGCGGCCGTCTTCGATCGCACCTTCGTGGGGAAGTACCCCATGTTGCGAATCTTACTAATTGCTTCCTTCTCGCTGAGAGCCTCCACTTCGTCCTTGATCTCAACGCCCTGGGAATCCAATGCTACGTACTGAAAGACAGGCATCTTAAGACCTCACTCTCAATGTATCCATCCTATGCACGATCATGTCCGGCCTCTTAGCCTTCGATGATCGTTTCCTTGGCGACCTCATCGACCGTCGTAATTCCATTGAACAGAGCCGTCAGACCATTCTCTCGCAGCGGGATCATGCCGGCCTTCTGGGCCGCGACACGCAATACGTTTGTCGAGGCGCGATTCATGATCAGTTCACGAATCTCGTCGTTGAAGAGCATGATCTCAAAGATTGCGGTTCGGCCCTTGTAGCCCGTCCCGTTACACTTGTTGCACCCGCGACCGTAATAGATCTCCTTGCCGGCGACGTCCTCCTCGGTCAGTTTGAGTTCTTTCAACTGCGCCTCGTCCGGCTCGAACCGCGTCTTGCACTTCGGGCAGATGCGCCGGACCAGTCGCTGGGCGACAATCCCCTCGATGGTTGCGGTAATCAGGAACGGCTCGACACCGAGGTCCAGCAGACGCGCGATGGAACTCGGCGCATCGTTGGTGTGCAGCGTCGTGAACACTAAGTGGCCCGTCAGCGACGCCTGGGCGGCGATTTCGGCCGTTTCCAAGTCACGAACCTCACCAACGAGGATGATATCGGGGTCCTGACGCAGAATCGAACGAAGACACCGGGCGAAGGTCAACCCAATGTCCGGCTTCATTTGAACCTGATGGAGACCGTCAAGGTCGTACTCGACCGGGTCCTCCGTGGTGATGATCTTCCGGTCGATGGTATTGAGTTCGCTCAGAGCCGAATACAGCGTCGTGGTCTTGCCGCAGCCGGTCGGGCCGGTCACGACGACGATGCCATTGGGCTTGTGAACCAACTGCCCCATGACCTTCATGTCCGCCGGCTGGAAACCGAGTTTCTTCAGATCGAAGCTCACCTGGCTACGGTCCAGAACACGCAACACCACGCTCTCGCCGAACATGGTGGGAAGCACGCTGACACGCAAGTCGATGGGCTTGCTCTGTACGGTCAGCGAGATGCGACCGTCCTGGGGCAAGCGCCGTTCGGCGATATCCAGGCTCGCCATAACCTTGATACGCGAACTCAGCGCCGCCGCAATGTACTTCGGCGGCGGGATCATCTCATAGAGCACGCCGTCAATGCGGTAGCGCATCTTGTATTCTTCTTCGAACGGCTCGAAGTGGATATCGGAAGCCTTGTCCCGAATCGCCTGCAGCAGAACAAGGTTCAGCAGCTTCTTGACCGGGTTTGACTCCGAGAGTTCCTTGAGTTCGTCAAGGTCGATACTCTGATTGCGCCCTTCGAATTCGGAGAGAAACGCATCGGACTGAATCTCATCGATCAGTTCGGTAATATTCTCATCCTCCGCTTCCTCCTTGTAGTATTTCGTCAGGGCGCTCTCCAGCGCATCGCGTTCGGTCATCTTCGCGACGACATTGAAGCCCATCAGCGTCCGCAGATCGTCCGTCGCCCGGAAATTCTCGACATCATCCAGCACCACCGTCAACTCGTTCTTGCCCTTGTTGAACTCGATCGGAACGATATGGTAGGTGTTTGCTGTCTGAGCCGGCACCTTCTCGATCACATCGGCGGAGATGTCCAGACCCTCAATACTGACGAATCCCAGTCCGCGTTGAGCCGCCAGGGCCACCTGAAGTTGAGTCTCGTCAACCAGCCCCAGCTCGAGAAGCACGTCCCCGATCCGAATGCCGCCACCTCGCTGTTTCTGGATATTGAGGCATTCATGGACCTTGTCCCGGCTTAGGACCCCCATCTTCATAAGGATCCGGCCCAAGGGTCGGCCGCGTAACTGCTCGACAGGAGGTAGCTTTCCAGCTGTTCTTGTCTTGCCCATTTCTAAGAATCCTCAAAAACCCTATAATCTTGTACGTCCTCATTATAGCAAAGTAAACATCTATTTACTAAAAAATTAGGAATAGGACACCTGGTTACAGAGACGCCTCTATGCCCGATAACACGCGGTGGTAGCCTGTAAGAAAGCGGACAATGCACCTTCGGATGTGCCGCATAGCCCCCCTGCCTACCCTGCGAAAGCAGCCTCCTCCGCCCCGCGACCACCAACCCTCTTATGTCTTGAGGATCGGGCCCATTTCTTCCATGTCCTGAGCCGCCTTGGCCGCTTTCTTCTTGTGCTTGCCCTTGGCGCCGCTAATCCTCGCCATGGCCTTTTCCTGCAACGCACCGGGCGATCGGCCTTTGTCCAACATCTCTTCCAATATGATCTTCCCGCTCGTGTAGAGTTCCCAGAGGTGCTCGTCAAGCAACTGCATGCCGAGTTTCTTCCCCGTCTGGATACTGGAATCGATACGATAGACCTTGTTCTCTCGAATCAGGTTGGCGATAGCGGGCGTAACGACCATAAACTCATAGGCAGCGCAGCGACCCCGGCCAGTAGCCAGAGGGCAAAGCGCCTGGCTCAGCACGGCGATGAGGTTGCCCGCCAACTGGGTCCGGATCTGGGCCTGCTGGTTGGGGGGGAACACGTCGATGATACGGCTGATCGTGCCGGCGGCACTGGTCGTGTGAACGGTGCTGAACACCAAGTGGCCCGTTTCGGCCGCTCGAACGGCCGCCTCAATCGTCTCCAGGTCTCGCAATTCGCCGACAAGGATGATGTCCGGGTCCTGACGCAGCACGCGCCTGAGGGCCTCACCGAAACTCGGCACGTCCACGCCGACTTCACGCTGGTTCAAAACCGACTTCTTGTGAGGGTGATAGTATTCGATAGGCTCTTCAATCGTCATGATATGGCGATCGAAGTTCTCATTGATGTAGTTGACCATGCAGGCCAGCGTGGTGGTCTTGCCACTACCGGTCGGCCCGGTCACCAGGAACAACCCACGAGGGCGGCGGCACAGGGCCGCACAGATCTTGGGCAGGCCGATCTGTTCGAACGTCATGATCTTGTTCGGAATCTGCCGCAAGACGATGGCGATCGTGCCCTTCTGCTTGAAGACGGCAACACGAAAACGGCACGCATCACCGAAGGCAAAACCGAAGTCAGTTCCACCTTCCTCCTGGAGTTCCTGCTGGCATCGCTCCGGCGTGATGCTCCGCATCAGGGCGGTCGTATCGTCGGGATCGAGCACCTTGGTCTCAAGCGACCGCAAGCCACCGTCCAGACGCAATACCGGCGGTCGGCCCACGGTAATATGGATATCAGATGCCCCCTGCGTCACACACGCCTGCAGGATACGGTCCATGTTGAGTGTTGCCATCGGGTGATCCTCTGCGAAAAACCTGTCTTGTTATTCCACCACGCCCTCAGCCTGCGTAATACGCGAAACCTCTTCAGCCGTTGTGGTTCCTTTGAAAACCTTGATAATGCCGTCCGTGGTCAGCGTCCGCATGCCCGAGGCGCGGGCACACTTGCGCAGCTCCGTGGTCGGAGCCCGCTTAAACGCCAATTCCCTCAGTTCGGCATTCAGTTCAATCATCTCGAAAATGCCCAATCGCCCTTTGTAGCCAGTATTCGAGCAAGCACTACACCCGGCTCCCTTATAGACGGGGCGTTTCTTGAGCTCCTCAGGCTCGATCCCCAACAACTTCAGGTGATGCGGATCGGGGTTCTCGTCGACCGTACGGCATTTCTTGCAGATGACACGCACGAGCCGCTGGGCCATGATCGCCTGAATCGAACTGGCGACAAGGAACGGCTTAACGCCCATATCGATCAGACGGGTAATGGCGCCGCAGGCATCGTTGGTATGAAGCGTGCTAAACACCAAGTGTCCAGTCAGAGCGGCCTGGATGGCGATATCAGCCACCTCGCTATCACGGATTTCACCAACGAGGATGATATTCGGCGCCTGTCGCAGCATGGCGCGAAGGATCTTGTCAAAGGACAGGCCGATCTCTTCCTTGACCTGGCATTGGTTCATGCCGGCGAAGTTGTATTCGACCGGATCCTCAGCGGTGATGATCTTCTTGTCGGGCCGGTTGAGCTCCTGCAACGCTGCGTAAAGCGTCGTGGTCTTGCCACTACCAGTCGGCCCAGTCACGAGGAAGATGCCGTTCGGCCGTTTAATAATGCGCTGGAAAATCTCGTAGTTGTCCGCCTCAAAACCGAGCGATTCGATGCCGATATTGACCGCGTCAGGCCGCAGAATACGCAACACAATGCTGGGCCCGTGGTTGCCGGGCAGGGATGAGACACGGAAATCGATGTCCGAACCGGCGATGTTCCGCTTGATACGGCCGTCCTGAGGGAGCCGCTTCTCAGCGATATCGATGCCGGAAAGAATCTTCATACGAGTAACCAGCGGCGCCTGCATGTTCTTGGGAATGTTATCCTTTTCCATACAAACGCCGTCGACGCGATAGCGAATGCGGACGCGATCCGCCATCGGTTCAATGTGGATATCGCTCGCCCGCATGTGGTAGGCGGTATCGATAATGAGGTTCACCAGCCGAATAATCGGCCCCTCGTCATCATCGGCCGCGTCCAAAGCGCGCTGCGCCTCGGCCGCCAGCTCACTTCCGACCTCAGCCAGCTCGGCCGCCGTGGCATCGATACTATGCCGCAGTCGGTCGTCCTCCTCGGTATCGACCTCCTGCTCGAGCGAATTCTCGATGAAGGACCGAATCTTGCTCGGACTGGCCAGATGGCAATCCAACTCCTTGTTGAGCCGCAGGCGAACGGAATCCATCATATCCAGGTCCATCGGATCGCCGATAATGAGCTTGAGCCGACCGTTGGCTTCGCTCAAGGGCAACACATTGTGCCGCTTGATCAAATCCTCCGGCATGATCGCCGTCGCGTTGGACGGAATCTCGACCTGGTCCAGATTGACGTACTTCAAGCCGAACTGCTTGGCCAGCGCCTTCGACAGGGTATCCTCATCGATCAGCTTCAGATCCAACAGGACCTGGCCAAGCCGCTTATTGCTGGACTTGCCCGTCTTGATCGCCTCAATAAGAGCCTGTTTCTTGACGAGCCCGGCCTTGTAGAGGATTTCCCCCAAGTGCCTGCGCTTTTTGCCCATATACACCTCACGTGATGTTAAAATCTAACCCCATTTATTGTAGCACTTTGGCTGGCCCGAGTCAACCGCCGATTCCGAGCCGCAAAGTGTTCAGTGCCGTCTGGGCCGCTCGCAGTCGCACAGAGCGCCGGTCGCGCGAGAATATGTGCTTTGACGTGTTCGTTCCGTCCGCTTGGTCCACACAAATATATACCAACCCCGCCGGCTTTTGTTCACTCCCACCGCCCGGTCCGGCTATGCCGGTTATACCAATTGCGTAATCTGTGCCGGCCCGCCGCCTGGCGCCCTGCGCCATGGCCGCCGCGACTTCCGGGCTAACCGCTCCGTGAGCCTCGATCAACTCAGCCGGCACACCCAATTCCTCGATCTTCGCCTGATTACTGTACGTGACCCACCCCCGCGTGAAGTATCGCGTCGCTCCGGGAACATCTGTGATGAACTTCGCGACGAGCCCTCCTGTGCAGGACTCAGCCAACGCCAGGGTGCGCCCCGACCGAGCCAATTCCAGGCCCACCACCTCAGCCAGGGTCTGCTCATCGACACCGAAGACCAGATTCCCGAGCAGGTCTCGCAGGGCCGCCTCCTCAGCATCCACCATCGCCTGCGCTTCGGCTTCGGTCGCCGCGAGGGCGACGATTTCGAGGGTAATGACGCCCGCATGGGCCGTGCAGTTGACCAATGGGTTGCGATCGCGATCCATCGCGTCGCCCAACATCTCAGCAATCGTCGATTCGCCCGCTCCGTAGCACCCGAGCCGCCTGACGGCAACCGCCTGACCTTGCGCCAGGTCTCGCAGGCGAGGAAGGACCGACGCGGCCAGCATCTCCTTCATCTCACGCGGGACACCGGGTAGGGCAAAGAGCACCGCCCCGTCCTTCTCGGCGATGATGCCCGGAGCCGTACCCCAGTCGTTGGGGACGACGGCGGCTCCCTGGGGCATGCAGGCCTGGATCCGGTTCTTCTGAGCCATGGGCCAGCCGCGCCCCTGAAAGAGGGCTTCAATGGCGGCCAGTAATTCGTCCCGCAACTCCAACTCCACACCGAGATACTCGGCGAAGGCGTGTCGGGTCAGATCGTCGTCGGTTGGGCCCAGCCCTCCTGTCACGATCACGATATCGGCCTCCGACGCCGCCAGAGCCAGCGTGCGAACTATGGTCTCCTGGCGATCACCGACCGTATGGACACTCACGACCGGCACACCGATCAACCTCAACTGCTGACCGATATAGGCCGCGTTGGTGTCCACCGTTCGACCACTGAGTACTTCGTTGCCAATACTCACGACACTGGCGTTCTTGACCCGCTCGTCCATCAGAACCTCAACTGCCCCCCGCCTCCAACCCCCAATCTGGAAACCGCTCAGAACCCATGTGTCGGCCACGCCTCCCTCTGCCCCAGTCGCAGCCGATCCGCAAGTTAGGTCTCTACATTTCGATCATCGCCTTGACGACGCCGTCCTGGTAGCCGGCCACCAATTCGAATGCCTCCTGGGCCCGATCCAGGCCGAATCGATGGGTCACCATGAAGTCCGCGTCGATCTTGCCGGTAGCCAATAGATCGATCGCCTCCTGGGTGCACGCGTTCTGACGGCGCACGTTCACGATCGTGACCTCCTTGCGGCGAATCTGGTCAATCGACAGAGAGATCCGATCCTCGCGTGGAATGCCGATCAGCATGAGCTTGCCGCCCGGCTTGAGCAATTCGACGGCCTGATCGATCGTCTCCTGTTGGCCCGCGCACTCGTAGACAACGTCCACTCCCAGGGGCTGTCGCTCGAGGATCGCCGCCACGATGTCTTCCTCTTGAGGATTGCCCACCCAGTCGGCGCCGCCCTTGCGGGCCATCTCGACGCGCTCTTCGATCTTCTCGGTCATGTAGCAAGTACGAACGCCCGCGGCCTTGGCGCTGACCATGCAACACAGGCCGATCGGCCCAGCGCCGAGCATTGCCACGTCCGCATCCTTGGGCGGATTCGACTGCTTGACCGCATAGACCGCAATCGCCAGTGGTTCGCAGAGAACGCCCTGTTCGATACTGATCCGCCCATTGGTGGGCAGGCAGCACTCCTCAGGCATCACAAGATACTCGGAGAGACACCCATCCCCCTGGCCCGGCGTGCCGAGGAACCGCAGGTCGAAGCACGTATTCTCGCGCCCCTGACGGCACTGATCGCAGTCGTGGCACGAGACCGCCGGCTCGACCACGACCTCCTGACCGATCGTGAGCCCCTTAACACCGGGGCCGACCTGAACCACCGTCGCGGCGCACTCGTGCCCGACAATGTACGGGAACTCAACGACCTGCGAGCCGATCCGCCCCGTCTCGTAGTAGTGAACGTCCGAACCGCAGACGCCTACCTTCTCGATCTTCAGCAGGACATCCGTATCCTTCTCAATCGTCAGATCGGGAACCTCACGCACCTCCATCTGTCGAACGCCCGTCAGTACAGCCGCTTTCATAAGCTTGCCCACTCCCGTCTGGATGCCCTTCTAGACATTGAATCGGAAATTGATGATATCGCCGTCCTTGACGACGTATTCCTTGCCTTCCAGCCGCATCTTGCCGGCCGCCTTGACCTCCTTCTCCTCCCCGAACTCCTTCAGATCGGTGTAGGCCATGGTTTCGGCGCGAATGAACCCGCGCTGGATGTCGGAGTGGATCTTGCCGGCCGCCTCGACCGCCGCGATCCCATCGCGAATGGGCCAAGCCCGCACCTCATCCGGGCCTACGGTCAGGAAACTGATCAACCCCAGCGCCGAATAGCACATCTGAACAAACTTCTGGCCCGCCGATTCGGTGAGTCCCAAATCCGCCATGAAGGCGTCCCGGCTCTCGGCGTCCAATTGCGCCAGTTCGTGCTCCAACTTCGCGCTCATCGTCACGCCTGGGATCGGCCCGGGGATCTCCACGGACTCGCCGGCCTCATCCTCACCCACATTGACGACGATCGCCATAGGTTTGAGCGTCAAAAAGCCAAGCGAC
>JANQFY010000372.1 GCA_028277585.1 Sedimentisphaerales bacterium
TGACGCCGAACCGGTGACGTTCTGGGCCAGCGACGTCTGGACCTTCACCACGGCCGAATACAGCATGATCGATGACATGGAGGGCTATGACGACGACCAGAACCGTATCTACGACGCCTGGGTCGACGGCTACAACGTTCCGGAGAACGGCTCCCAAGTGGGATATCTGGAAAGCCCGTTCGCCGAGATGACCATTGTTAACAGCGGCAGCCAATCCCTCCCGCTGTTCTACGACAATTCCGGCACCGCCAGTGTCTCGGAGGCCACGCGGCAGTTGGATGGTCAGAACTGGAACACCAACGGTGCTGACACGCTCGCCGTGAACTTCAGGGGCGTCGCTCCGGGATTCTATGAGACGAACGATGGACGCATCTTGATCAACAGCATCGGCGCCGATGTCTGGGGGACGGCCGATCAATTCCGCTATGTCTACAAGCCTTTGAACGGCGACGGTTCCATCGTCGCTCGCGTCGACGACGTGGTCAATTCGTGGGGTTGGGCCAAGGCCGGTGTGATGATCCGCGAAGGTCTGGATGCCGGGTCGGCTCATGCGATGGTCGTGCTGACACCGGAGAACGGTGTGGCGCTGCAGTATCGTCCTGTCATGAATCAGGATAGCTCCAATGTCAACCAGACGGGTCTGGCTGCACCCTACTGGGTCAAGCTGACTCGTGCGGGCAACATGCTCACTGCTCAGCGGAGCGAGGATGGCGTCAACTGGGTCAGCATTACGGACGATCCGGCCGATTCCACCGTCGAGATGGCGATGAAGGCGAATATCTACATTGGTCTGATGTCGACAAGCACGCGAGCCAACGCCATCGGCGGCGCCACGTTCTCGAATATCACAACGACCGGCGGCGTCAGTGGTTCGTGGGAGACGACCGGGATCGGTGTCGACCAGCCGGCGGGCAACACACCGGCTCCGCTCTATGTCGTGGTCGAGGACAGCGCCGGGAACAAGGTCGTCGTGGATCATCCGGATCCCCTGGCGACAGCGTTGATGGAATGGCAGGAGTGGCGGATCTCGTTCAGTGCGCTGGATGGCATCAATATTGGCAGTGTCAAGGCGATGACGGTCGGCGTTGGAGACCAGGATGGCCCGGCGACCGGTGCGACGGGTTTGCTGTACATCGACGATGTCGCTTTCGGACGCCCGGTGACAGAGTAGGAAGGGTTGCGAGCCCTATAATCTCGACTTAGATTGAGCCCGAACGGATGCGGGTCGCCTGGCTAAAGGCGACCCGCGTCCGAGTCGATAGCAGAGTAAGGTGCGCAGAAGCTGGGTCGTGCAGCGAACGCCCATTGTGTGTGAACCGGCGCGTTCGTGGGCGTACGAGACCAGATTGCGCCGCTCCACGGTGATCCAAGAGACGGGATCGCCGACCTGGGCGGCTGAACCAGTGTCACAAGGCGAACTGGTGCTGGAGGCCCTGAAGCTATGTGGTGTGCGGACACTCGGCTCGAGAAACACAACAGGGGGGAGCGCTCCACGTCCAGGGTCATTTCGATCGATATACTCTGTCTGTCCATGATGGGAAGGAGGTGAACGCCGGAGATCGACTGTTGTCATATGCGTGGGGGAACACTTCTGGGTAGCCGTCTGCCGATGGCCCCTTTGACGGCTAGAGGGGCATCATGCGGCGGACCCCGCACCGGCGTGTGACCGGCGTGGGAGTTCCAATTAGTTCAGGATCGAGACTAGGAGGACACGAAATGAGAAGGTTACCATGGGTACTCATCATTGCATTGGCATTCAGCACGGTGGCTACGGCCGCTGACATTGCGTTCTATATCGGGCAATGGAACACCGACGGCTGGTATAGTGAGCAGCAGTTCACTGACGTGGAGACAATTATCGCTCAAACCGGACATCTGTTCAGAGATGTCCAGCAGTTCGATGATGACCAGTTCGAGGCATTCGGCGCATGGGTGGACGAGAACACGGATGATGGTGAATTGGACATCATATGGCTGAACGGATGTCTGCCGAGTGTCCTCTATCCATATCCGAACCTGGAGGTAGACGGCTCACGCATTGAAGAGTGGCTCGATGGCGGAAACATGGTCATCAACGTCGGCGACTGGTTCGCGTACGTTTCGTATGAGACTGGATCTCGAGAACCGACTAATGGCGAAGCGGGTGCGGCGAACATCCTGGATCTCTCGTCTGGCATCATCCAAAACGCGGGCGGCACCCAGGTGACAGTGACAGGGGAAGGTGAGGAGTACCTGCCCAGTCTCGGCTCGGGCATTATCACGACGGACAGACCCGTTGCCCTGGGCGCCGTCGACGCCCCCTGGGAAGTGGCGGCGGAATTCGCCTCCAATGGCACCCAGGCCGATCCGGTTGTTATTCGCAACACAGAGACCGGCGGTTACCTGGCCATAATCAACCAGGCTTCAGGTGGCCCCGGCGGCTGGATCGATGACAGAGGTCTGACTTGTGCCGAGTTCATCGGCAACTGGGTCAACAGTGTGGTGGGATTGGCCGACCCGGCGCTCGCTTCGGATCCCATGCCGGAAGATGAGGCGGTCGATGTTCTTCGCGACGTCGTTCTGGGTTGGGCGCCCGGTGATCACGCTGTGACGCACGACGTCTACTTCGGGACGGTCTTCGATGACGTGAATACGGCCAGTCGCGATGATCCGATGGGCGTATTGGTCAGTCAGGACCAGAGCGAGACGACGTACGACCCCGACGGTCTGCTCGACTTCGGTGTGACTTACTACTGGCGCATCGATGAAGTCAACGGCGCGCCGGACAACACCATCTTCAAGGGCGAGACCTGGAGCTTCACGGCCGAACCGATGGGCTATCCGATCGAGAGCGTGATTGCCAGCACGACGGGTATCCCAATGGCGGGCGCCGTACTCGAGAACACGGTCAATGGCGCGGGGCTGAACGAATTGGATCAGCACTCGATCACCAGTTCCGACATGTGGGTTGGTGTTGCGGACGGCGACATTCCCCTTCAATTCCAGTACGAATTCGATCGCGTCTACAAGATGCACGAGATGCTCGTCTGGAACTACAATGTGCAATTTGAGTTGATCCTTGGGTTTGGTCTCAAGGACGTCACGGTGGAGTACAGCCTCGACGGGGCTGAATGGATGACGCTGGGCGATGTCGTTGTGGCCCAGGGCACAGCCAGTTCGGACTATGCGGCCAACACGGCAGTTGCGTTCGACGGTGTCGCCGCCAAGTATGTCCGAATCACAGTCAACACTGGACACGGCATGATGGGGCAGTTCGGGCTCAGCGAAGTCCGCTTCCTGTACATCCCGGCCCACGCCCGCGAACCGGAACCGGCCGACGGAGCGACCAATGTCAGCGTGAACCCCGCGCTTGCGTGGCGCGCCGGACGTGATTCGATCTCGCACGACGTCTACGTTGGCACGGATCCGGACGCCTTGGTTCTGGACGGCACCGTCGATGTCGCCAGCTACGCGCTGGATGCGCTGGATCTGGACACGCTGGTGTACTGGCGCGTCGATGAGAACCAGGAGGTCGAATCCTGGGAAGGGAACCTCTGGAGCTTCACGACACAGGCCTATCTGGTAGTCGATGACTTTGAGAGCTACACCGATGATGAGGGCAGTCGCATCTACCAGACCTGGGTCGATGGCTACGGTGTCCCCGCCAACGGCTCGACCGTTGGTCATCTCCAGTCGCCGTTCGCCGAGCAGACGATCGTCAAGAGCGGCAAACAGTCGATGCCGCTGTTCTATGACAATGCCGGGACCTCGATGTCCGAGGCGGAGTTGACTCTGTCTGCGGACTGGTCGGCCAGTAGCATCCAGGGCCTGACGCTTTCGTTCCATGGCGACGCGGACAACACCGGCGGTCAACTGTACGTCAAGATCAATGGCACGAAGATTTCCTACGACGGCCCTGCGAGCAATCTTACCCAGGCGGGTTGGAATCTCTGGACCATTGATCTGGCGACCGTTGGCAACGTGAGCAATGTCACATCGCTGATCATCGGCATCGAAGGCGCCGGGGCCAATGGCGAGGTGTACATCGACGACGTCCGGCTGTATCCCAAGATTCTGGCTTACTACACGCTGCCGGACATCACCGGGCCGGATGACACCGTCCAAGGCGTGCCGAACGACGGCGATTGGCCGGACGGCGAGCATCCGGGGCTGGCGGTCGACAACGATGTCAACACCAAGTACCTGCACCGCAAGGGCGGCGCCATGTCGACCGGCATTCAGGTCACGCCGGCGGCCGGCTCGACCGTCGTCACGGGTCTGACGCTCACCACAGCCAACGACGTGCCGACCCGCGACCCGATCACGTTCGAACTGTCCGGCTCGAACGCGGGCATCGATGGGCCCTACACGTTGATCGCAGCCGGTGACATCGTCGACTTCGCGGGCGAGACCGATTGGCCGCGTTTCACGAAGAACGAGACGCTGATCACGTTCGACAACGACGTCGCCTACGCGCATTACCAGATCGTGTTCCCGACCCTTCGCGGCGAGAGCCAAACGCTCATGCAGATCGCGGAGATCGAACTGATCGGTGAGTGAGCCGATGGCGCACTGACAACCTGGAGGCGATCCGGGACCATGATCCTTGGATTGGCTTCACGTGGAGAATCAACTGCGGCCCCGACGGTACACTGTCGGGGCCGCGGCTTTTTCGATGTGTCTAAGGCATCCCGGTCATGCTTCAGACGCATAATCGAGCTGACATCAATGCGGACTGATGCTCAGGAGGTCTTGTTCGAAGTGGGATTCTGCTCTCCTGTGTCGCTTTTCATTTCGGCTGATAGCGCAGGCTCAGCGCTCGCGCAGCCGGCGGTGGCGCAGTAGGTCTTGTATCCACCGGTCAGGTTGCGGGCGTTGAAGCCCCGCTGGTTCAGGATGCGGCAAGCGAGGTAACCCCGGAGTCCGACCTGGCAGAAGACGAGCAGTTCCTTCTCCTTGGGAATCTCGTCGAGACGGTCGCGCAGCTCGTCGACCGGGATGTGCAGGGCGCCGGGGATCGTGCCTTTGCGAACCTCGCCCAGCGTGCGAACGTCGATCCCGCACTGATCGTCACGCCGCTCGACGACGTCCTGAACATGGCAGATAGGCATGTCACCTGTGATGAAGTTGGCCGCGACGAAGCCGGCATAGTTGACCGGGTCCTTGGCCGAGCCGAACGGCGGTGCGTAGCACAGTTCCAAGTGCTGGAGATCGAAGACCGTCATCCCGGCCCGCATGGCGACCGCCAGCACGTCGATCCGCTTGTCGACACCGTTGGCGCCGACGCACTGGGCGCCAAGGATCGCGCCGCTCTTAGGATCGAACAGCAGCTTCAGAGACAACTGACTGGCGCCGGGATAATAGCCCGCATGGCAAGCCGGGTGCACGTAGATCTTGTCGTAGGCCATCTGCTGTCTCTTGAGGGCCTTCTCGTTCATCCCGGTGGTGGCGACCGCCAGATCGAAGACCTTGCAGATCGCGGTCCCCTGGGTCTTCGCGTAGCGGCTCACGCGTCCACTGATCGAATCGGCCGCGATCCGTCCCTGGCGATTGGCGGGTCCGGCCAGCGGAATCACGGCGGGGAAACCACCCGTGAAATCGGTGACCTCGACCGCGTCGCCCACGGCGTAGATGTGCGGATCGCTCGTCTGCATGTGCTCATCAACCACGATCCCACCCCGCTGTCCGATCTTCAGCCCCGCCTGCTGAGCCAGTGCGATTTCGGGGCGCACTCCGACCGCCATGATGACCAGGTCCGCCTCGAGGCGCTGACCGTCGCTGAGCAGAACGGTCGTCGAGCCCCCCTGCTCGGCAATCTCCGTGACACTGGCGCCCAGGTGCAGATCGACACCGTGACGCTCAAGCTCATCGTGCAAGGGGGAAGCCATCTCGGGGTCGACCGTCCCCATGACCTGCGGCTCCAGTTCTACGAGCGAGACCTTCAGCTTCTTTTCGACGAGCGCTTCGGCCATCTCCAGACCGATGTATCCCCCTCCCACCACGACGGCCGACGCGCAGTCGTCCTGGGCGATCGCCTCCTCGATCTTGTCCATGTCGGGGATCGATCGCAGGGTGAAGACGCACGATGAATCGGCGCCGGGCAAGCCAGGTCGCACCGGCTCAGCACCGGGACTCAGGACCAGCGCGTCGTAGGCGAGTTGGTATTCCTTATCTTCCGCATGATCGCGCACCGTCACCTCTTGCTGGTCGCGGTCGATCCGTGTCACTTCGCTGCGCGTGCGGATGTCGATCGCAAACCGTCGGCCCATACCCTCGGGCGTCTGCACGAGCAGACGCTGCCGCTCTTTGATCTGCCCGCCGACATGATAGGGCAAGCCGCAGTTGGCGAAGGAGATGTACTCGCCCCGCTCGAGCATGACGATCTCGGTCTCTTCGCTGAGCCGGCGCAGCCGAGCCGCCGTTGAGGCGCCGCCGGCGACGCCGCCGACGATGACGATGCGTTTCTTGACAGCCATACTTCTCTCCAAAAAGGTGTGAGTCAGGACCCCAGACTCGTGGTGATGCAGTTGATCAGGCGGGGCAGACGCGGCGAGACGATCTTGTAGTAGACGGTGCGCCCCCGCCGCTGACTGGACAGATACCGGTAGCTCTTGAGCAGGCGCAGATGCTCGCAGGCCTGATTGGCCGTGGTGCCGCACAGCTCGGCAATCTCATGGACCGCGAACTCGCCCTGCATCAGAATGCTGACCATCTTCAGCCGCATGGGATGGCCCATCACCTTGAGGCACTCGGCCGCCTCTTCCAGAAGGTCGTCAGGCGGCAAGTCCAACTCAGTTGTCTTCGTCTGCTCATTCATATGACATACCAATATATCGAAACCTTTCGATATGTCCATAAATAAAAACACCGAGAAGGCCCTTTTTCCGCCCTCCGGCGGTGAGAATGCCCATCGCCCTTGAGTGAACGGCCCCAATATCCTACAATGGTTGCTGGATTTAGCGATGTCCGCTGGCCCTGGATCGGCATTCAAGCGGCACATCTTGACTCGGAGGAAGCACATGGCAGCCCGGAGAAACCACTGCATCATCGCAGCGTTGTCCATCTGTCTATTGGTGACGAGCTCCGTTGCCAATGCCCAATACTCCGGCGGCAACGGGACGGCCGAGATCCCGTACAGAATCGCCACGGCCGCCGACCTGATCGCCCTGGGAAACGCCCCCTACCACTACGACAGGCACTTCATCCTCACCGCCGATATCGATCTCGACCCGAATCTGCCGGGTGGCAAGGTCTTTGACAGAGCCGTCATTGCGCCGGATATGTACCCAGTGGACGATTTTCAGGGGACATCATTTGGCGGCACATTGGATGGCAACCACCACAAGATCAGTAACCTCACGATCAACGCCGGCACGGGAGAGTACGTTGGTCTGTTTGGCGTCATCACCTCTGCCGGGACCGTTCGCGCGTTGACTTTGGAGAACATCGCCACGGTCGGCCGGAAGTATGTGGGGAGCCTTGTCGGCTGCAACGAGGGGGCAATCGCCGACTGCCAAGTGACCTGCCGCATTCGCGGGAAGGGTTTCGCTCCCTGGAGGATTGGCGGACTCGTCGCCTTCAACACCGGTAGTATCGATGGCTGTGTCGTAAGGGGCCGCATCGACGCACAGAATCATGCAGGCTACTTCGGCGGGTTGACCGGAGGAAATGAAGGATCGATCGCCAATTCCTCCGCCCACGCGGACATCGTCGCCGGGGCAAATAGCTGGGACCTCGGCGGGCTGGTCGGTGATAGCCGGGGACCCATCACCAATTGCCATGCTACTGGAAGCATCACTGGCGGAGACCGCTGCCGATTCTTGGCCGGGCTCGCGGCAGTGAACTACCAGGCGACCATCACCAACTGCTCCAGCATGGCGGATGTTTCGGCTGGCCCTGGGAGCAACAGGTTGGGGGGACTCGTCGGGGGCAATCCGAATGGGACCATCACACGCAGCTACTCAAGCGGAGACGTCACGGCAGATAAAGGTAGCTGGGGCCTCGGGGGCCTGGCGGGAGACAACTACGGCACTGTCACGGACTGCTGGGCCAGTAGCAGGGTCGCTAGTGGCGACGGCGGTTCGTCCATCGGCGGCCTGATCGGCTACAGTGGGGGCTCGGTCGTGAACTGCTACACTTCAGGCCAAGTCTCGGTTGAGCGCAACACCAAGCACTTCGGCGCCCTGATCGGGGACAGTAAAGGAACCGTCAGCGGCTGCTTCTGGAACGCGGACAACAGCGGCCAGACAACCAGCGCCGGCGGGGAAGGAAGAACCACCGCCGAGATGCAGACAGCCGCCATTTTCCTTGGAGCCGGATGGGACTTCGTGGACGAGATGAGGAACGGCGCCGACGATATATGGAAGATCGTCGAGGGCCATACCTACCCACTCCTGTCCTGGCAAAGGTATGGCGGCGGGACGGGCGAGCCCAACGCCCCCTACTTGCTCTACACGGCCGAGCATCTGAACGCCCTCGGGGCCGAGCCGAACGACTACGACAAGCACTTCCAGCTCATGGCGGATATCGATCTTTCGGAGTATACGTACGATCGGGCCGTGATTGCCCCGGATGTGAATGACTACGGATATTGGTTTCAAGGCACTCCATTCACTGGCGTTCTTGACGGCGGCGATCACACAATCTCACATCTAACGATTTCGGGCAAATGCTGGCTGGGTCTGTTCGGGACGCTAGGCTCTGAAGCGAAGATATCCGATCTGGGCCTAGAAGCGGTGGATGTCACTGGAACAGGTATCGGTATTGGCGGCCTCGCGGGTAGGAACTCCGGAACCATTACCTCAAGCTATAGCACCGGTTCGGTCATCGGGGAAGACGGGGTGGGCGGTCTCGCAGGCGTGAACGATGGCAAGACGGCCTATATCGCTGCATGCCATAGCAGCGCTAGCGTCTCAGGGGTTTCGGCTGTCGGCGGTTTGGCGGGGCGAAATGACTGGGGCACGATCTCCGCGAGCCGCAGCACCGGGGCGGCTGCAGGGACCTGGGCCATTGGCGGCTTGGTGGGCGCCTGTGACAGCGGCGAGATAATCGCGAGCTACAGTTCCAGCCCCGCCGAAGGCCCATTGGGCGCCGGTGGCTTGGTTGGCGACCTTGATTGTTCCTTTCTCGACAACTTCGATCCGTCTTCTGTCGTTCACTGCTACGCGACAGGCGCAGTCTCTGGGGATGATGGATGGGTCGGTGGACTGGTCGGCGTTCGCTGCCTGGCCGGTCCCATCCACGGCTTCTGGGACATCGAGACCTCGGGCCAAACCACCAGCGACGGGGGCGAGGGCCTGACCACCGCCCAGATGCAAACCGCCGAGACCTTCCTCGACGCCGGCTGGGACTTCATGGGCGAGACGGACAACGGCACCGACGATATCTGGTGGATCCTCGAAGAGCAAGGCTATCCGCGCCTGCGGTGGGAATTGGAGGACGAGGAAACCGACCAGTAATCCCCCCGCTCCAACACGTCTATCTCCATCTATACGTTGAGTCAGCGGCAACATTTCTGAAAGAAATCTGTATTTCTGCTTGCATATAGTTCTATGTAGTACTATTCTACAGCGAACTAAATGACACCTGCGGAGGCGCCTGTTATGAACTGTTGCAAGAACCTGCCAATTCGTCTGGCTTTCGCCTTGCTGGCGGCCCTGCTGCCATCTGTCGGCCAGGCCGAGGTCCTGCATGTCGACGACCGGGCGGGCCGGGACGACCATCCGGGAACGTGCGCGAAGCCGTTGAAGACGATCTACGAAGCGGCCCGGCGCGTCAATGCATCGACCAATCCCGGGCCGGCAACCGTCCTTCTCGCGCCGGGACGCTACGACCTCGATCGGTGCGTCACGTTTGGGGGCGATCGGACCTTCACGGAGCAGGACCGACTCACGATCCGGGCAGCGACTCTCCCCGACGATCCCGCCTGGCGACCTGAGTCGATGCCGACAATACTGTCCTCGGAGAGACCCGAGACGACGGGAGGAATCACCGAAACGTATTGCCTGAAGGTCAAGACGAGTCATGTCACCATCCACGGACTCAGGTTTCTGGGCAACTCGGCGACAAGCAACATGCACTGCTGTGTCGAGCGGGTCGGCGCGGACCTGGACGACCTGCTCGTAACCCAGTGTCTCTTTCTGGGCGACCCCGACGGACTGAACATCTACTGCGCTGCCCTGGCGACGGGCGATCGTTTTGTCGTGGACCACTGTGTCTTCTCGAAGTGTCACGCCTGCACCGTCTATTGGGATGGGCTGGACGAGAAGGAAGGCAAAGGTTGCGCCATGCGGTACTGCATCGTCGAGGGCGCCCTGATCTCCGGCGTCTGGACCTGCCAGACAGCCGAAGACTTCGATTTCCACCACAACGTGATCGCCGGGGGCGCCTACGTCTGGATGCGCAAGCCGGGCGATCGCCAGCGCTACCAGATCAGAGATTGCGCGATCGTGAGCAACGAGCACTTCTCAGGATACGGAGTTGCCAGCGGCGCGATCGGGCGGACGGGCCCCGAGGTGCGTTTCGATCGCGCCAATGTCACCACCTCAGGCCGCTTCGAATTCGCATCAGATCATCACACGCACCTGGCCGCCGATTCCATTGGGCGTCGACTCGGCGCAGGACTGTTTAGGAACCGCAAACATAGAAGGGAGAACAGAAATGACGCAAGACAATGATTCTGCACAACCGGCTGTAGAAGTGTCTCAAGACATCAGAGTAACGTGTCGGAACCTCATGACCACGATGCCGGCCTGCTATCTGACGACGGTAGACGGCGACGGGTTTCCCCACACGACCGCCATGGTGAACCTCTGCTGCGCCAAGGACTTCCCCGCGCTGGTCGAATTGCACGAGGAGGGCAAAGACGCGTTCACGCTCTACCTTAGTACGGGCATGCAATCGAACAAGATGGCCCGTATGCAGGCGAATCCGAAGGTGTGCGTCTACTTCTGCGATCCGGGTCAGTTCGTAGGCCTGATGCTGGGAGGCGAGATCGAGATCATCACCGATAAGGATCTGAAGAATCGGATATGGCACGAAGACTGGACGATGTACTATCCTAGCGGACCCGAAGGCCCTGACTATGGTGTGATCAAGCTGGCCCCGAAGGCGGCGAAGGGTTGGAACCAGAGCGAGCCGTACGAGTTGAAGATCGGAGAGGCGTCATGAGGATGCTGCAGGGAACGCTCAGGTTGATTCTGGCTACGGCGCTGCTGGCCGGCGCCGGTTTCGCATCCGATCTCGAAACGGTTCGGCCCGAAGGAGTGGGATTGAGTTCGGCGCGATTGGATCGGCTGTGCCGGACCTTTCAAGGTCATGTCAACGAAGGGCGCCTCGCCGGGGCGGTCGTGCTGATTGGTCGCCAGGGCAAGATCGCCTGTTGCGACACGTTCGGATACATGGACGTTGAAGCGCAGAAGGCAATGCAGAAGGACAGCCTCTTCCGGATCGCATCCATGACCAAGGCGGTGACCACCGTCGCGGTCCTGCAACTGATGGAGCAGGGGCACTTCCTGCTCGACGATCCCGTTTCCAAGTATATCCCTGCATTCAAGGACATGAAGGTCGCCGGCGAAGGCGGGAAGGTCGAATCCGTCCAGCAGACCATCACGATCCGCGACCTGCTGCGCCATACCTCGGGCCTGCTCTACGGGGGCAAGGCCTATCGCCAGGCCGGGTTGCACGAATGGGACGGATCGCTGGCCGAGTTCGTCGAGACCCTGGCCGCCCTGCCGCTTGCGTGTCCGCCCGCGACGCGCAAGCGGCAGGGCGGCCAGGGTCTCGGCGAACTCGGCCAGCGATCCGTCCCATTCGTGCAACCCGGCCTGGCGACAGGCCTTGCCCCCGTAGAGCAGGCCCGAGGTATGGCGCAGCAGGT
>JANQFY010000470.1 GCA_028277585.1 Sedimentisphaerales bacterium
GCCCAGCCCGACCAACGCCTTCTTGATCTCGTTCAGACTGGTGACCCCGAAGTTCTTACAGCCCAACAGCTCGGCCTCCGTGGTGCGGGTTACCTCGCCGATCGAATGCAGATTGAGCTTCTGCAGACACTTGCGGGCTCGCACGGACAGTTGCAGGTCCTCCACCGGCTTGTTCAGCAGGCCCTGGTCTTCCACGCTGCCTTCGCTGCCGGCATCGTTGGTGGGGATTCCCTTCTCTTCGAGCGCCAATCCCAGGCGGAGCCCTTTGCTGTCGAGGATCGCCTTGATCTCGCGTAGGGAGGTCTCTCCGAAGTTTTTGTAGGAGAGCAGTTCAGCCTCGGTGATATTGAGCAGATCGCCCAGCGTGCGGATATTCATCTTTCGCAGGCAGTTTCGGCTGCGAACGGATAGTTCGAAATCGGAGATAGGCGTTTCCAGAATCTGGTTCTTGCGGCTGCGCTTCTTCTCCCGCTCCTCATCGTAGTACATCGTCTTGGAGCTCTCGACGTCCTTCAGAAAGAGCCTCGCCCGCGGATGGTTGGGATGGCACTCGAGCACCTTGTCGACGCAGAGGCTCGCCTTTTCGAATTGGCCATGATCCTCGTAAAGGACGGCCAGGTTCAGCAGGGCGCTGACGTAGGCGGGCGAGTTGGCAATGGCTTCCTTGTAGTATTCGATGGCTTCCGACTCGTATCCGGACAGATCGTGGCGGTAGGCCAGGTGGAACAACGCGTGTGCATGCCCCGGGGCCAGTTCCAGCACCGTTCTGTAGTTCTGTACGGCCTCGTCATACTCTCCCTGAGCCTCTTGCAGGCGGCCCAATTGGTAGTGGTACTCGGCGCTGACGTTCTCGAAATTGGTGCAGCCCTGGAGTTCCTTGGCGGCCGCATCCAGATCGCCGGCCTGACGGTAGGTCGCGGCCTTCTCCAGATTCACCGACAGGGGTTCGGCCTTGAACTGCAGGGTGCGTTCCAGGCTCGCAATGGCTTCGTCAAATCGTCTCCTCTGACGCAGGGCAGTGGCCAGATAGGTGTATTTCTCCTGGCAGTCACGGCCTTTCTCCAGTTTCTTAATGGCCTCGTCGGCTCGTCCCAGTAGGGCCAGCCCGATCCCGGTCGCCAGGGCGGCATCAGCCCCCTTGGCCGTCTGGTTGGCCTCAACCTGTTCGGCGAAGCGCTGCTGGTTGGACGCGCTGGAGTGGATCGTACGTGTCAGGGCCTTCAATTGGTCCATTGTGGGCAATTGGTTCCCAAACAGGTTGATCTCCAATTCGGCCATTTGTTCCATGGATATCGTCTCCCAAAGGATCTATTCGTGCCTGCAATAATGGCGCCCCTGATTTTGACAAGCCCGTATTATAGACATCCCGGGGGCATTTGCAACAGCTTTTTATCGCGTTCGATGCTGCGTCATGGCGTCAGGCGGGCCTGGCGGGCCGATGGCACGCCCGTTAGAGGGGGCTTCGGCGCAGGCGTGGCGGCGGGTTGGAAGAAGAAGGGCAGGGCAACAAGATGTTGCCCTGCCCCTGTAGTTACGCACTCTTCTGATTATGCGTGCACTCATGACGCTGCGGCCAGTCGGCCGCCTCGCCAAGTGTGGCGCCGTACATCAGAATGATTTGTGCCTTGGCGTCGTCTGGCCGGAAAGCGAGAGGGCTTCGCCGGCTGACACGGCGCGGTTGAACACGCGTACTTCGTCGATCAGACCATCGAAGTAGTTGCCGGGCCATCCGTAAAGGCCGATCTGGAACGGATTGCTGTCCGACGTTTCGATCGTCTTTTCCCAGTCCACGATGAGAAGGCCGTTGGCGTAGATCTTGGTGGCAACCCCGTCATGAACGTGCGTGAAGTGGACCCATTCATTGGCGGTGGGATAGGTGAAGTCCTGGTCGCCACCCCAGTACTGGATGCGCCACGTGTTCTCAGTATCCATGGTTCGCAGGCAGAAGTCCTCTCCCGCCGAGCGATTGCCAACGTCGTAGATGCCGCCGTTGTTGAAGCTGCGGGTGTAGACCCAGGAACTGACCGTTCTTGCGCTGTTCCCGCTGATGCCGAGATCGGCAGCGCTCTTGTCGGTCGAGACGTAATCGTCCGAGCCGTCGCAGTCCAGCGCGTTGCCGATTTGGCCGGTGGCGAAGCCCACGCCGCCATTGAGCGTGCCGTGGTTGCCGTTGCCGGAACCGTCGCTGGCATCGCCGTCAAGGGCGTAATAGGCGACCAGACCCTCAGCGCCCGGATCGACGGGCGTGATGTACTCAGGGGCCTTGGGGTAGAGCCGGACGTCGTCAACATAAAGAACGCCATCTGCTCCGGCGCCTTCGATGCCGATGGTCAGCGAGGTGACATTGCTAACGTTGCCGACCGTGGACAAATCGATGTTCCAGGCCTGCCACGCGGTCAGGGCGATGTCGCCGGCGTCACCGTCGTAGGCCACCTTGGTGCCGTTGATCTTGACATACAGTTGTCCCGTGTTGCCCGCGGCGCCCTGGAAGGCAATCGCCAGGCTCTTGATGCCACTGGCGGTCCAGTCCTGCGTCAGGGCAATCTCGGCCTCGGACATGGAGGCCCCGGCGTTGTCGTAGAACAGGGGCATTGACTGGTTGCCGCTGTTGACGATGGTCTGCTCGGCAAACGGCGACTCGAGATGACCGACGGTCGAGCCATTGCTGGAAACGCCATAGCCATCGACCCAGGTCTCGTAGATGCGATTGCCTTCGTCGTCGGTGTAGCTCTCGAAGTCGTCAACGACCAGGAATTCCTGGGTGGTGAAGGCCCAGACCTTGCCGGGCCAGACAGTGACTTCGTCCGCCTCGTTTACCTCGTCGACCTGCCAGTAGTAGTCGGTCGCCAAGTCGAGCGTTCCGGGTGCAACGCTGGTTCCGCTGACGCTGCCGAGCGAGGCAAGCGCTTCAGGATCCGTACCGAGACTCACTTCGTGCGAGACGGCTTCGCGACCCGCCCGCCAGGCGAGATCGGTCGCCACGGAGACACCAGCCTCGCCGTCGGCCGGTTGCGGTTCACGCGCCGCGGCCGGGATGTACAGGAAGCGGACCTCACTGAGACCGTACTGAGGCAGCACGCCGTGGCCGCTGTTGACGGTCAGCTTGACGTACTGGGCGGGGACGCCGCCGAATTCCACCGTTGTGTTGGCCGCGTAGTCCGTGCGGGCGGTGGCCTGCGTGAAGACCGCCTCTTCCAGGACGGTCCAGTCCGAACCGTCGGTGGAGTACTCGACCGTGACGTCTTTGAGTCCGAAGCCCAGAATCGGCTCGAACTGCACGTTGTAGTTCCAGACCAGCATCTGGTGCAGTTTGTAGATGGCGTCAAATCCGTATTCAATCGTTACGGGCTCGGCGCCGGCGATGCCCAGCCACATATCGGTGCTGGTGACCGAGTGCTGATCGGCATCGTTGAGACCGGAGCCGTTGATCGTGTTCTCAATGCCGGAACCGGGGTCGGAGGCGGCGTTGGTCACGGCCGTCACGTTCTCGACCGGGTACGCGAACGGCTCGATCGTGAAGCTCCAGACGTCGCCCGGGAAGATCGTGTAGTCCGGCGCCGAATTGACTTCGTCGATGCGCCAGTAGTAGGTCTGGCCGTAGTCGAGCAGGCCGTCCGGATCGTAGCCGACATCGGTCTGCTGGCTGACAAGGACGCCCATCGGATTATCGCGCGTGGCGCTGTTGACGTCCTCAAAGACGGTTCCGAAGTACACGTCGTGCGTCGCCGCCATCTCACCGGCCTGCCAGCCCAGGACGACGTCGCGCCCGATGTCGGTGGCCTCGTCGACGGGGTCGGGAGCGCCGGCGCCGCCAGCCAGGGAACCATCCGACAGCAGTTCGACTTCCGCGATCTGCATGCTGTTGGCCGCCGCACGATCGCGCAGTTCCGTGAACATCAGTTCGTAGTGCGTGAAGGCCTTTCGGTTGTTGATCAGAACCGGGGTGGAGATCCAGGTGTTGCGATCCAGAGCCGTCGCCGCGTTCAGCTCGTCAATGGTCCCTTCGGCGATCAGCGTATAGGGGCCGTCAATGCTCTCATCGGAGCCGGAGAACGTGAAGGCGACCGGGTCGCGCTCGACCGCGTCGTTGGCGGCCGCGAAGTTCAGGGCCTTGACCACCACCTTCGGACCGGACGGGGTCACGCGGAAGCCGGATGCGCCGGTGGCGCCATCGGGGATGAACGAGGTCTTGAAGCAGAGATACTTCGTGCCGATCTCGTCGTCGATGGCGTTGGGGGGTTGTTCGTTGCCGGGCCAGTTGTCGTCGTTGGGAACGCCTACCAGATCGTCCCCAGGATTGGTGATGTCGAACATCTGTGCTTGGGCGGTTCCGGCCAACAACAGGGCCAGTACAACCGCTACCAGTGAAAATCGCCGCATAGTCATGACCTCCTCTAACAGAAACGCACATTCTTACTTCTGACGCGTTTGGCAGAACCACTCTGCCTTCAAACGCTTGGGAAATGACTCGTGCTGTGTGGGGCTTACGGTGTAGCTACCTCCTTTCCGGGACACAAACAGATCGCGCTGTGAATGCGACAAGGTCCTGTGGTGCGGAAAGGAGTGTGCTACTGGCCCTCTCTCCGTCATACACCCTGCGAACTACACCGATTCACTGCTTCCGATTCCTGCCCACGCCATTCCCACCGATGGCCCGGGCCGTGCCACGCAGATACTTCCCAACCAATTGATATCGATATATCGGGAAAAACCCAACAATTCTACAGTAATATTTCTAACATATTGATCCCCCTTGGTGCAAGGTGAATCTTACTCGGACTTTCCAACCGTGCGGGCCCGGCAAGAGGAAGGAGCGGGGCAGATCGTTGGCTTCCATGGCTTCCTGCCGGGTTTTGATGCTCAAAGGCAACGAAAACAGGGCCCGCATCCAGTGGATACGGGCCCCATAGAGTGTTCCTGTCGCCCTCTGGAGGCGAATTGACGTGCTACTGGTCTGATACCGGATGTCCCACGCCGATGCTGTCGATCATAACCAGACCGGTGCCGCCGGCGCCGCCGGGACCTGCCGGGTGGCCCAGGCCGATACGCACTGTCACGATTCTGGTCATATCCACACCGTCAAAGCTGGCCAGCGGGATGCGCCATTCCCGCCACTCGGTTGCCAGGACGATGTCCGGGTCCGGATTGGCGACGATTTGGCTCTGCCCGGTGCTGTCCTCGACGGTGACATACAGGGTCTCCGGCTCATTATCAGCGCTACCTTGCAGGAAGAGCCGGAACGAGTTGGCCCCACCGGCCGTCCAATCCTGAGGCGCCGACCAGGTTCGCGCCGCTTCGGAGTACGCGGCGCCCTCGGTATTGTCGTACGCCAGGGGCATGGACTGCTTGCCGTCCTGAACGACCTTCCTCTCGGCGAAGGGCGCCACGGAATAGCCGACCTGGGAGCCGTTGGTATCGCTGCCATAACCGTCGATCCACGTACCGTAGATGCGGTTCTCGTCGTCATCGTAGCTCTCGAAGTCCTCGATCTGGGCGTATTCCTGAGTCATGAAGCTCCAGAGATCGCCCTCCCAAAGGCTGATGGCTTCCGCTTCGTTGACTTCGTTCACCTTCCAGTAGTAGAAGGTCCCGAAATCCAGGCCCGCTACGGCGAGGCTGTTCACGCTCGTCACGTCGGCCAGGGCGGTCTCACCGGATACCGCGTCGGCGTCTTTGTCGAAGTAGACTTCGTGCGAGTCGGCCTCACGGCCCGCCCGCCAGGTCAGGACGCTGTCGACGGTGACTTCCGTCGCGCCGTCGGCCGGTTGGGGCTCTCGGGCGTGAGCGGGGATGTAGAGGAACCGCACTTCGCTGAGACCATACTGAGGCATGCCGCCCCATGCGCTGGTGATGGTCATGCGGACGAACTTCGCGGCTATGCCGTCACAGGCGACGACCGTATTGCAGGTGTAATCCGATGAGGCTGTGCCTCGCGCCAATTCCATGTCGCCCAGAGATGTCCAGGCGTCTCCATCGGTCGAGTACTCGACAGTGACGTCCTTGAGTCCGAAACCGAGGATCAACTCAAATTGCACGTTGTAGTTCCAGACCATGATCTCGTGCAACTTGTAGACGCGATCAAATTCGAACTGGACCCACATCGGTGTCTCACCGGCTGGCACGCCCAGCCACATGTCAGCCGCGGTCGTCGAGTGCTCGTCGGCCGCGTTGAGGCCGGAACCGTCGACCATCTTCTCGGGGCCGGCGTTGGCTTCCGAAGTCGTATTGCTGGTGGCGAGGACACCTTCGATGGGATAGGCGAACGGTTCGGTGGTGAAGCTCCAGACGGCGCCTTTGAAGATGCCGAAGTCCGGCGCCCCATTGACCTCGTCGATGCGCCAGTAGTAGGTCTGACCAAAGTCGAGCAATTCCGGCATGGCGTAGCTGGTCTCGCTCTGATCCTGACTGACCAGTATTCCGGTGGCATCCGACTTGTCGGCGTTGTTGACGTCATCGGGGTTGGTGCCGAGGTACACGTCGTGTGTCTCTGCATAGGGGCCGGCCGTCCAGCCGAGAGCGACGTCCCGTGGGATATCTACAGCTTCGTCCTCCGGAATCGGATCGAGCGCGGGGCCGCGCTTCTCCATGCCCGCCATCACAGCCAGCACTTCCTCAGCCGAAAGACCTCGACTGAAAAGGCAGAAATCATCCATGAGGCCCGTGAAGGGGCGGGCGTTGTCCACATTACGCCCGACCCTGGCGCCCTGTCCCCAGTCATCGGCGATGCTCGGGGCCGCGCTGATGCTTTGCTCGTGTTCTTTCTGCCCATTGATGTACAGGCAGGCCTTCCCGGCGGCCTGGTCATACGTACCGGCAAAATGGAGCCATTCGTCCCAGGTAACTTCGCCAGCGCGGATGTCGAAGATGGTGGTTCCGCCGTTCTGGCGGAGCAGCCATCGGAAATTGCCCCCGCTGCGCAGTTCCGGATGAGTGAGCCAGGTGTTGTCCGAAGCCCGGGCATTGAAGATGGCGTGATCGCCGCCGGTCTCCTCGCAGTTGGCCCAGGCGGCCACGGTCATGCCCGATGTGGGGATCTCTTCATCTGGGATGCTGGGTCCGTCGAGGTCGAGATAACCCCCGTCGGTGAATCTGGCCGCGCCGTTGTACATGCCTTCCGCTTCGGGCGTTACGTCGCCATCGATGAATCAGGCAACGGCCATGACGGTGTCGTCGAAGGCGACGTAACGCCCGAAGCGGAAGGCATGTACAACGGCGCGGCCAGATTCACCGACGGGGGTTATCTCGA
>JANQFY010000473.1 GCA_028277585.1 Sedimentisphaerales bacterium
CGTCATTGCCAATGTGCGCGATGTCATGAATGTCGGTCAGGCCGCTGTAGGTTCCCGTCGCAATGGACTCGCCGTCCAGGTAGACGGCGTAGTTACCCCCGTCCCAGGTCAGCGCGACATGGAGCCAGGTCGCCGTCGGCAGCGTGACAATGTCGGTGCGCAGCGTATGCGAACCGCCCAACCCGATGTCCAGGTCGGTGGTGCTGCCATCCATGTAGATCTGAATGCGGTTGTTGTACGACGGCTGGGTCGTATGGCCGAAGAAGTACCGCGTTGCATGGGCGGGCAACGGATCGGAGAGATACCCCCACATCATCACGGTCCCGGCCGATGCAGAGATCTGGCCAACAGCAAGACGCAGGACAGGAACACAACAGTTCTTGCAACCATGAGAATCCTCCTTCAGTCTTCCACATTAATGGACACGCTCCCGGCCCATCGACAGTCTCCTTAATGGGCGGGAAGGATCGGATCGCTCGCTTTGCGACGGCAGCCGGTTGAAACATCACGGCCGCGCACCTGGCATGGACTCCATCCACAACCAGAAGTCAAGACTCTGGACAGTCCCCCCTTCTCCATCCGTCGTAGAACACCGCCTCACGTCCTCTCGTTTCGGTCTGCTCCTCACCGGCACGGCGGGCACCGCCGTTTCTCGAACCACTTTCTTTTATACCACATCAGGCCCGTCACCTGCAAATACGTTTCTTGGCGGATGTGTCGCGACCATCTCAGGATGTGCAGAACCATGAACATGGGCGGTGCGCACGGTCGCGATTTTGGCCTTGTCTGTCGCGACGCCAGCGGGCATAATGGCGTCCAACTTAAAAGGACGGGGCGCTGGCCTTCGGGGGGGCTCTATTGTGGAAAGGCATGCATGACACCAACTAATCAGGGCTCCATTCGACTGCTTCGCCTGGCAGGGATCGATCTGTATCTGCACTGGTCGTGGTTCCTCGTGGCCTACTACGGCATCAGCCAGCGGGCGGGGACCTATGCGTCGCCGGTCTGGAACGTGCTGGAGTACCTGGCGCTGTTTGGGATCGTCCTGTTGCACGAGTTCGGGCACGCCCTGGCGTGTCGGCAGGTAGGCGGGCAGGCCGATCGCATCGTGCTCTGGCCTTTGGGCGGTGTCGCGTATGTCAACCCGCCGCAACGACCCGGGGCGATGCTCTGGAGCATCGCGGCCGGACCACTCGTCAACGTCGTGCTCTTTCCGACGCTGCTCGGGATCGCCTACCTGATGAGCGTCGCCGGCCTGGCCGAGACCATGCCCAACGCCAGTGAGCTACTGCAGGCGGTGTTCTACATCAACTTCGCCCTGCTGATCTTCAACCTCTTGCCCATCTACCCCCTCGACGGTGGTCAGATCCTCCGCTCGTTGCTCTGGTTCGTGCTGGGCCGGGCCTGGAGCCTGATGGTCGTCACGGTGATCGGCTTCGTTGGCGTAGCGGGCCTGATCCTGCTGGCGGCCCTGGCGCAATCGGTGTGGATGGGCCTGATCGGCATGTTCATTCTCCTGAACTGCTGGCGCGGCCTGCGACAGGCGGTGGAGATGATCCGCGCCGCCCGCGCCCCGCGTCACGAGGAATTCGCCTGTCCCCATTGCCGGATGCACCCGCCCTGCGGCGCCTTCTGGATCTGTGGAAACTGTCAACAGCCTTTCGACATGTTCGCCGAACGCGCGGTCTGTCCCAACTGCGCCGCCGCCTACGTCACCACCGGCTGCCTCGACTGCGGCGCCCCCAGCCCCATCCAAGCCTGGCTCCCCGCCGAGCCGGACGAACAGATTGAAACCGTGTAGGGTGGGGCTTGCCCCACCGGACCTCAGGGGGAAGTGGGATCGGGAGTCGCTGGGTCTTCTGACAGGATGGCTTGTATGTGACTGTCCATCTGATCGAGTTGCCATTTCTTGTGCGGCTCCGAGTGAATCCAGAAGCCGGTCTGAATGAACTGCACTTTGCCGTCGCGGCCGATATAGATCGTCGTGGGGTAGCCCCCGAAATGGTGCAGTCCCTTTATGACGGAAGCGACGTGCTGCCTCGACGTCGGTCCTCCGTAGAGCAGTGGGTAGTTGATGTTGTATTCCTGCTGGAAGGACCGGATTGTCTCCAGGGGGTTCGGATTGGACGATCTTTCGAATGCAATGCCAACGACTTGAAGCCCCTTGTCCTGGTAGCGGTTGTAGTACTCCACCAGATACGGGGTCTCCAGACGACACCCGCCGCACCACGTGCCGGTGAGGGTGACAACGACCGCCTTGTTCGGCGCACGAATCTCCGCCAGCGAGACCATGCGGCCGTCCAGATCGGGCAACTCGAAGTCGATGGTCGAATCCTTGGCGTATGCCATGTAGGTGGCAAAGCTCTCATGCGTGCCGTAGCTGAGGTAGTCTTCGGGCAATGTCACGCAGTCGCTCTGGCGCAGCGTCAACTGCAAAGGAGAGACGCCGGGATCCAGACGTTTCCAGACGCAGTACACGTTCTTCTCAACGAAGACCCAGAAGGAGTAAGGTTCGTCGGGCAAGAGGTGCTCGATGGCGAACTCGCCCTGGGAGCCGGTCTTCGGGGGTTTGTGCGAATCCAGTGGAAAACAGCTCTCGGAGCCACATCCATACATCAGGTTGGCAGCCGGCTGCCCGTTCTCGAAGACAACGCGCCCCTTGACGGACGCCGAGTAGGGCCGAACGATCAGATCCTCGACCGCAACATCCGTGCCGGACTCGGTGGTGAACCAAGGGGATTGAAAATGCGTTGCGGTCTTGCCGCCGGCGGCTACGCGGTAGCGGCGCCCCGCTGACACCTCAAACGCGTAACGGCCCTGAGCATCCGTGACCTGCCCGCCTCCTTGATAGGGGAAGTCTGTCGGACTCATGTAGTACCATTGCACTTCGACGTTCTTGACAGGCGCCCCGTCCGGCGAACGCACAACGCCCCGTATCTTGATCTGATCGGCCCCTTGCGAGTCAGCCGCCGAGACGGCGGTGCCGATCGCCCCCAGTATGAGAACTGTCATCAGGACTCTGTAACAAGTGCGTTCAATCATAGCCAAGCCTTTCCTTGTCTCGCAAGGTGAGGTGCGCCCCGCCCTGCTCCCCGGACTCGTTCATGTTGTACGCTCGATTCCCCCAGCCCCTTTCGGTGGGGCAAGCCCCACCCTACCTCGCCGGACCACTCGGGGCGTTGACGTCTGCGACGACTTCAGATACCTCCAGTCGATCCCACAGCTCTTCGATGTTCTGGTTCCTGCTTCGAACGGACATCCTCAATTGATAGCAGTGGACCGTGAGCACGGCGACGAGCGCGACGAGGACGCAGAGCAGGGTGTGGACAGCCGGGGAGGCGGACTGAACGAAGCCGCACCGCGCCAGGAACCACAAGGGGACGGCGCAAAGCAGCACAGCCCCGATGCCCAGCGTAAGTTGCGTTATCACATCAGGCGGCGCCAAGACAGACGCGACCAGAAACACCACCCCACTGCATGCCATCAATCTCCACGTCACGACACATCTCCTTCTTCGGTCCGCACACACTCCGATGTCACTGTCTCCCGCGAGGCGAACGACTTAGTCATAGTAGTATACGAATTGAATATCCTCAGTGACCCGCAGGAAATCGCCATGGTCGGTGTCCGGGTCGGGGACTACTCCGGCCGGGGCGATCTCGGATCCCCAATGGCCCGCCAGCGCCGAGCCTCGCAGGAAACGTACGACGCCGTCACGCGCGACGACCGTTCCGGACAGTTCGAGAAAAGGATAACGCTGCACCATCTGAGCCCATCGCTCCCGCTCCGATGGTGACGCGTCACGATACCGGCGTGGGTCCTTCATGATACCACTGGAATTCGTCATAGAAGGATCGTTGACAAGCTCCGCGGCAAACGCGCGCATCTGATCGTATCCGACCTCCGCGACAAAGCGATCTCGTAATCCGTGAACGAACCGCGGCATGCGACGCGCGCAAGCGGGGAAACCGCAAGCCGCTGCGATGACAACGACCAGACCGATCAGGCCCCAGCGAGGCAACCGACGTCTGACGAGCGAGATCACGATCGTAACGACCAGAACGACGAAAGTGAGCGGCATGAGGGCAAGGGGCACGACTTCGGCTGGCAGAACCAGCACGGTCAGAGGAGAGCACTGACGCCCCCCCAGGTAGCCGATCACGGGTAGTGAGGCGAGGCACAGTAGAAAGACGGCGGCGCAGAGGATGCGGATCACCGTGGTCAACGTGCTTGCCCGCTTCAATCCTATCACGGATATCCTCCACATTCGCCTGATCCGCTTGTGCCTGGATCATTGTGACACGTGGGGACGCAGAGGGCAAGGGAAAACGCCGGCACGGCCGTTTCGCGCCGTGTGTTTGCCGGCAGGATCGACGGCAACCCTGTAGGGGCAGACCCCTGTGCCTACCCTTTGGATTCGTCCGGGACAGGGCAACCACAGGGGGTTGTCCCTACAGATGGCGCACTATCGCCAACGGGCGCTAGGACCGAGTCCGATGGGCCCTAGCGAGGGCGATACGGGGAGACCGGGGCGACCACGATCGGGGCGGGCTTGGGTGCGTTGGGATCGGACGTTGAGACGGCCGGTTGAGGGACGACGCCCAGGTGCCGCTCGATGCGCTCCATCCGCATGTCGAGCCTGGTCAGCTTGGCGTCGAGGGCGTTGAGCTGGACGGCGATGGCCTTCAGGTCCCCCGCGAGAGCGACGAAGCTCCGTTCGCTGCCGTCCATGTAGCGCTGCATGACCCGCTCGTAGGCATCGATCGCGCGGGCCGCGTCGGTCCGGTATTCCGGCGTCGCATAGACCTGGGTCTCGATCTCGTAGCGCTTGTGGGTCTGCCCCAGGGCACTCGAGAGCCAGAGGACGGCGGTAACGAGAAGGATCGCTATAGCAATCAGGGTGTATCGTCTTGTCGATTTCATCGGTCTTCTCCTGCTGTCTAAACGTTCGTCGGCGCGGACGTGCACCGCATGGGCTCTGAGCCCATCCTACGAATATCGGCAGGAAAAGGGTGGAGGATTAGCGGACTTGCGACGACGAAGCGGAAGCTAGCGAACGTCGGAGGCCGGGACGATCGGGTCCCACTGGATGCGGGCGGAGCCGAGGATCGTGCCGGTCGCGTACGCCAGGTCCACCAAGGCAATCTGATATTCGGCCAGCGCGCTGATCTCGGCGCTCTGAGCGTTGGCGAAGGTCGTCTGGGCATCCAGAACGTCCGTGCTGGTCCGCATGCCCAGTTCGAACTGGCGCCGTTCGGCTTCGTAGAGCCGGCCGTTAAGAATGCTGTTCTGCCGGGCGGCCAGAATGCGCTGCCAGTTCGCCTCGGCCTGGTCGATCGCGTTGAGCACTTCCAACTCGATCGTCGATTTGCGATCGTTCCGACTGGCCAATCGTTGGCGACGCTGATACATCGCCTGACGAATCCGGCTCTTGGCCGCCTTGTTGCCGATCGGAATCACCATCTGGGCACCGATGGAGTGAGCCGGAAATTCAGCGTCATAGAGCAAGTCGAAAGCCTCGCTTCGGGAAGGTCCTGAGGCGTTGAGA
>JANQFY010000051.1 GCA_028277585.1 Sedimentisphaerales bacterium
AGGCCGAGCGACAGACGATCGCCCCTGCGACGGCCCCCACAGCGGGGCCTGCTCTCGATCTCCAAGGTCGCGCGTTTCTCTCGGAGCCGGAGTACACGCAGTACCTGGAAGCGAGAATCGCGCAAGCCGGGCCTGACATGGATACTGAGTATGTACGCAAGCGGTTCCAGGATTGGTCCCAGGTCTACCATGTCGAACGGATGCGCCAGCGAGCCGAAGAGCTGTTGGTCCAGCTTCAGGGCAAGCCCTTCTCGCTCTATGTCGATGGCGTCCTGAGTTTGCAGGCGGCGGCTCAAATCTTGGAGGGAGCCTCCTCGAGAGGGCTGGCCGGGTTCCAAGGGCTTGTGGTCGAAGACGAATTCCTGGCGGCCCAGGATACGCGGATATTCGGATCTGTACAGGTCGCACCTCGCAGCCGGGCCGGGCAAATCGGAAACGTCATCTTCAGTCTCTCGGGCACCGTGCCTGCCGACAACACAGGCAGCTACCAGGCTAACGACTATCGCGAGAAGTTCATCGATCTGAAGCGTTTCGATCGGGCCAAAGAGATCAGGCGGAGCTTCGAGGGGAATGATGTCATTCTCTACCCCCTGTACCGGGAGATTCACACCGTTTGCATCATGGCCAAGCATGTCAGACGCCAGGACGAGCGGTTGCGCGGCATTTCGCTCTGTCCGAAGGCACTGATTCATGAGGATTTCGACGCGGATCTTGTCGAGCCGTTCTTCTATCTCTGGCCCCTCCTGTTCCAGATTGTCGATCCCAGCCTGGTACACATGAACGTCGGATGGGGCATCCAGGCTCTGGCCATGTCCCCGTTCATGCCGGATCGCCAGCGGACGGTCATCGACTTCTACGAGGTGCTGTCGTTCTTACCCGATATCTACTTCGCCAAGACGCACAGCAGCGCCGATCAGGTTCGTTGGGCCGAGAAGTACTTCGTCACGAATTACGATCATATCATGCACCTCTGCTCCGAGCAGATCACCGCCAAGCTGGAGAAGAAATATGAGGGGCAACGATCGATCATCTCGGTCACCGAATACCTGCAGGAGCCGACCTATAGCAAGCCTTCGCGAAACGACGGGGAGATTCGGCTCGTCTATGGCGGCTGCATGCTGGCGACGACCGATCCCAACGATCAGCATTATCGTGCGTTCGCCAAAGTGGCGCCCTGCTATGCCAAGGAGAACCTCCATCTCTATATCTACAACTCTCCCTATGTCTACGGAATGGTGGAGAACGAAGGGCTCAAGGAGGTCATCCGCAAACTCGGATTGACCAATGTCTACGCCTGCAAGCCGTTGGAGTTGGAGGAGTTCGTCAAGAAGATCTCCGAATACGATTACGGGACCATGTTCGTCCGGCCCAAGGACATGGACGGGGTCGAGTACAACTACTTCATGGCCTACAAATTCCTGACCTATCTCCGGGCGGGTCTGCCCATGGTCATCGATTCCGACAACAGCTACATGGCTAGCCTGGTCAACCGATACCATGTTGGGATCGTTCTGCAGGAGTATGATCTGGAGAATCTTCCGGACATACTGAACAACGCGGATCTGCCCTCGCTGAAGCGAAACGTCGTCAAGTTCCGCAACGAGTTCAGTATCGAGAAGGGGGGCGCCAAGGTCCTGGGCATGTACCGCGAGATGCTGGATCAGGAGCCTCGACGTCGCGTGTTCCCCGTTAGCAGTGGAACGACCCAGGTGCCGAAAGCGGCCCCGAAAGCCGCTCCTCAGATCGACTTCGAGAAGCTGATCGAGTCGGTGGCGCAAGACGAGAATCGTCTCTACTATCGGGATCAATCTCCTCGTACGTTGTCCTCTCTGGTAGCCCGCGCCCAGGAATGCGATCCTTCGGTTGTTGTGGAACTGGGAACGCTGGCCGGGTTGTCTTTGCGAGCCTGGGTCGCGGCGACGGAGAAGGCCAAGATATTCGCGGTGGATCTGAGCTTCAAGAAGCTCAAAGAAACGCTGGGCCCCTTGCCCGTCGACCTCTCGCGAGTGACGTTGGTGGAGCAGGACATCATGACGGTCGACTTCACGAAGATGTGGACGGCCCAGGACAAAGTTGTCTTCTTCGTGGACGCCCATGATTTGCCCAATGTCCCGATCATGCAGCATGTGCTCACCACGGCGCTGCCCTCTCTGCCAGATGGAAGCACGGTTATCGTGGACGATCTGTGGTACAGCGAGGAGCGGCTGACGCAGGACGGCGCCGCACGCTTCCTTGAGGACCGTGTGCGTGGTGAAATCGACGAGCTGCAGTGTTTCCACGCCCACTACGCTCCCTATCACGGCGGGGGTTCCTTTATGGGCTTCGCCGAGGTCATTCCTCTACTCGACTTCGTCAACGAACACGGCATTACGTTGGAGTACGACCGGGCCGGGAAGCACGCCTACTTCACGTGGAGGAAGGAGTACCTCCGGCAAGGGGGGCAATCCGGCGGCGCAGCCCGAAACGCTGAGCACTACGGTTCCGTCTGGCACAATCCGCTGACTTCCATGCCGGTCGCGAAGGCGCACGCCGAAACGATGCGCCGCCTGGCGGCCGACTACCAAGGGGGCAGAATTGGGGAGGTCGCTGAGACGCTCTACAGGCTGGCCGCGCAGCATCCCGAGGAGGAAGGGCTGCTCTATGGTTTGGCCGTCTGCATGGCCCGCGGTGGGATGTTGGCGCAAGCTCGTGACGTTCTGCGACGTGAAGCAACGCAGACGCATCACCCACGCTATCAGCGTTTGCTTGACGATTTGACACGTTGTCTCGATCCCTCTGAGTCTAAGGAGGTCGAAGCGCCGAGGCAGTTGCCCGAACGGCGCGGCCTGACGCTGTTCGCCATGCCGAAACCGTTCAGCGGGCATGTGGGGATGATTCAAAAAAACGCGATCCGCAGTTGGGCGCAACTCGATCCCAAGCCGGAGATCATTCTCTTTGGCGACGAACCCGGGATTCGAGAGATGGCGGCTGAGGTAGGCGCTTGTCACGTTCCGGATATCGTGCGGAACGAGTTCGGTACGCCCCTGGTCAATGAACTGTTCGACGCCGCTCAGGCGCGAGCATCGCACGATACGGTTGCCTATGTCAACGCCGACATGGTTCTCTTCCAGGATTTCGTCAGTGGCGTTCACAAGGTTCAGACGGAACTGCCCAGCTTCCTGTTGATCGGACAACGCTGGGACCTTCCTCTACTCAACGAGATCGATTTTAGCCGGCCGGACTGGCGGATGTCGCTTCAGCGTGAGATGCAGGAGCATGCGATAGTCCATGCCGAGTGCGGCCTCGACTACTTCGTGTTTCCCAAGGGGGTCTATCCCGAGATTCCTCCCTTCGCGATCGGAAGGACCGCGTGGGACAACTGGTTGGTCATGGCGCCTCACAAGCGCGGGGTCCCCGTCGTCGACGGCACCGAGTTCATCACGGCCGTGCATCAAGATCATGACTATGGACATGTTGCCGGAGGACGCCAGGAGGCTTGGGCCGGCGTCGAGGCGGCGCGCAATCGCGCGCTGACCGAGTCGACCAATAACTCGGGACGCACATCGGGCGCCACGCATGTGTTGCGCAAAGACGGCGCGCTGGTCGAGACGCAGCCCCGGCAGCCATGGTATCTGACCACAGTGTATCGCGATCAGCGGAGCATCTGGCTTCTGGCTCAGGCGGATCGGATGATGGCCGCCGGCAAGCCCCGCCTGGCCGCCTGCAAATGGGAAGAGGCCCTGGTGCTTCTCGAAGCTCTCCTGGCGTTGCAGCAACTGGGTTACGTGTCGCCGGAGTCCCTTGACGGGACGCAAGTGGCCAAGCGCTTCGTGACGGCGTGTACCTCCCTGGCGCGGTGCTATACGAAACTCGAATGCCCCGAGCAAGCGCGGGAGACGTACACGCGGTTGTTGGACAACAACTGCATACAGATACCGAAGACGATGCGAGCCGACGTCACCCGCACGCGGGATCAACTGCGCGGCGCTTCCCAACCAGCGGAGCGACCTGTGAATCAACCGGCCGCCGCCGAGCCCGAAAGTGTCGAGTGCGAGGCGAACCGTTCTGACTCGCTTCCATCGCTTTCGATACGCGCGTCGGAAGACCCGAGCCATGCCTCCGAGGAGGCAGTTCCCGGCGAGTTGACGACTGACGAGCAGTCCCGCCAGGACCTCATGGAACTCGAGGGAAGATATCGGGCCATGCCGGAGGGGACGCGCGCCAAACGCGCCACCGCCTTGCGGTTGTCGAATCTCTATCGTCGCGCCGGTCTGAACGACAAGAGCCAGATGTTGGAGAACGAGGCGGCCCTGATGAGGGGGGAAGGTCCTGAGGAAGCCTCCGCTCCATCGTCAATGCCCGCCGGGACAACGGAATCCTCGGACGCCAGGGTGACCGTGATCACGGCGTGCCGAAACAGCGCGCCCTTTCTGAGGGAATGCCTCGACAGCGTTCTGAGTCAGACGTTTTCGGAATGGCAACTGTATTTGCTGGATGACGGCAGTACGGATGAGACGCGCGGCATCATTGAGGAGTACGCTCAGCGAGACCCGCGTATCCGCGCATGGTGTTTCGACGACAGCGTTGGGCCGTACATTCGGCGCAACTTCGCTATTGACCACGCCCAGACGGACTTCGTCGTCATTCAGGATGCCGACGACATCATGTGCCCCGACAAGCTCGAACGCTTGTACGACGCCATCACGCAAGACGATCGGCTGGGGGTTGTCGGCTCGTTCTACCGCAAGTTCCTGGACGAGTTTCGCGATACTGAGCACACCGAGGACGTCGAACTGGCGCAGGACCATGAACAGATCCTGACAGTGTATCAGACGCAACGTATCTGGGATTTCACCTGGCACGGGTCGGCTATCATCCGGAGAGAGCTGTTCAATGTCATCGGCTCCTACGATACGAATCCGTTCGGCGCCGATTCGTTCTGGCTGGCCAAGGTCGCTGAGTACGTCAGGCACAGCGGCAAGGTCCGGCTGCAGAACCTCCCGGCGTATCTCACCCTGCGGCGGGTGCACAGCCGTTCACAGACAGGGACGCTGCCCCCGATCGATCCGCGCGGCAGACGGGCGCGGTATTGGCAGTATTGCCTGAGTCGGTTGCAGGAAACCGCGGCCAAGGCGACGCACGCTACGAACCTGGACATCGCACGTGAATTGCGGGAATGCACCTGCGGCGATTTCCTGACGCGTTTCGAGACACAGATTGCCAAGTGGGAACGCGCACCGCTAGACGATCATATCGTGTCACGTTGCCTCCGACGCGCTCTTCGGGAGTTTCACGAGCGGGAGTATATCAGTTGCGTGCGGACCCTGCGGGCAATCGAGCTTATGGAAGCCGCCATGCCGGAGCGTGTCGTCAATTTCGACCTGATCAAGGCGATGGCGCTCTATGCCTTGGATCTGAAAGATCCGGCGCTGACGGCCCTGCGGCGGGAAATCGCCCGCTGTGACAGTCCCGTGGCACGCGCGTTCTACGAAGCCGGTTTCGAGCGGAATCAGATAGCCAGCGTAAGCGAGTGGTGCGCCAGGCACGCCGGCAATCTGGAACTGATCATCCCGGATCCCGTTCCGACGCTCGAGCCCTCCTGCGCGTCGGATTCGCGACCCAAGGTCACGGTCGTCACCGCGTGCTGGAACTGCGAGGAGCATCTGGCCGAATGTGTGGACAGTGTCCTGAATCAGACGCTGGTCGACTGGGAGCTGTTCCTCCTTGACGATGGCAGCACGGATGGGACGCGGCGTATGATCGAAGACTACGCCCGTCGCGACCCCCGCATCAGGGCGCACTATTTCGACGATCGGACGGGGCCCTACGTGCGGCGCAACTTCGCCATCCAGCGGGCCCGGGCGGACTTCATTGTCATTCAAGATGCGGACGATATCATGTGTTCGACCAAGCTGGAGACGCTCCACGCGGAGATGATTGCCGACGATTCCCTGGCGATGGTGGGATCGGGCTATCTGACCTTTCTCGAGGAGTATCGAGGCCCGGAGAACGCCGAGTACAACCAGCTTCCCACGCAGCACGATGAGATCATCGCTCGCTTCAGGTCGTGGCGTCATGCGATGAGCCATGGATCGGCCATCATTCGCAAGACGCTGTTCACCGAGATCGGCCTCTATGATGAGAACCCGTTCGCCGCCGACTCGTTCTGGTCGGCGAAGCTGGCCGCCTATGTCGATGCGGGCCAACCCATTCGCACCAAGAACGTCAGCGAGTCTCTGACGCTGATTCGTCTGCACGGCGCCAATCACACGCGGCTCTTGTCTACGCTGGACCCCCGCAATCGGCGCGCACGTTACCGAAAGTACTGCGAGTACAAGCTGGAGCAGATCTGCGCTCGGAAGCGCTCGGAGGCGAACCTGGACATGGCTGGGGAGTTGCGTCAATGCACCTGTTCCGATTTCCTGATGCGTTTCAGGGCGGAACTGATCAAGTGGGAGAGCGAGCCGCTTGATGGGCGCCTGCTCGCCGATTTCCTGCAGAGCGCCGTGCGATTGTTCAATCAGGGATACTACGTCAGTTGTGCCAACATTCTCAACAGCGTCGAGGCCTTTGACGCAACGATCGCGGAGCGGGTTGTCGGCTACGAATTGCTGCGAGGCCTGGCATACTTCGCGGTGACAATGCGGGAGCGCAGCGCAACACATATTGAACGTGAAATCGAGCTGCACGACAATCCCGCCGCGCGTCGGTTCAAGGAGGATGCCTTCGAATCGACGGCGCCGTTGGATGTGCAACAGTGGTGTACGGCCCACGCGGAGCAGTTCAACCTGGGTTTGACCGAGGCCGAGGGCCTGGCGTCTCCAGCGGCCGGATCGTTCGCAAGCAGTACATAAAACAGGGAGCAGACCTTTAGAAACCGGCGCGGTGCGTCGATAAACACAGTGGGATCAGATTCTCACGGGCTCGGGCCAGGTTCTGTGCGCGCGGGCCGGTTATTGACGGAAGGTGGCAGGTTATGCCTGAGATTCAGCTAACGGGAATAAGCACGGGCATCGACACCAGTGCGATCGTGCAGCAGTTGATGCAGATTGAATCCCAGCGGCTCTACAAGTATGAGGCCGATAAGATCGGCGAGGAACAAGTTCGCACGGCGCTGGACGAGCTGGAGTCGAATCTCAACAGTCTGGATAGCGCCGTGGGGGCGCTCTCGGACGGCGATGCACTGAGAGCCTATACAACCACTTCCAGTGATGTTGATATCGCCACGGCAGAGGCGACGGACAAGGCTTTTGAAGGCAATCACACGGTGGTTGTCGATCAATTGGCCAACGCCGAACGCTGGGTCCAGACCACGGGTTCCGAGTACAGCGAAGACTATGTCGGGGCCGGGACGTTCATCTACTCCTATAACAATCAGGAGACCACCCTTACCACGACGGACACCACGTCACTGGACGACCTCGTGGGGCTGATCAACAATGATGCGAACAATCCGGGGGTGACCGCCAGTCTGCTCAAATACAACGATGCCTACCATCTCGTGCTCAACGGCAACGATGCGGGTTCCGACTATGAGATCTCGGTCAACAGCAGCAATACCGAAGTTTGGCAGTCGGATTCGTCCTTCACGACCGGCAGCAACGACGCCTCGCTGAGCACGGTTCTGACCGACCTCGATCAGTTCAGCGGTACATTGGTCGGGGATGAGTCGATTACCATCACCGGGACCCAGCATGACGGAACTGCGGTCAACGCGTCGTTTTCGGTGACGGCAAACACCAAGCTCAGCCATCTTGTTGGCGAGATTAACGATGCGTTCAGCGGAACGGCCACGGCGACGCTGGAGAACGGGCAGATCGTGCTGACCGATCATACGAACGGGACGAGTCTGATGACGCTCAGTCTGTCGTACGGGGCCGGTTCCGGATCGACCACGCTGACTATGCCAGGCATGAGCCGGACGACGGAAGGGGGCAGCGTCAGCGCGAGCCTGACCGGCTTTGCCCAGGCGGACTTCACCGAAACCCAATCGGCGCAGGATTCCCGGATCAAAGTGGATGGCTATCCGACGGGCGCCGACGAATGGATCTCACGCAGCTCCAATACGATCGATGATGTGATCAGCGGCGTGACGCTCCATCTGCACGATACCGGATCGATCCAGATCGGCCTGACCCGAGACATCGAGTCGGTCAAGGAGAAGGTCCAGAGTATGGTCGAGGCCTATAACGCGGTCATCACCTTCATTGAGGACAACACGGGCTACAACGAAGAGACCAAAGAAGCCGGTGTGCTCATGACTGATTCGACGGTCCGGAGCATTAGCAACAATCTTCGCTTGCCCTTGATTCAGCAGACCAGTGGTTTCCTCGTTGATGTGGATGCCTTCCTCATGCCGGGGCAGATTGGCCTGGAACTCGACCGGGATGGAAAGCTGAGTCTGGATGAGACGGCTTTCGATGAAGCAGTCGCCGAAGACTACATGGGGCTTCTGGCGCTGATCGGCGCCGACAAATCGGGCAGTTCCAACAGCAATGCCGTCAACTTCTACGGCGCCTCGAGCGACAACACGACGGGGGGGACGTACGACGTGGAGGTCACGGTCTCCGGGGGAGCGATCACCAGCGCCCGGATCAAGTCAGAGGATGAATCCACCTACCGGGACGCGACTTACGATGGCAATATTGTCACCGGGAACAGCGAGTTCTCAGAGGATGGCGACGCGCTCTACCCCGAGAACGGTCTTCAGTTGAGCGTCGATCTCAGCCAGGACGGCACCTTCAACGCTGTGGTTCGGGTCAAGCAGGGTTTTGCCGGTGCGATGGAGGATGCGCTGGACCGGATTCTGAAATCTACGAGCGGCATGCTGACCTTGAGTCAGGAATCGATCGATGCACGGATCGAGAATCTGGAGGAGGAGATCGAGGACGAGAAGGACCGCCTCACTGCTCGGGAACAGCGACTGCAATTGAAGTATGCCCGGCTGGAGAGCACGCTGACCATGTTGCAGCGACAGATGTCGGCGATGCAGTCGATGTAACCGCGTACGCCTGCCGATGATTAGTCCGGAGCCCCCTGGTCCTGTTGGGCCGCCTTCCTCTTCTGCCGCAGGCGATAGAGCATCGCCAGAACTTCGGCAACCGCCATGTAGAGCGATTCGGGGATGGGCTGGCCCGGTTTGACCGACGCATAGATGGCGCGTGTCACTTCCGGACGCCTGACGATCGGAATGCCATAGGAACGGGCGATCTGAATGATCTTCTGGGCCTGATGATCGGCGCCTTTGGCCAGCAGAATCGGAGCGTCCATCGTCTTGGCCTCGTAGCGCAGCGCCACGGCGTAGTGAGTCGGGTTGACGAGAATGACGTTGGCCTTGGGAACCTCCTGGGCCAGACGTTTCATCGACATTTCCATCTGCATTCGGCGGATCTTGGCCTTCAGTTCCGGGGACCCATCCGTGTCCTTGCGTTCCTGTTTGACCTCCTGGCGGGTCATCTTCATATCGTTCATGTACTGCCACTTCTGGTAGAGGGCGTCCGCCAGACCGATGATGAGGACCCCGATGCCGACGCGCAGGGCCAGCCCGAAGGTGATCTTCGCAATGGCACTGATAATCTGAACGGACCAGGCGTAGCGCAGCGTCGCGAGCATCTCCACCTTGTCGCGCAGGTAGTACCAGACGATCAGACTGACGAGAATGAGCTTGAGGATCGACGTGATCAGCCGGACGATCGAGCGGGTGTTGAAGAGTTTGCCAAGCGCCGAGGCGGGATTGAGCGAATCCCATTTGAACTGGATTGCACTGGGGGCAAACGTCGCGCCGCCGATCGCTATGCTGGTCAACACCACGGAGATGCACAGAGCTGCCAGAATCGGAAGCATGACGGTCACCGACTCGATCATGCGTGCGTTCAGGTAGGTGACGAGGGCCCCGGGATCCGCGAAAACGTCGCCCTGAGCCGACATGCCGGCGGTGACTTTGGTCTTGAACCACTGGAAGAGGCCGGGGCCCAGCAGGGCGGTAGAGAGCAAGAGGACCATCAGCGTTACGGCCGAGATCATGTCCTGACTCTGCGGCGTCTGACCCTCCCCGCGCGCCTTCTGTAACTTCCTTGGCGTTGGTTGTTCAGTCTTTTCGGCAGCAGGTTTGTCGGCCATCTCGTACGCCTAATACCTTGATTCGAGAACGACTCGAACCGAATTGCTCTTTCTCTGTTTGCCGTCTACAACGGCAGGACCTTGGCCATCCAATGGGTCATTTCTTTCATGTAGCCGTTCACGAAGGGCAAGAAGGCGCCCGCCATGATCAGGCCCAGACCGAGCCGCACGGGCATGCTGATGAAGAGGATGTTCATCTCCGGGACCAGCCGCGCCAGCAGGGCCAGCGCCACCATGAGCACCATGAACGCCGCCAGCATCGGGGCCGCCAGACGCAGTCCGGCGATCAACATGGCGGAACTGGCGGTGATCACGCCGCTGGTCATGGTCTGGACTGTGGGGATGGTTCCCGGAGGGAAGGCGGCGTAACTCTTCGAGAGGATCAGCAGAAACATATGATGCCCATTGGCGCCCAGAAAGAGGAGGATGAAGAGCATCTCCAGCAGGCTGCCGAGGGGCCGTGCGTTTTCACCGGTCATCGGATCCAGCACGTTCGCCATGGTCATGCCCATCTGTCGCTCGATGATCTGGCCGCTGAGTTTCACAACGGAGAAAAGCACCGAGACGATCAGTCCCAGCGCCAGACCGTAGGTCGCCTCACTGGCCAGCAGCAGGACCGCCTTGACCGTCGAGACCTGCGCCACGTCGATCGATACCGGCGCGATAAAGGCGAAGAAAAATGACAGCAGCACGGTTGCGGCCACCTTGACCCGTATGGGAATGGCGCGCCAACCGAAGACCGGAAGGATGAGGAAGAACCCGGATATACGGGTCAGCACGAGCGTGAAGGCGAGCAGGGACTCAAGCATCTCGGTTCCAGGATCAGTACTTGATGTTCTCGATCTGGGCGAAGATCTCGGTGGTGAATCTGAGCAACACCTGCAGCATCCAGCTTCCGAATAGAAGCGTAACGACACTGACGGCCAGGAGTTTGGGCACGATGGTCAGGGTCATGTCGCGAATGGAGGTCACCGCCTGCAGCAGCGTCACCGTCACGCCGACCACCATGCATGTGATCAGAATAGGGGCCGACAGGAGCAGGGCGGTCTCCAGTGTGTGGCGGCCCAGATAGAGTACGTAGCTACTGTCCATTCTTGTTATTCCTCTCGGTCAAAAAGGCCTGTCTTCCATCGCTGCCGAGCGAGCCGCTATCTGAACCCCAGGCTCAAACTCTTGGCCAGCAGGCCCCATCCGTCCACCAGAATGAACAGAATGAGCTTGAATGGGAGCGAGATCATCACCGGGGGAAGCATCATCATACCCGCGCTGAGCAGGACGCTGGCGATCACCATGTCGATCAACAGGAAGGGGATGAAGAGCAGGCAGCCGATTTCGAAGGCCGTGCGAAACTCGCTGATGATGAACGCCGGGATCAGGATGTGCATGGGGACATCCATCGGGGTGGCCGGCGGGGCGACTTTGGCCATCTGAACGAACAGGGCCAAATCCGCCTTACGGCTCTGGCGCAACATGAATTCCTTGATGCAATCGGTGGTCTTCTCGATGGCCGCGCCGAAGCCGATTTCGTCAGCCAGGTAGGGCTGGATCGCCTCCGTGTTGACCTTCGAGTACGTCGGCGCCATGGTGAAGAGCGTCAGGAACATGGCCAGGCCAATGATGGCGACCGTCGGTGGGATACTCTGCGTACTCAGAGCCCGGCGCACAAAGGACAACACGATGACGATCCGAGTAAAGGACGTCATCATCACCATCAGACTCGGGAGGATCGCCAGGCCGCCGAAGATGATGACGAGCTTAAGCGGTGTGGACCAGTCCTTCTTCTCGGCGTTCTCAGCCGTTGCCTTGTCCAGGACCGTCACGAGGTCGTTGATGCTGGGGACGTTCTCCGTGGCCGGGGCGCCAGCCTCGTTCATGCCGATCTCGGGCAGTTTCGGAGGGGTGATTGTCGTGTTCATCTGGCCGAACGCCAGGGATGCCGAGCACAACAGGATCAGGCTGGAGGCGATGAGTGATTTTGGCATTGTGGGCATTCTACTGGCTCACCGTAGGATCAGTTTCTTGTTTGGGTAGTTCCAACCAGGCGTCGCCGACATGAGCCAGCGTCGCGATGCTCTCATTCGTGCTGCCGATCAGCAATTTCTGGCTGCCGATCTGCACGAGGTGGAGGGCCTTGCGTGGACCGAGATAAGTCGTTTCCACGACGCGAATCTCCTTGCCCGCCGCGCGGGTGACTCGGGGCAGCACCTTCTTCGAAAGGTACAGTGCTCCCACGGCCAGGCCGACGACCAGCAGTACAGAGAGCATCATCTGGACGAACAGCTCCTTGCTGCCCAGACTCAGATCCGAGCCCTTTCCGAGATTGGGATCGTCGAGGAACGATCCCTTCGACTCGGGTGCCGGACTTTCATCGGCGTTCGGGTCATTGGGTTCGGCTCCCGGGCCGACTGCTGCGCTGCTAAGCAGCAACAGGATCGCCAGAATGACTACTTTCTTACTTCGCTTGCTCACATCCACCTCAGCGGTTCACCCGGGGCAGTTCGAACGTACATACAGTTTCGTTGATTAGGGCTGCAAACGGCGTGCCGGAACGCCAAAAGCGTCCTCTCTGCTTTCACAGACGGGGAGCGGCCAAGCGGGATGGCTGAAGAATGGTCAGGGTGTTGAGAAACTGGACAGATGGACGACTTAGCCGCCCGATCGCAGAGTGGCGATCAGTATTTGCGATTCGCCCGGATCGGGCCGATCCTGACCGGCCCATCGGCCTCCGGGACCGGCGCCCCACCAGTGGACACGCCATTCGGAGGTCGGCGTCTGACCGGCGGCGCCAAAGCCGCCCTGGTTAAGTTGACTCTGCATGAATTCAGCGGCTGCCTGGGCCCGTTTGGCCGACAGGACCCACTGCCTCCTGGCAGTTGCCTCATCACCTGCCAGACCCAGCACATAGAGCGTGCATGCCTCGGCGGCTAGATTCTGCTTCAGGTCGACACAGTATTCGGACAGGTATTTCTGGGCCGCAGCATCGAGTCGGGCTTGCCCGGCGCCGAATCGTACGTTGGTGATCGAGAAATGCAAGCGCTGACCAACCAACTGAGAGGGCAGTGTGGTCATGGTCTTGTTCAGGCTGTCAAAGATGCGACGGAGTTCATCTCTGTACTCATCAAGCGTCCGGTCGTCCGACGTGTTGGGGTCCGATGTGCGATATTTGGTTTTGGGCGCCGCGAAATCGATCGAGGAGGGCGAACCCAGCAGATTGCCCAGCCCGCAGTATCGAATGGACCGGAAGAAGGAGTCGCGGCCCTGATTGAACAGTTCCGGGTCCTGAACGTTGGCCAGCGTTAGAAGCAGGACGAAGAAGGTCAACAGGAGCGTGACCATGTCCGAGAAGGTGACGATATACGCCGGTACCTTCTGCTTCTCTTCCTCGGGGCCCGATTTCCGCTCTTTCAATTGTACGTGCTCCGTTCCAGAATGACGATCTCGAGCACGCGCTTCGCTCTGGATCCCGAGGCCATGATCCCGCTTTGACGCAGTGTCTTGATGTCCGTTGTCCCGGACGAGGAGATGCTGAAGCGGGTCCGCTCGATTTCCTGGTTGGCCAGGAACTGAGCCACGATCCAGGCGCGCGTCAGCCCGATCTCACTGGCGGTGTTTCCTTCTTGAATCGGATGCTCGGTGATGACGACCCGATTCGGGACGGCCTTGAGCAGGACGCCCAGGTCGGTCAGCATCTGACGGCCATCCACGGACATGCGCGTCCCCATCCCCAGGAAGATCTTGTTCGAGGGGACGAGAAAGACCTTCTGGTTTTGGAAATCCATGAAGTCGAGGTCGGTGTTGGGGTTCGATTCGTACTGGCCGTCAATGGTTGGCGACTCACTGCCGACGTCCGGGTCCTTCTCGTACATGATGCGGGGCACCAGTTCGAAGGCCTCGGTGCTCGTTTTCTGTCGCAGGCCGATCGAAGAGAGCCCGTCCGAGAAGGCCGATTCCATCTTGGGAAAGACCTTGTCGTCGAACGACGAGAAGCTCAGGAGCAGGACGAAAAAGGTCAGAAGGAGGGTCATACAGTCACTGAAGGTGACCATCCATTCTGGTGCACCGGGATCATCATCCGGAGGTGGACCCTTTTTGGCTTTCGGGGGCATCAGACGGTCGCCTTGACTTCCTCACGTCGGCCGTGAGAGACAAATGCTTGCATGCGTTCCTTGACCAGGGTGGGATTGTCGCCCTGGGCGATGGCCGAGACGCCTTCGAGAATCATCTCCATCGCGATCGATTCTTCCTTCGAATAGATACCGAGTTTGCCCGCCAGGGGGATGAAGATCAGGTTCGCGACGAACGCTCCATAGAACGTCGTCAGAAGGGCCACGGCCATACCGGAGCCGATGTCCTCAGGTGAACTGAGGTTTTGGAGCATCTGGACCAGACCGATGAGCGTTCCGATCATGCCGAAGGCCGGGGCGGCCGCACCCATGAATTCCAGGATCTTCTTGCCGCCTGCGTGGCGCTCCTGCAGGTACTGAATTTCCGGGTCGAGCAGATCGCGAATCGCTTCGGCGTCCTGGCCGTCCACCAGCAGTTGCAGGCCCTTAGCGAAGAAGTGGTCATTGAGTTTGCCGATCTCCGGTTCCAGAGCCAGTGTGCCGTCGCGTCGGTTGATCGCCGCGAAGTTGACCATCTGCTGCACCAGTTCCGATTGCGGGGAGATCTTGGTGATCAGCGTCTTCTTGATGATCGAGAAGATGCTCAGGAATTGGGGCAAAGAGAAGTGAATCAGGGTTGCGCAGATCATGCCTCCGACCGTAATACACAGCGAGGGGATGTGTAGAAACATGGCGGCGCCGCCGCCCATGATGATCGATCCGACGACGACACTGAAACCCAGCAGGATTCCTATGATTGTTGCGATGTCCATGGACTTATCTACCCTCTGTGACCTGTTTCAGTTTCTGACAGAGCAGCGCGGCCAGCGCCGGTTCGGTGGTCACCAACTCGGCCAGGACCTCGGCCTTGGTTCGGCTCTGCATGAAATGAAGGATCTTCACCGCGTCATCCATATTGGCGCCGCGATTGGCCCCGTTCTGCGATTGGCCCATGGCCATGCTGGTCAGAATCTCGCTGGCGCGGTTGGCCTCCATGGTGTCGTAGGCGGCGGCAATCGCCATCAGGTTGCCCTTTTCCGCCTGGTCGACCTCGACGCGCGCCTTCATCAGCAGATCGCGTTCGCTCTTGAGGTTGGCGACCGTTGCCGCCAGATCCACACGCAGATTGTTGAGGGCTTCGATATCCTTCTTCAGCGTTTGCTGGGCAACGAGCAGCCGTTGTTTGCCCTTCTCCAGACTATCGAGTTTCGTGTCGTATTCCTGGATCTTCTCACGCACCTCGTAGATCAGCTCTTTGAGCTGCTCTTCGGTCATGGCGCGAGCGCTCGTGCTGCTGCCGCCTGCCGTCGGGGAAGCGGTCAGGATATCACGCGCTCCGTTGCCGGCCGCAGCCGCGGCGCCGGTTTGACCGTCTGCTTCGGTCCCCGACGCTCCCTCCGCAGTCGCGGGGGGGCGGGTCAACCAGCCCGTGGCAAAGGCGCCGGCAAAGCCGAGGACGCCCACGGCAACTGTGATGAGAAGAACTTTCTTATTCACTGGTCAAACTCCCAACTGATCCGGTCAAGAACAGTCATGCTTCGATGCGACACACGGCGTTACCGACCCACACTCCCGACGCGGGCGAAGGCGACGGAAGCCCGATCGTCCATTTCCTTCTGTTCAAGCTTCTCCTGCTCCCGGAAGAATTGCTCCTTGGCTTCATCCCGCAACTTCTCCAGGCCCTCGCGGAATCGCTTGGCCGCCAGGACCTCAGCGGTCTTCTCTTTGCGGGCGGCTTCCAGGTCGTGGATTTCCTTCTTCAATCCTTCGATGATCTGGTCGTTCGTTCTGACCGTCTTTAAGAAGAACTCTTGCGTTTCCAGACGCCCTGGAGACCGATCCTGGCTGAGCTTCTTCATCAACTCGCGGAGCGTCTGCTGGCGCACCAACAGTTCGCTCTGCTTCTGAGCCAGAGTCTCTGTCACGCGGAACAATTCCATTTGTTTGAATTGCTCTTCCTTGGACTTGATATCCAGGACTTTTTGTAGACGCCATACGAATCGTTTCATCTGTCATTCGGCCTTAAGTCGGGACGCTCAACAATTGGTCCCACGATTGGGTGATGGCCGTCAACTGTTGCACCGTATCCTCAAAGGAGGTCTTCTGACGCACCGATTGCACGAGAAAAGCGTTGATCCGATCAATCAGGCTGATGGCGCCGTCAATCCGTCGGTTGCTGCCCGGTGAGAAGGCCCCGATATTGATCAAGTCTTCGGCGTCGGCGTACGTGGCGTAGATCTCTCTGAGCTTCTGAGCGGCGACGCGATGCTCCTCGCTCACGACCGCCGACATCAGTCGACTGACGCTGTGCAGGATATCCACGGCCGGGTAGTGTCCCCGGCCGGCCAATTTCCGCGATAGAACGATGTGCCCGTCCAGGAGGCTCCGCGCGCTGTCGGCAACCGGATCGGTGAGATCGTCGTTCTCGACCAGGACGGTCAGGATCCCTGTGATACTGGCTCTGTCGGAGCAGCCCAAACGCTCGATCAGGCGGGGCATGAGGGAGAAGACGCTCGGGCAATAGCCTTTGGTCGTCGGCGGTTCTCCCGCGGCCAGGCCGATCTCGCGCTGCGCCTGTGCGAACCGGGTCAGCGAATCCATCATAAACAGAACGTTTCGACCTCGGTCCCGGAAATACTCGGCGACCGTCACGGCGACGAAGGCCGCCTTGACGCGCTGGATGGGTGGCGTATCGGAAGTCGCGACGACGATCACGCTGCGGGCCAGACCCTCGGGGCCCAGGTTCTCCTCGAGGAACTCGCGCACCTCGCGGCCGCGTTCCCCAATCAGGGCGACGACGTTGACAGCCGCGTCGCTGGAATTGGCGATGTCGCCCAGCAAAACGCTCTTACCCACACCGCTGCCGGCGAAGATCCCGACGCGCTGGCCCTGGGCGCACGTCAGCATGCCGTCGATCGATCGGATGCCCAGCGCGAGCGGTCGCGTGATCTTCTCTCGGCTCAGCGGGGCGGGGCTGTCGACGTCCAGGGGCTGTCTCGTGTCTCCCTCCAGGGGGCCTTTGTTGTCGATCGGTTGGCCCAGTCCGTCCAGGACGCGCCCCAGCACGTTATCGTTGAGCATCATGTGGCGCGGCGTGGATCGGGCCGTGACGCTGTCGCCCGGGGAGATGCCCTCAATGTGTTCGAGGGGCAGCAAGATGACGTGGTCGTTTCGGAAACCAACCGCCTCGGCCAGGACACGACGCCCATCGCGCAGGTGAATACCGCATAGTTCGCCCAGACCGATGACCGGGCCGGCCGATTCGACGGTCGAGCCGGAGACGTGCACGACATATCCCTGGCAACCCACCAGGTCGATGGTTTGCAGCGCCGAGTGGTATTTGTCGAAATCAATACTGTAGCTGTCGAAATCGGTCATGGCTTACTGGGCTCTCGCGAGGGCGTCGCCGATGCGATCGAGGTGTTCGGTGACGAACGATCGCACGATGCCCTTCGGTGTTTCAATCAAACAATCGGCCGGGGCAATACCCCAGTCGGCGACCAGTTCCAGTTCCGCGAACTGACTGTCCGGATTCTCTTCCTGCAACTTCTGGCACTTCGCCAGATCTTCGGCGTTGACCCGCACCACCAGTTTCTCACGCGTGGGCGCCTGCTTCAGCGCTTCCTCCACGATGGACTGGATTTCGTAATCGCCTTCGTCAGTCTTCCACCGGAGGATCTTGCGGGCGATCTCCACCGCGAGCTTGGCGATGTCGCCGCGGTTCTGAGCGACGGTATGCTGATGGAGATCGTTCAGTTTCTTGGCGATTCCGTTGATGGTTTCGCATAGCTGCGCCAACGCTTGTTCCTTCTGATCGAGATCGCGTTGCCTTTGGAGTTGCTCGGCCTTCAGGGCCGCCAGTTGCTGCGCTTCGAGATGGTTCTCTGCGGGCGCCTCGGCGCCGGCCGAGCCGGGCGCAGCCGCCTCGATGACGCGGCAGGTCGCAATGGGTTGAGCCAGGCTGATGGTCAGTGTCTGCGGCATGACTCTACTCTTCCACGAACGTCAATTCGCCCTTGCGATTCAGATCCCGCAATACCTTGACGACCTTCTCGCGCGCCTGACGGACATCCTCTTTCTTCGGCGCCGACATCAGCGACGTTTCCTCATTCACCATGGCGGCCGCCCGCTCGGAGATATTGGATTTGACCTTCTCGGCCGTCTCCTCGTTCGTTTCGTGCAGCGCCAGCGCCAGTTGCCGTTCGTCGATCCCGCGCAGGGCCTCCTGGAGCGAGCGATCTCCCACCTGGGGAACGTCCTCCCAGACGATCATCAGATTCATCACCTTCTCGCCGGCTTCCTGATCCTTCTGCTGGATGGCTTCCAGCACGCCGTCGCGGACCTCTTTGTCGAGGTTGCGGACGATGACCGCCACTTTGCGCAGCGACTGTTCCGGTCCGGCCTGGATCGCGGTGCCGGCCTGGTCGCCCGCTCCGAACGCTTCGACGCGCTGATGCACCATCTGGGCGATCCTGGCCTTGGCTTCCGCGGTCACGGCGCTGATGGCCGTCATGCGGCTGATCGCGCTGACGCGCAGGCCCTCGCTCAAGAGACCGAGGATTTCCGAACTCTTCTTGGGAGGCAGTTCGGAGAGGACCACCGCAACGGCCTGGGGGTGTTCGGTGCCCAGGACGCCGGCCAGCGTTTGCATGTCGGCTGAACGGATCGAGATGAACGGATCGCGTCTTTGCAGCAGATCTTGAATTTCTTGCTGAACCTGCTCGGCCTTGTCCTGGCCGACCGTGTTCTTGAGCATCTCACGCAAGAAGCTCTTGAAGTGGAACGTGGATTCATCCTGAAGGGATTTGCAGAACTGGCGGGCGACGTCCGCGGTCTGTTTGGTGTTTCGGAAGCCGGCTGCGTCGAGATAGCTCAGCTCAACGGCCAATTCCTGGACCATCTGGGGATCCACACCCTTGAGCAACTCGGCGGCGGTCGCCACATCAAGGCTCGTCAGGAGAAGGGCGGCTTTCTGTTTCCCTGTCAGTGCCACGTTCGGTTTACTCCTTTTCTTCGATCCAACTGAGGAACATTTCTCTGACCTGTTCCGGGTTGTTCCTCAACGCGTGGGTGATCTGTCTTCTCAGCAGAATCGGTTCGGCCGTCGAGGCGCCCGGGGGCAGCATGGCGCCTCCGGGGCCGCCCTCGGTGAGTTGCTGGGCCTCCACGGCGACCGCCTTATTTCGAGCCCGGCTGAAGATACGCAGCACCAGCAGGGCGCAGAGCGCCATGATGCCGAGCGACAACTGGCGAGCCAGGGCCAGATAGGCCGGCCATTTGGAGGGCTCCTCTTCAACCGGTTCGGCTGTCGGTTGATGGAACCTGGCGTGGACCACTTTGAGCGAATCGCTCGTCTTGAGCCCTAGCGCGGTGCGGATGATCTCCTCGACCTCCTCGACTTGCATGATCAACGCCGGCTGGCCGCCGGGCCCTGTCGCGTTCGGATCGGGGTCCGAGAGATCAACGAAGGCTGCGACCGACAGCGAGCGAACCTCGCCGGGCAGGGTCGTGTGCTGCTTAACGGTCTTTCCGACCTCGTACTCGCTGACGATGGTCGAGTCCTTCTTGGAACTGCCGTTGGCGGCCTGTTGTCCTCCCGCGGCCGGTTCCTCAGAGTTCTTGGTGATCTCCTCCTTGGTGGCCACCCTGTCGCCCGGGCTATAGCTTTCGGTAATCGTGCTGACGCTGTTCATGTCCACGATAGCACTGACGCGTACGGTTGCCCGGCCTGGCCCCAGCACGGCGGTCAGTAAATCCTCGGCCTTCTTGACGAGGCCCTGCTCGACCTTTTCCTTGTAGTCGTGCACCGTTCCGGCGCCGGTCGCCAACGCCGTATCGGCTTCGCCCGAGAGCAGGCGTCCCTGGCTATCCACCACGGTGACGTGTTCGGAGGTCAGCCCCTTGACACTGCCTGAGACCATGTGGGTGATCGCGGCGATATTCGATGCGCTCAATCGGTGCCCTGGCTTGAGTTGCAGGACCACCGAGGCTGATGTCTGCCCGGCTTCCGAACTGAACAAACGCTCTTCCGGGGAGACGATATGCACCCGGACATGGGCGACGCCGTCGATCATCTGGATGCTCTTGGCCAGTTCATCCTGCAGGGCGCGTTTGAGATTGACGTTCTGGACGAATGGGCTGACGCCGATCTTCTCATCGTCGAAGAGCTTGTAGCCGGCCTGATCCCCGACGGGCAACCCGTCCTTGGCCAGGTCCAGTCGGAGTTGGTAAACGTTTTTGCGGGGCACGTAGATCGTCGTGCCGCCGTCGCGCAGTTGATAGGGGATGTCTTGCTCGCTGATCCGCTCGGTGATCTGGGAGGCTTCTGACGGGGAGAGTTCCTGATAGAGCATGCGCATGTCCGGCTGACGCGCCCAATGGATCAGGAGAAACCCGATGATGGCCGAGGCGATCAGAACGGCGGCCAACAGCGCCCGCTGTACCAGATTCACCTTTTGCCAAACCAGGACTATCTTCTGCAGGAAATCCATTGAACCTCTGCACCTGCGTTATCGTTCACCCCGCGACGCGAATGACCGCGACGCTCACCGCCGTCGTCACGATCGCCTACAACTGCATGTTCATCGTCTGCTTGTAGGCCTCGATGAGCTTGTTTCGCACGCCGACCAGCACCTTGAAACTGACGTCCGCTTTCGCGACGCTGGAAACCACCGACGTGACGTCGCTGTTCTTGCCGGTCAGCAGATCCTTAATGGATGCTTCCGACGCCTGCTGCATATCATCGACTTCCGAGACATACTTGCCGGCCGCGTTGACAGCCTGCGAGAAGCCCGACTTGGCTTCGCCCAGTCCTTCGTTTTGCGGCGACGCGGCCTTGGCGTTCGGCATGACCGAGTTGATGTTGGGGTCGAAGTTGATCATCTAGATTTCCTTCCGTTACCGGAGCAGTTCGAGTGTCGTTCGCACCATGGCCTGATAGCGTTTGAGGATCGCGGCGTTGGCTTGATACGCGCGACTGGCGATCGAGAGATTCATCATTTCCACCGGCATCTGGACGTTGGGCATGTTGATGTAGCCGGTGGCGTCGGCTTTCGGATTGCCCGGGTCGAAGACGCGCTTCAGCGCGCTCATGTCCTGGGCAATCTCGTCGACGACCACGCCCCCGACGCCGTCATCCTCGGAGCGGAACATCGCTTCGAGACGGCGATAGGGCTGGCCCTGCCCGTTATCCAGAGTTCGGGCGTTGGCGATATTGGAGGAGATGACCTCCATCTGGGTGCCATGGGCCCGCATACCGGAGACGGCAATGTCAATGGGGCCGGTCGTTCCCTGAACACTCATTCGACTGAATCCTTTCGTTTGCTAGCTGACGCGCCGGTGCTCGGCTATCCTCTGAGACTGATTGCGGCGTTGATCTGCGTGAACCTCTTCTGCATGAGCCGCACGTACGCCGTATAGCGCAGCGAGTTCTTGACCAGATTTCCGACCTCTGCCTCCATGTTCACGTCGTTTCCATTGGATCGCACCGGCGTGTTCATAGGCTGATACACCTCCGGCTCGATATCGCTGGCGGTGGCTTTCCCGGGCGATTCCAGGGCTTTCTCCAGCATTTCCTCAAACTTGATGTCGATCCGCCGGTAGCCGGGCGTTTGGATGTTGGCCATATTGCTGGCGATCGCCTTCTGGCGCACCCCTTCGGCTTTCATGCCGGCTTGGAGCAAATCAATAATGCTGACTGAATCGGCCATGGCCTGATTCCTTCCTTTCGTAAGTACAAACGTTCTCTGACGCCGAGTCGAGACTGCAATAATCGTGCCAGGGGGCGTCTCTTACGCTGCAGGCTGCGAATAGGCCCTCCAGGGGCCCCCTGGAGGATGAAGGGGCGTTTTCAGCCGTCAAGGGAGGTGTCAGGATTCTATACAGGCGGTCGCGTTATTAGACACATCTCGCGATCCGCCCCCTGGCTCTGGATGCGACACACGGGGGCGGAAGAGTTCTCCTGCCTCTAGGAACAATCCTCCGGACCTTTGTTCGGTCTCGCACCTTTGGGACAGATTGGAGATGCCTTGTGTGTGTCTAAGTGGTTATCTGTAAGGCACATACATCCTAGCCGGTCCCGGGGCAAGGGTGCTGGCACGCGGCTTGCAAATGTTCCTGACGTATACTCATGTATTCGGGGAATCTGTGCTATGAGCAGTCCGATAACGATCGATGCGAGCATGTTCGCGGCCGTTGGAGCCGAGACGTGCCCAGAACCGAAGTCGTATGCGTCCACCGACGCTGGTGAGCCGAAGCAGGCATTTTCGGATACGGCGCCGCTGGCCAAGATCCGTGAGGAGTTGAAGGCGGACGAGACGCCTCCTACCGAGGTTGCGGCCGAGGGCGAGACCGGGGACGAAGCGGTATGCCACGAGGGGCGAAGTCCCTCCGCTGAGGAGCCCCCGGTGGATTCCGCGCCGGTCGAGACGACGCCAGATGAGCAGCGCACTGATGGTGGAGAGCAGTCAATCCAAGCTCGAGCGATCTCTCCGGCTGAGCCGCTTGTTGCTCAAATTCCCGGATCGCAGTTAGTGCAGGCTCAGGTCGCTCAGCCCGATCCTACGGCTGAAGGCATTGTCTCTGCGGAATCTGGTGCGGTTCCCCAGCCAGTGGCTCCGGGAACTCAGGCGGTCGCCCAGGAGCCATCGCCCGAGCTGCAAAACCTTGTGAAAGAAACAGTTACACCTAAGGGGCAGGGAGGCGAGCAGACGGTCGCTCCGGTTCAGGGCCCTGTTTCGGCCGAAGCGGCGGTTCTGACTGAAGCCGGCCAAGCCGATACCGCATCTCAGGGAAAGACGCCCGATTTTGCCATGGCAGTGACGCAGGGTGGTGCTGGCGAGATAGTCGACGAGTCCCGAGCCCAGGCGAGCCAAAGCTCCAACGTGGATCTTCCCGCGAAAGTCGTGGAATCGCCGGTTGTTGATTCATCCAAGGCCGAGGATGTCGCTGGTGGCCTGGAGCAGGCGGTCGCCAAGGCTCCGGGGCAAGTCGCGGAATTGGCTGTGAGCGAGGAGGTCGAATCGCTGCGCCCTGAGATCGACGCGCCGGCCCCGGTCGCTCAGAACAAGACCGAAGGGCAGCCGGGCGAATCGCAGGCGGGGCAGAAGGCGGCGCCCGAGATCAGCACGGACACCGCGCCGCAGGACCAGATGCCAGAGATGGGCACGGGCCAGCAGAGCAAGGAGGGACGCCCATCAGAAACCGGACCAGGGAGCAAATCCCAGGTGGATGCCCTGAGCATGCTTGAGGGGAACTCGTCCTCCAATACGCAGGGTACGGCAGCCCGATCGATAGATACGCCAGTTATCGCGAGCGATGCCCAGGTGGCCAAGAGCCCTGTTCAGGAGGTTGGAGAGCAGATTCTCGGCTCCGTTCACGCGTCGCTGGCCCGGGGAGACAGACAGGTCATGATTCGCCTGGACCCTCCGGAACTGGGTAGCGTGGTGGTCCGATTCGAAGAGCGGGGCGATCAGGTTTCCGGCGTATTGGAAGTCAACCAGGACGAAACGCGGCGCGATGTGGAACAGGCGCTGCCTCAAGTGCTTCGCAGTCTGCAAGAGGCGGGCGTGCAGGTCAGGCGGTTGGAGGTTGCCGACCCGGTGACGAGAGATCCAGACAGAGATCATATGCAGCAGGATGCGTGGGCCCAGCGGGATGGATCCGACCAACAGGGCGAGCATTCGGACCGGCCCTCCCAGGGCGGGGGCTGGTCGGCATTGAGAGGCAATCCCCAGGGCTTCTTCGAGCAGGCCGACGCCGGTGGAGCGGTCCAGGGTGTTGGTCAGGGTCGCATCGACATGCTCATCTAGAACTGACGGTTGGACGCAGGCTGCTCAGACCTTCGTTCGCGCGGCTTGCCCCGGACCAGACAGTGCCGCCGGGTCGACTTGGCGGGTGTACCACTTTCGCCGCGCGATCTCGATCGATCGCAAGAAGGAATGCTTGAAGCGAACCAGGGAGAAGCGTTCGGCCACCGTCTGCCGCGCCTGTTGCCCCATCAGGGCAGCGAGATCATGATCTTCAAGCAGTATTCTGGCGTAGTGCGCCAGTTCACGCGGATCGTCGCTGAGAAATCCACTGATACCGTGCCGGATCGGCGAGGTTGGATGTCTGTTCCCGAGTACGGGCAGGCCGGCCGCCATTGCCTCGGCGGTCGCCATGTTGTGCCCGGCTTCGAGTCGGGCGTCGGCCGTATGGATATAGAAGCGGTGGGACTGCAGCGTGGCCTTCAGATGGTCCCAGTCGCGGGCCGCTTCAACCCCGGGGATGTCGGGATTGTGCCCGACGAGCGTTACGGGAACGCCCTCGAAACACTTCTCGTGAAAGTCCCAGCACAGGATTCGCCGGCGCGAACTGATGAAGTTGCAGATACGCAAGCCGGCGGCTTTCTGACCCAGGTAGGGCGGGTAGTCATCCACGTCGATGCCGAAGTGGACGATATCGTCGGTGAACCCCCAGGACTCGCCCTTGAACATGGAGGTGGCCACGACGTGCGCTCCTACGAGGTCGACGTACCGATGGAGCAGATCCTTCATTTGCTCGGGATCGCAACTGGGTCCCTCCTCCTCCACGCGTCCTTCAAGGGTGTGATGGAGCACGAGAATGCGCGGTTCCGGACGCATTCGAACGTCCAGCAGGTCGGCTGTGTTGTGAGTGATGATGCAGTAATAGCGTTTCGGAGACGTCAGGGCCTCGGGCAACGTGACCAACTGTGAATTGGCCGGTTGCGGACGCATGCGGTCGTCCCAGCCGGAGTTGTACTTGCCCTCGAGGTCGACCACGATATCCAGCGCATAGCCCAACGCCCCGAGTTGAAAGACCCAAGGTTCATGACAATTGAAAACCAGCAGTGTCTTATCGGTTCCGGGTCTCTTGCAGCTATTCATACGAGCCTGATCGCAGTATTGAGATATCCGCTTCCTCCGGCCCGAATTCCGACTCTTTCGACAACTCGAGGCTCCGGCAATGCCAGTATGACGGATCTACGCGCGATGCAACGTGTCGCACGGGACTTTCGTCTGCGTTAGGGATTATCGGCCATGCAGACCGTTCCTCATGAGAAAAGCCCCTTCCCGGGCACGCTTGAAGTCTAATGGCCAGGAGGTTCTTTAAAAAGGGGTATTTGGTGTAATTAGGAAGAGGTTTTTAAGGGGAATAGGCAAAATAATTAGTCTTTTCTGACCCCCTTAATGGTGCGAATAGGGAATATCAGCATCGCGAGGCGGCATTTTAGTGGGCGGTCCCTGTCTGATGTAATTTGCGCTGGGTAATGGCCTTAAGTCGGTTTGCCTTTGGTCGATAATGAGCAATATAAGGTCAACTGCCTATTAGTACACGTGGGAAACGAGCACACGAGTAGGGGCCAAATTGGGGTCTTTGTTTAAGGAGTCGTAGACATGTTAGCAATTAAGAACAACCTTATGGCCGCGAATGCCGCCCGTTATCTCGGGGCGAGCTATGATGCCCTGGCCACCTCGGTGGAGCGGCTTTCATCCGGTCAGCGGATCAACAGCGCCAGCGACGACGCGGCGGGCATGGCGGTTCGCGAACTGATGCGTGCGGATGTTGCCGTACTGAATCAGGGTGCTCGCAACGCCCAGGACGGCGTTAGCCTGTTGCAGACCATGGAAGGTGCCCTCCAGACCATCGACAACCTGATGGTTCGTATGCAGCAGCTGGCCGAGCAGGCCTCGACCGGTTCGTACTCGTCCGCCCAGCGGGTCATCATGGACAACGAGTTCACCGAGATGAGCAATGAGATCACGCGTATCGCCGAGGCCACGGAGTTCAACGGCATCAAGATGCTCGACAACTCGGCGACCGTGTCGATCCACTTCGGCGGCCAGACCGACAAGATCGATGTCACCGGCAGCAACGCGACGGCCTCGGGCCTGAGCATCAACACGCTGTCGATTACCACCGCGGCCAGCGCTCGGGCAGCTCTGACCACGCTGGATAGCGCGATCAACACGAAGGACACCGAACGCGCCAAGTTCGGCTATATGATCAATCGTCTGGAAGCGACGGGCGAGGTGCTTGGTATTCAGGCCGAGAACCTGCAAGCTGCCGAATCCCGAATCTCGGACGTCGACGTGGCGACCGAAATGGCGACGCTGACGCGGAACCAGGTGCTCTCGCAGGCCGGTACGTCGATGCTGTCCCAGGCGAATTCAATCCCGCAGATGGCTCTGACACTGCTGAGGTGATAGCAGTCGCGGGATCGATGTTGAACCGTGAGTGAGGGAGATGGCTGCGGCTGAGGTCGTCAGTCATCTCCCATCGACCAGGACCCCCGTCCGAGCTGCACTGTGGCTGGCACTAGACGGGACCGGGGGCTGCTGTCAGGGATTCGACGGCGGATGTCTTTGGCGAGGGCATAACCATGAATGGAATCGGGGCATATCAGGATACGGCCATCAGCACGCAGAGTCGCGGCCGACTGATCGTGATGCTATACGACGGCGCCATCAAGTTTCTGAGACTGGCGATTCAGGAACTCGAGGCAGAGAATTACGCGGCCAAAGGGCAGTACATCAATCGCGCTCAGGATATCATTAACGAGCTCAACGCCGTGCTGGATATGGAAGCCGGCGGGGATATCTCCCAGAACCTGCGTAAGTTGTACCTCTTCATGGGCCGCCATTTGAGCCAGGCGAACAGCAAGCGCGACCCACAGATGATCCAGGAAGTCATCAACCTGCTGGAAGAACTCAATCAGAGTTGGAAGGCGATTACGGGCTGACCGTCCAGGTCGGTTCGCTTCTGCACATCAGCAGTGCTACGCGAGGAGATAGGGCATGATCGCGTGTCCTATCTCTCGATCACTGAAGGCGTCACTGGCCTTCAGCACGCCTAGAAGTCTCGAATCAACTGCAACTGGACGACATGGTTGTCGTCATAGTCCTCTCCCTCGCCGTCTTCGTATCGATACCCGGCAAGGATTCGCCATTGCGATGACGGGAAGAACGTCAGGTTGCACCCAACGGTATTCAGACGCGGGTGATTGTCCTCTGACAGATTGTGCGTCTGCCGGTCATACACTATGTCGAAGATGAGGTCATCGGTGACATAGTGTGACAGTTGGGCAAACAGGTCCCGCGAGTCTGTGCCCATATGATGGCCCATGACACGTCCCTTGTAGGTGTATCCCGATGTGTACAGGGAATGATTGTAGAAGACGTTGGGTTTGCCGGTGACATGGTTGTCGGCGTACTCAATGCGGATGTCGGTCCGGCCGGTCTTCAAGATATCGTTGAGCTGGACGCCATAGAGGAAGCCCCAGTTGCTGGGCAGCATGCCGGCTTCGTCTTCTCCGGCGCCATCGAAGTAGAGCTTGATGGAGCGCATAGGCAGGTGACGGCCGTAGGGGATCTCCGCCAGAGGCAGAAGGATCGAGGTGTCGAATCCCGCCAATTGGTTGTTCTCCTCCTGTTCGCTTCTGGCCAGGAACATTTTGCCATAGTCGAACAAGTCCACGCGCGGCACCCCGCGGCCACCGAACATGACAACGCGTGACAGCCCGACCTCCCATCGCGCATGCGGCTTGAAGTTCAATCGCATGCCGGAGACTCTTGCTTCGGGGATGTCCCGATCTTCTTCTAGCTGGGCCATGAACCATTGACTTCGGAAGGGGCCGAGGTACCGCAGAACCCAGGGCAACTGGAGAGGCTGCGGGTTCGTGACCTTGATCATACGCAGGGGACGAGCGTTATTGCTCATCAGGATCGAGCCGTGATGGCCCGGGCCCCACCAGAGTGAGTCTTTTCCCGCCTGAACCTCCACGGGGCCTACCATGACCTTGCCATAACCCTCGATGAGGTCGACATCGGCGCTGGCTTCGGAAGGGGCGTCGCGGTATTCCGGATGCAGGTAGAAAGCGATCGTATTCGATATCCTGGCCCGGGTGGCGAACCCGGCCCGGTAGTTCGAATGGCGTTCGAACGTGTCGCCGCGCGTATTCTCCAGCTCTGGCTGCACGTCCGCGTAGAGGTACTTGAAGTAGGGGTCCTCAATGGGCTTGATGAAGGATGATCCGTAGTGGCCCTCAAGTACACCGATCTGGATCAGTTCGCCTCTGAATTCCTCCTTCAGTCTCTCAATGATGGAAGCGAGTACAGGCGGTGGTTCTTCCATGTGTTTGAGACTGCGCATAGCGTGGGTGACATGCCGCGCCATTTCGATGCGCGAAATGGGTTTGGTGCTCAGCATCGCGCTGTCGATCAGTCCGTAGTTTGCCAGTTTGTCAGCGGCGCCATAGGCCCAGTGGTCGAGTGGGACGTTGGTCGAAACTTGCGCCAGGCAGGGCAAAACCAGACAAAGCAATGGGATGAGAGACGCTGCGGTCCTTCGCATGACTCCAGTTCACGACAAGCGGCGACGATCGTTAATACGAAAAGGCCAGCAGGGTACGCCATCGACGCCAAATGGTCAAGACCAATATCTATCGGACGAGAAATGCGCGAACGGGCAATTGTAAAGATTTCACCGGTTCCTGTCCGATAAAGATAAGTGGCATGGCATTACTGAGTGGAATGTCTGCGCCGTTCGCGTTGAGGGTGCCCTGAAGGGGTGATGTGAGCACCTATCGCAACGGGGGAAATGCCTTGACAGTGCGTGCGCACCCGCTAATATCGGCGGGGCTCTGAGCGAGCAGGTAAAGCAGGGTTGCGACGACTCGGAGCACGTGCGTTTTCTTCGTCGAGAGAGATGAAGACGTCAGGTGATTGACGCATCGGACATGGATTAGGTCGACACTCAAAGGAGCATGGAATGGAGTCCTGTGTACCTTCAACGGAGCGGATCGGCGAGAAGTCTGAAGGTATGGCGAGGAAGGTGTCTTGGCCCGTTCACGCGCGTCTTCTGCTGTTGGCTACGGCGGCCTTCATTTGGAGTGTTACGTTTGGCGCCCATCCGCTGGCGGCTCAGTCACGGCTTGATCTACAGCGCTCCAACGGCGGGTTGCGATCCTCTGCTTTTGATCAAAAGGCCCAGTCGGCCGCCAGGATCGGGTCGCCCACGGGTGATTCTCTGATCGGTGGATTGGTGGACCCGAACGATGTGCAGGACGCTGAGCCTGAAGAGCCGCAGAAGGTGGAAGCGGAAGAACCGTCGGTGATCGAACTGCTGCTTTCAGGCCGTGTTCTTCCCGATCCTTGCGATGTCTCCATGGAATTGACGCAGTTTGGATACGACATGTTCCGTCAGAAGGTCAGCACGTTTGCCCCAGTGACCAACGTCTCGGTCGGTCCCGACTACGTGGTTGGTCCGGGCGACCGTTTCACTCTGACGATGTGGGGTCGCGTGGACGGGCAGTATCAACTGCAGGTGGACCGGAGTGGCAGGATCGTTCTGCCGGAAGTGGGCGCCCTGAATGTCTGGGGCATGAAGTTCGGCGAACTCGAGGACTATCTTCAGCGTGAATTGTCGCGGAAGTACCCGGATTTCAAGATGGCCCTGGCCATGGATCGTCTGCGAACGGTTCGTGTGTTCGTGGTCGGCGAGGCTGCGACGCCGAGCAGCTACACAGTCAGTTCGCTGGCTACCGTGATGAACGCATTGTTCGCGGCCGGAGGGCCGGCGAAGACGGGAAGTCTCCGGAAGATACGGTTGCTGCGCAGCGGCAGCGAGCCGATCGAGATTGATTTGTACGATTTCCTGCTGGGTGGTGACAAGAGCCGCGATGCGCGACTGCAGGATGGGGACACCGTGTTCATTCCCTTGATCGGGCCGGTTGTCGCCGTGGCGGGCAATGTCAGGCGCCCGGCCATCTACGAGATGACCGAACCGATGACGTTGGATCGTGTCTTGGAACTGGCCGGCGGCGCGACCTTCGCCGGTTGGCTTCAGCGCGTGCAGGTGGAACGGGTGGAGGATCATCGCAGGCGGATCGTGGTTGACCTGAACCTGGCCGCGCCGGGTGCGGCCGGAACGAAGGGGGCCGCGTCATCGACCCTTATCCGCGATGGCGATGTCGTCAAGGTCTTCGGAGTCGCCTCGCGCGAGGAGCAGATGGTCGAACTGGAGGGCCATGTCCTCAGACCGGGCAAGTACGGCTGGAAGCCGGGCATGCGGCTCGGGGACATTCTGACCTCGTACGACGTCCTGCTTCCTCAACCCAACACCGATCGCGGCGAGATTGAGCGGTTGATTCCTCCGGATTTGCATCCTCTAGTCATTCCGTTCGACCTGGGGGCCGTTCTGGCTGGCGACGAGAAGGCCAATGTCGAGTTGGCTCAGTACGACACGATTCGCGTCTTTCGCTGGGATGAGCGAGATATTCAGACCGTCGACATTTCCGGCATGGTTTTTGACCCGAACCAGTATCGGCTCGTTCCTGGGATGCGGGTTGGCGACCTGATCGAGATGGCCGGCGGGCTGAAGAAGAACGCGTATCAGCGTACGGCGGAGCTGACCCGCCGGTATGTGGATCAGGAGGGGATGACCACTGAGAAGATCGATCTCGACCTGAAGCGCGCGATGGATGGTGATGCGGCGTCGAATATACTGCTCCGCGAGTATGACCACTTGGTCGTTCGCCCGATACCCGAACTGGATTTCTCTCGTACGGTCGAGATCGCAGGGGAGGTGAGATTCCCCAGCAGGTATCCGATCCGCCGCGGGGAAATACTGAGTTCCGTTATCGAGCGTGCGGGAGGTTATACCGGGCGAGCCTATCTCAAGGGGGCGGTTTTCACTCGCGAGAGTGCGAGAGAAGTTCAGCGGCAACGCCTGGATCAGATGATCAAGCAGGTGGAGGAAGCGGCGCTGAGCGGCGCCGAAGCGACGCTCGGGGCCGGGGCCGATGCCGAGACGATCCAGGGGCAAGAGGCCGCACTGGAGGCCAAACAGGAACTTCTTGACAAGTTGAGAGCCACTGAGGTCACGGGGCGCGTGGTTGTGAAACTGACGCCCTTGGACGAATTCAGACGGTCGCGTTACGACATGGAATTGGAGGACGGTGATACCCTGACCATCCCCGAGACGCCGGGTGTGGTGCATGTGGTGGGAGAGGTGTTCAACGAAACGTCGCTGCTCTACGAGGAGGGACGTCCGGTTAGTCATTACTTGCGGCAGGTCGGCGGCATGACGAAGGACGCCGACAAGAAGCAGGTCAGTGTGATCAAGGCGGATGGGTCGGTGATCAGCAAGCAACAGAGCAAAGGCAAGCTCGTGTTCTGGGACGGCGAGTTCAACCAGTGGTTCTTCGGGGGTTTCATGGGCTTGGAGATGGAACCGGGGGATACGATCGTCGTACCGCGGAAACTGGACAAGTATATCTGGCTCCGGACCACGAAGGACATCACTCAGATCGTCTTCCAGATCGCCGTCGCCGCCGGTGTGGTATTTGCAATATGATCAAGTTGGAAATAGGGGCGCTGCGTTGGATGCGCGGAATTCCAGGGGGGATACACATCCAGCGATGTGTTGGTTCACGTCAGGTGTTCCTGTGAGATAGTTCCTGGCTGGACGCCGTTGGCGAAGCGATCCGCCGTTCTGGATCTGCCGGTTCTGGCGGTCCGCGGAGGGGCCCATGAGACAAACAGGGGCCCCCAAGAGGTGTGTCAGACGCACACCCACGGGGACGGAGTCTGCCCAAGTCGGCCGTCTCCCACGTGACTGGCGTGCTCATCGTCCAGGGCGTTGTACGGAACGGCGCGGTATGTGCAATTTGCGCGAGATTGAGAAGGGACTGGAACTGTGGCTGATCAAGATGGCAAACTGAGCGTGCCGGCAGCGTCGCCCAGACCAGGGCCGACCGGCGAGCAGGAAATCGAACTGATCGACTATCTGCTCGTGATTTGGCGGCATCGGATGATGATTCTGTTGCTGTGCTTTGTTGCCATGGCTGCTACCGTGGGCTATATGCTTACCCGGCCACGTCACTACCAGTCGAGCGCCACCATTGTGCCTCCCGTCGAAGTATTGCAGAAGCAATCGGGTATTGGCGGCGGACTGGGCGGTCTGGGAGGCTCGATGCTCCGCGACATCATGGATAGCGGCAGCATCGCTGGCATCTACGTCGAGATCCTCCAGAGCCGGGAGGTGAGGGACGCGATCATCCGGAAGTTCGATCTGATGCGTGTCTATGGGGATCTGCCGCATCCCACGGCAGCCCGCCAAAGACTCGCCGCGAACACCCGGATTCGAACCACGGACGAGGGGGCGGTGAAGATAGCCGTCACCGATTTCGACCCTAACCGAGCGGCTGAAATGGCGAACGCGTACGTAGACGAATTGGACAAGCAAAACAAAAGGCTGTCCACCGGCGAGGCGACGAGCGAACGCGTCTTCCTTGAAGGCCGACTCAAAGAGGTGGAGAGTAAGCTCAGCCAGATCGACAGCATTCCCGCCCACGAGGCGGCGGTCCAGGAGACGCTCTATGAGATGCTCGTTCGTGCGTGTGAACTGGCGAAGATCGAGGAGGCCAAGAGCATGCCCACCCTCCAGGTGCTTGATGAGGCCGTCATTCCCGAACTTCCGGTAGCTCGTGGAACCGTTCGAAAGGGTATCATGGCCGGTGTGGTCATGTTCGTATTTGGTGTCTTCATCGCCTTCGCGAGAGAGTATGCTTTGCTGGTTAGGGAACGCTGTGTTGGATCGGTTGTGACGTAGCAGCCCCAGGCTAGGGCATCAGCGGCGGGATCCCTGCGCACGCCAAGCGTGGTACGCAGACAGCGACTCTGCTGGAGGACGAGGCGAGCGGCGCTGAACTGTATTCTGATGAGGTCGAGCACACACCCTCTCCGTGATTTCCTGGACATTCTCGTCGCGACCAACGGAGAGAGAATATGCTGAAGTGAACCGGCGGATGACGAGAGGCTTCTTTTGAACGGTGTCCTTCGGTCCCCGTGAGGACGTTGCTTCTGAAAGGTCTCTCCAGCGTGCACCGGCTCTCTTTGCGCTCTATCGCCGATCTATGGCCAGGAAGACCAGCCCGTGTCGAATTCAGCGACAACGTCGAACGCCGCACGCGATACGGCCCGAACAGACACTGCGGAGGTAATCGACGAGACCGGTCTGAAACCAGGATGGCTTGCTTGGCTGGCTTCCCGTCGAATTCGGCGTTTGAGCCGGGAGTTTGCCTGGATCGGTCTTGGCCAGGCGGCCGCTGTCATCGGGACGCTCTGGGGGGTGCGGTTGCTCACGGGGCTGCTGGCACCGGAAACCTACGGGCAACTGGCTCTCGGGATGACGATCGCCACGCTCGTGAACCAGGTGGTGCTCGGACCTCTCAGTTGCGGCGCCACTCGCTTTTTTGCTCCGTCCCAGGAGGCCGGCAGTTTGCAGGGGTGTCTGACTGCGGTAAGAACCCTGGCGGTCCAGGCCACTGGACTGATTGTGCTGGCCGCCCTCGCCCTGTGTCTGGCCTTGCTGTTTCTGGGGCAGTCTGCCTGGGTTGGCCTGGTCCTTGCCGCGGTGTTCTTCGCACTGCTCTCTGGGTACAACGCGATACTCAGTGGCATGCAGAACGCGGCACGTCAGCGTGCCGTCGTGGCGCTGCACCAGGGACTGGCGTCTTGGGGGCGGTTCCTGCTTGCCGCCGGCATGATCGTCTGGCTGGGTGCTGGCAGCGCCGCGGCCATGCTCGGATACGCCTTGGCGGTTCTGGTCGTAGTTGCCTCTCAAGCTTGGTTCTTTAGACGCACGGTATCGCTCAGTGGTGACGGCTGTCACACTGCACAGGCGGACCCGGGGCCGTGGCGAGCCCGGATACTCTCCTATATATGGCCTCTTGCGGTCTGGGGTATTCCCGGCTGGGCGCAGCTGGCTTCCGGTCGATGGGCGCTGCAGACCTTTGCCTCGACGGAGGATGTTGGATTGTATGCGGTTGTCTATCAATTGGGATACTATCCCGTCACACTCGTGACGGGGCTGGTCGTCCAATTGGTGGCTCCCGTGTTCTTCCAGCGCGCCGGCGACGCCTCGGAGCCGACGCGCGTCAGGCACGTACATCGTCTCAACTCGCGACTGGTAACCGCCGCGCTCGTTCTGACCGGTCTTGCGGTATTGCTTGCTTTCGGACTGCATCGGGCTGTTTTCCGTTGGCTCGTGGCGTCGGAGTATCATACCGTTTCCTGGTTGCTTCCCTGGATGGTGTTGGCCGGGGGGGTGTTTGCCAGCGGTGAACTTGCCGCCGTTTCATTGCTCAGTGGAACGCAAACCCACAGCTTGCTGGCGCCCAAGGTCACGGCGGCTGCGATGGGTGTTCTGCTCAGCTTGTTTGGAGCCGTTCGCTGGGGTATCCCGGGCGTGGTTGCCGCCAGTGCAGTTGCCTCTACGATTTATCTCCTTTGGCTGCTCCTTCTTGTCAGAACATGGCATCACCGACGAGGGAAACGGGAAAACGATGATGTACCGGCGATTGAAGGCGTCGCTTAAGCGGCTCCCTGTTGTCTATCAAGCCAACGCAAGACTGAAAGCCGAGCGCACCGCACGCGCCCTGGTTCGATTGGATCGGCGCTACGAACGCTTGGCTCGTGATTGTCAGATCGACTACTGTGCGGCCGAGGCGGTGCGACAACTGCGGCTGCGTCTGTCGCACCGCGGCGTCGCGGTCGATCCTGCCCCCAAGGGACGCCTGCGTATCCTTTGGGTCGGGGGGAACTGGGACCAGGACAATTCAGGCTTTCTCGCCGGCCTTCGGGAATTCGGCGAAGTAACCACGTTTCGCAACGCACGGGACGAGTACGGCCTGGGGTATTCGGAGTTTGTACGACCGCGCCGGCTCTATGATCCGGTTCCGGTCAAACTCAACGATGCCTGTCTTATTGAGCAGGTCCAAGCCCTTCAGAGGCGCGGTGGGCTCGATGTGCTGATGGGCCAGATGTGGGCCCACCTGATCTCGGTGGAAACGCTCAAACGCATCCAGGCGATGGGAGTCGTTACGGTCAACGTCTCGATGGACGATCGTCTGCCCGAACACTGGGGCAGTTACCGGGGCATTCGGATGGGGGCGGTGGGCTTGTGTGACGGCACCGATCTCGTTTTGACCAGTTCGCCGGAATGCTGTCTTCGCTTCGCGGTCGAAGGTTGCCCCTCGCTGTTCTGGCCGATGGCAAGCGATCCCGAACGCTTCAAACCGTCTGGCGAGGACACAAAGCAGTACGACGTTTCCTTCATTGGCAACAAGTACGGGTTGCGCGGGGAGATCGTCGAAGGGCTGCAGCGGGCGGGCATCCACGTGGACGCTTTCGGCGGCGGCTGGCCGAACGGCCCGGCCACGGCCGATCAGGCAGGTGAAATCTTCGGCCGCTCGCGTATCATTCTGGGGGTGGGCAATATCGGCTACAGCAAGGACATCTTCACGCTGAAGCTGCGCGACTTTGACGCCACCATGGCGGGCGCTTTGTACGTAACTCATCGTAACCCTGATCTGCTGAAACTCTTCGAGGAGGGCAAACAGATCGAGTGCTATCTCACGCTTGACGAATGCGTCAGGAAGGTGCGTTACTACCTCGACCATCCGGAGCAGCGGATGGCGATTGCCGCGGCGGCCGCTACCCGTGCGCGACGGGAACATACCTGGGAGCATCGTTTGTCGACGGTATTCCGCGCCATCGGTTTCCTGGGCGAGGGTGCTTCGTGTTTGGCAGGAGTCGAGTGACATGCGTCGCGGTCGCTTCGCGAAGATATTTGCCTTTGGAGGCTACGAGAGACACGCCTGGGTCGCCGAGCAGGCCAGGCAAATCCCGCCCGGTTCGCGCGTGCTTGATGTCGGAGCGGGCTCTTGTCGTTATCGTACGTTGTTCGCCCATTGCACCTATAAGACACAAGATTTCAAGGGGCATGAGGGATCAGAGGTTGGCCCGTTGGCCGACAAGGACTACTGGCAGTATGGCCATATCGACTATGTCAGCGATGCCACGTCGATTCCGGTGGCGGACGGGTCCTTTGACGCCGTGCTCTGTACGGAAGTACTGGAGCACGTGGCCGAGCCCATCCGCGTGGTCCACGAATTCTCACGGATCCTACGCCCGGGCGGGCGCTTGCTCCTGACAGCTCCCCTCGGATCGGGTCTGCACATGGAGCCGAACCACCACTACGGTGGATACACGCCGTACTGGTACCATCGGTTTCTTGGTGAAGCCGGTTTCGGAGAGATCGTCGTCCAGCCGAACGGAGGCTTTTTCAAGCACTACGGCCAGGAGAGCCAGCGGTTCTCGGCTTGGATTGACCCCCGTCGCACCGCTGGATTCAGTCGGATTCTCCTGGCGCCCCTCTGGCTTCTGACACTGCCGTGGTTTCGCCTGGTCCTCCCCGTCATGTGTCACCATCTGGACCGATTGGATTCTCACCGAGGTTTCACCGTCGGCTACCATGTGATGGCCCAGAAGCGGGCCGGCGATCCATCCTCCGCGTCGCAATCAAACGCAGAAGAAGCGGTGGGTCAGCAAACCTGAGAAACGGTCCCCGGAGCGCGATGTTGTCAATCCCGTAGTGATCCTCCCTGGAGTAAACGAGAACCGATGGAATCGCCAACTGCGCCAGTTGTGAAGGACAGATCATCTGTTGCGGTGGGACTGACGAAACTTGACCCCTGGGCCAGGGAGTTGATCGTCGATCCACTGAGCAAGGAGCCCTTGACCGAGGGGGCTGCGGGGGACTGTCTGATGTCGGCCTACGGGCGACAGTATCCGATCGTTGACGGCATCTTCGATCTGAGAGTTCTCAATAACGAAACCACGCGCGATCAGCGTCTCTGGAAGGAAGGGCAGCGCGCATACGAGAACGCTGCGCGGGCGGCGCAATCGCTGGACCCACCAGTCGACCCCGTTGAGTTGGATGCGATGCGTCGTATTTACAACGATATTCCGGTGGAGGGTGACTGCCTTGATGTCGGTGGCCATCAGGGCCGACTTCGGGCCTTTCTTGCGCCGGACCAGAGGTACATCTCGTGTGATCCCTTCCGGGAGGTCTTTCACGGTGTGGAGCATTGCCCCCATTTGCTCAAGACGTATCCGTTCCTCCTTGAGCCTGTGAACTTCGTCTGTTGTGATGCCGAGTTTCTGCCGTTTCGGTCCTGTTGTTTCCAGACCGTTCATATGCGGTCGGTCGTCGACCATTTCCTCAATCCGGAACTGGCCTTCCACGAGGCATACCGTGTTCTGCGCTCGGGCGGGAGCCTGATTGTCGGACTTTTCGTCGAGGGAGGAAGAACCGGACAGATTGGTGCCATGCGCCGCGCAAAAGAACTGGCGAAGGCAGCGCTTCCCCTGGTGGGAGTCAAGAGGTTTGAGGATCATCACATATGGCATCCCACCTACGATCAACTCACGCGGTTGGTTTCGGACTGTGGTTTTGAGATCTCTTCTGTGCGCTGGCAGGAGGGATATGCTGGCGGCGTGTGCTATATCAAGGGTACGAAACGACTCGGCGTGGCGAAACAGCGTTCGTGAAGGGCCACGTTCTTGGATGTGCGCAGCGCCGACGAGGGATGATCGAAATGCCGCGTTTGGATGAACGGCCCAGAGGTCAACGCGATGCAACGTTCGATGCGCTGCGCGGCGCCGGCATATTCCTGGTTGTTCTGGCACACGCTGTGCAGTTCGCCGCAGGTGAGAACTGCCATGAGAGCCTCGTCTTCCAGGCGATCTACAGTTTCCACATGCCGCTCTTCTTCGTGATCAGCGGTTTCCTCTTCAAGAGGCCGACCTCCGTTAGAAGTGGGCTGGCTCGAATGAAGCGCCGGGGGCTCTGCCTTCTGGTACCCTATCTGGTCTGGACCTTGCTTTGGCATGTCTGCCATTTCGCTTCCGATGGCCACGTCGGTGTACGCGCTGCGTGGGCTACTATCTGGTTTCTCCCGGTGCTGCTTGCCTGCTTCTGGACTCACACGACAGTCGCGTTGATCGGTGGAGTCCGGAAATGGCCCCTGTCGGAAGGGGTCATGGGGAGCATTGTGGTGTTGGCCATGTACTTGGTTGGCTCTGCCGGTTTCTGGCTAGGTTCCATACGATATCACTACATCTTCTTTCTGGTCGGAGCGATGTTGGGGGGACGCTATCGTTGGCGCGATCTCTCCGACGTATGGGTGGCTGTGGGATGCGCAGCGCTTTGGGTACTGATCCTTCCGTACCGTCAGGCAGGCTTGTCCGCCCTTGGCCTGGGCACTCATTCTCACTACGCCAGGGTTCTTCATTTGGGTCTCAGACTGGTCATCGCTTTCCTCGCGATTTACGCCGTATCGTCAGTCGTGACGATCAGCCCGTCTAGTATTGTGCGGCGGTTGTCGTCCATAGGGCTCTATAGCCTGCACATCTATCTCATACACATTGGTCTCGCTCGATTTCTGTGCAGCGATGTTGCGGCGTTCGGCGTCGCATTCTGGTTCTCTGTTGGGGTCATGATGGGTGTTCCCGTGCTGATCGGCAAGATCGCCGGGAGCTACACATATGCTTCTTTGACGCTGTTTGGCCGACCTCCCGTGGGGCAATCTGTGCATTCTTCAACGGCAGCAGATCCCGTGGGTGGGTCCGAGCGGGGTGCCAGGGGGCAATGTCCCGACATTCTTGCTCGCGGGACGAGAATGTGACCGCTGGAGGGGCAATGCTGGTCCGGCGCGTAACGACGCGTTGGTTTCTGTTCAGCAGGCTGCGGGTTTAGTGCGTGTGTCTTTGATCGCCCGCGTGATTGTGATACTCCCCTTGACGAGGGCAGTTGCTGTGTCAATGCGATCCCGAGGATTTCTAGTTGGGGCTAGGTATTCATGACGGACGTGGCCTGTCTGCCAATTTCGGTGCCGTTGCGTGTTGCCCCCGGCCGCGCGGCCGGTCTGTTCATCGTCTTCTGGGCCGCGCTTTCCGGCTATTACCTGTATCTGGGAGCCATGGATGCTTTGCTTCTTTGGGTGATTCTCCCGGTTGTCTTCGGCGCCGTACTGTTTACCGCCTGGAGATCTGGACATGTGGTGCTGACGTTCTTCATGGTGGCGATCTTCCTGTCGCACGGCGTGCTTCCTTCGATCTTCTTCACGCAGAAGGAACGGTTCACGCGAACCGGATGGCTGGCGGTGAAGGACTTTGATTTCGATGTCGTTCAATTCCTCAACATCTATCTTCCCGTCATGTTCTACGTCGCGGCGGTTCTGTTCGGAACGCTGTTCTTGCGCCGACTCAAACTGCGTCGGAGAGACCCTCAGGATTCGACGCGTCGACCGTCGCGTCTCGTTCCCTCCGCAGATGAGATGTGTCCTGTTCCACTAGGGTTCGGCCATCTTGGGAGTGCCGGGAGTATTGGTCGCTCGAGACAGGGGAAACAGGGCTACGGGATTCTGCTCGTACTTGTGATCATGTTGGCGGCACTCGTGAACAACTGGATGTATTCGCATGGCATCGCCATGACGGGGCTGATCGGTGGGCAGGCTCAGTTGCCGTTTCGCCTTGGCGGGCTTCTATACTACTCCACCAAGTTCCTACTGCCCGTGTTGCTCTTCTTCGTATACAGACGCACCACCCGTCCGGCGGCGCTTGCCTTCCTTCTCAGTCTCTACGCCTTGTGGGCCGGATTCTCTCAGGTGAGCCGGTTCACGTTGAGCGTCCTTTTCCTCCCTGTCTTGGCTGTCAGTTATCTTGATCGGCGCTACCTGCGGTTTGGCATTGCCTTGTTGGTGTTCCTTCTGGCCTATCATTGGGTCTCCCAGGCGAGAAGCAGCATTTATGTTTTTTCCGACGGTGTCATTAGCCGTGACGTCTCGCTGTCCTTGATGCGATTGACTTGGCAGACGATTCGAGACAATGCCTTCGTTTCGCCCATCGATCCTCTCTTCGCAGTGGTCCGTCGTATGGAGGGAGGACAGGATGTAGTGCTGGCCTCGCAATATGACACGGCTGCCATGGGGGGAAGTCTGAGGGAATTTCAGAGAGTGTTTCTGTTCGGGGCCAATGTGACTGGCAGGCAGGTCGTTCAGGCGCTCTACGGCTTCGTTCCTCCGCGCGGGTTTTCGCCAGGATTGGGCGGATTCTCCTCCAGGATCCTGCAGATCGCCGGGGGCAACCCACTGATTCTCGTTCCTCTGGCGCTATGGGTTTCCATGTTGCTGGCGGTGGGTGAGAGATTGAGGCGATCCTACGCCGAACTATTCTCTTCCAGGGAAATCGGCTATCTGATTGGGGGAATATACGTCATTCTCCTCTACATTTTTGGCCAACCTTCGTGGTTGTACGCATTCCTGGTGTTGGGGTGCATGGGGCTATTCGTCCACGACACAACGTGTCTTGCCAAATGCGGCCAACGCCCTTGTCGCGAGGAGTAGGCCGGGGGTATCCGCAACGTGATCTGCCATTCTCTGTCGGATCTGGTGTGACCCCAACGTGATACGAGGTATACATGATTGTTGATCTCAATAATTCCACCTATCAGGTTCGCGATTCGGGGGGGCTGAGGCGTCATGATTTCGGTCAGGTAGCCCACTTCAGCCGCTTGGCTTCGGTTTCGAAGCCGACCGATCTGAACGACTTCGTCCGGAGACACAATGGTCTGACCATCACAGAGGATGACGACTCCTACCACGTGTACACCGATCCGTTCCGGACGGTCCCCGCGTTCATCGTTCGGAATCGGGCGGGGGGCGTCTCTCTGTTTACGGAATTCGAGGACGTGTATGATGCGCCGAATGTCGACATGGCGATCGATCCGGCGGGATTCTGGGAGATCCTGCTCTTCGAAAGCGGGCTCTGGGATCGTACGCTCTACGAGAATGTCAAGCAATTGCCCGGGGCGGCATGCCTGACGATCGGCAAGGCGGACGGCCGCCTTGACATGCGCCGGTATTGGGATTTCTGCATCGGCCAAGACGATTCGATTCAGGACGATGCGACTGCGATCGACGGGTTATTCGAACGGCTCGGGGCTATTGTCGACCGCCTGGATACGCAGGGCCATTATGTGCTGGGCTTGAGCGGGGGGCTCGATAGCCGACTCATGCTCGCGCTGTTGTCCGAGCGGATCGAGAAGAGTCGGGTGAAGCTCTTCACCTATGGTTCTGATCCCAGCATGCTTGAATACGGGCTGGCGCAAACCGTCGCGCAGGTCTTGGGCTTCGAACCCCCGGAGTTCCACCGACTTGACCAGGAGGTGTACCGACGGGGGATCACCTGTTTGCCCCGGCTCAGCGGTGGACAGATCGGCGCCCACCACAGCCACATGTACGACTACTTCGTTACCCACCAGGATCACCTGCAGGGGTATTCGAATCTCTCCACCTACTATAGCGATGCGTTGCTCGGCTGGGACACCTGGCTTCCCAAACAGGCGAATCGTCTCGAGGATTGCGCCTACTCCCGTGCGCTGCAATCCATCGACGATCTCGCTCCGGACGTTCGGGAGACCATCGAATCCGACATCGGCCAAACGCTGGCCGGCTATGACCACGCCGCCAACTACAGCAGCATCGACGAGTACAAGTACGTTGTCGAGAGGAACCAGAAGTTTCATCTCTACCTGGCCTACCTCCAGGGCAATGTTGTGCCGACCGTTCCCCTGTTGGCTGACTGCGATCTGCTGGAGTACTGCATGTCGATCCCTCTGCGACTCAGAACTCAGAAGCGACTCGTCGATGGGTTGCTTAAGAAGCACTACCCTCAAGTCGCGCTCGGAAGCGTTCGGAGCCTCTCCTCGCGCCACTTCCGCGCCGGCCCGCACGGCGCCGGTGAGGACACTGGCTTCCGCGAGTGGTTCGCGTTCAAAGTTCTGAACCGACTCAACTCGCTCCTGCGCGTGATGACGAACGGGAGAGCCCAGCTGCGCAACACCTACCTAACGGAAGAGCATGATCGCCTACTCTGCCGCTATTTCCGGGAGGACCTGGCGGATGCCCGACGGATCTTCGTCACGCAGGGCGCGTTGAGTGGGGCACAGGCGGAGGCGCACTGTGGGGTTCCCGTGCGCAACCAGGGAGGACCCAAGCTCGGGCTCATTGGTCTTGCGTCACTGATCGACGAGGCGAACGCGCTGAAACCGGCGACGGTTCAAGGGGCACACCGGTCGTGATTCGGCTCCGCCCAGAACGGACACCACAGTCGTACCTGGTGATGACGGAGCACGAATAGGACGTGGTTGGATTGTGGAGTTTATCATGCCAGTAGATGCGAAATGTCACTGCGACGAACTCTTGATCTGTCCAGAGACGAAGATGAAGCTGGCGGCATGTACTCTCGAACAGGCGGAGTCGCAGGTGGGCGCCAAGCTTTCACCGCTGAGGTCAACATCCTTCTTCGCGGGCTACACCGACGTATTGCTCAGGGAAGACGGCCTGGTCGCTTATCCGCTGATCGACGGCTTACCGTTGCTTTTGGCTCCCGAGGCGCTTGGGAGGCCGGACGGACCGACAGCATGTGATCTCGCGGATCCCCGGTATGCGGAAGCCTACGAGGAAATGGAGTTCTACAACCGGGTCGCCACAGAAGAGGCCGAGCGGATCGAAACCAGTGACGCCTATGCAGCGGTAGCTCCCGTCTTTCAGGCCGATCGGAGTCAGCTTGACTCGTTTCCCGATCCGGCTGACGTGTGGCTTGACGCCGTCTACGATTGCGCGGCGCAGCGCGAAGCGTATGAGCACTTGACGCCCCTCCCTGGCAAACGCATAGTTCAACTTGGGGGCAAAGGGATTCACGCCGTCAAATTCCTCTTAGGCGGTGCTGAGGAAGCGTGGGTGGTGACTCCCATGATCGGTGAGTTACGATGTGCGCAGGCTCTGGCAGAAGCGTTCAATGTGGCAGATCGACTGCGCTGTGTGGCGGCGATTGCTGAGGAGTTGCCTCTGGCCTCGGATTCGTTCGATGCGGTCTATTCAGGAGGTTGTCTTCATCACATGATGGTGGAGTTGGCCCTGACGGAGGTCGAGCGGATACTTCGAACGGGTGGACGATTCGCGGCCGTGGATCCTTGGCGGGCGCCGCTTCATACGATAGGAACGCGGATTCTTGGCAAACGCGAGACGGATGTTCACTGCCGCCCCTTGACCAAGGACCGCATTGAGCCGCTCTATCGTCTCTTTCGCCAGGCGAGGGTTGTTCACCATGGCGCACTGACGAGATACCCACTGCTGGCCCTGATGAAGTTCGGTTTGCCCTCGACGCTTTCAGCAGCACGACGGATGACCGCAGTTGACGACGCGATTTGTTCATGGCTTCCGGGGCTGCGGCGTTGGGGAAGCAGCGTTTCGTGTTTGGGGACCAAGTAGCGTTCGGGGACGCTGCGGCTTGGCTGAACGCAAGCGTGACAGGGGATACACGAACCGCGTATGAAGATTCTGATCGTCGGAGATTGGCATTCGGAGGTGCACGAGGAGATGGTTCGTCAGGCATTGTGTCAGCTTGGGCACGATGTGGCTCGCTTCTCATGGTGCGAGTACTTCCGGGCGCCGGGCGGTCTGGCCTCCAATCTCTGGTTACCGGTCCTCAAGTTTCAGAACAAGTATCTACTCGGGCCGGCCGTGAACAAACTGAACGCCGACTTGGTGCGGCGTGTGGCGACAGAGCGCCCGAACGCCGTGTTCATCTATCGGGGCACCCACATTCGTCGGGAGACCTTGGATCGGCTCCGGGATGTCAGTCCAGGAACGGTGCTGGTTGGCTACAACAACGACGATCCGTTCTCGCCGCGCTATCCGCGGTGGGTGTGGCGCCACTTCCTGGCGGGGGTGCCGGTCTATGACCTTGTCTTCGCGTACCGCCTTCACAACCTGGAGGAACTCAAGCGAGCCGGAGCCAGACGGGTTGCTCTCCTGCGATCCTGGTACGTTACCGAGCGCAACCGACCGATGGTGCTGGCGCCGGAGGATCGTGAGCGATATGCCTGTGACGTGGCGTTTGTAGGTCACTACGAGGATGATGGGCGGGTTGACTATTTGCGGGAAGTCGTCCGCTCGGGCTTCAAGCTGCGTCTGTGGGGCCCCGGTTATGAATGGGACTCGGTGGTGGCGCGCATCCCGGAATTGCGGGATCAGATTCCTGTAACGCTGGTATGGGCCGAGCAGTACTGCAAGGCCATCGCCGGCGCGAAGATCGCGCTCTGTTTTCTGTCCAAACTGAATCGCGATACCTACACGCGGCGTTGCTTCGAGATCCCGGCTACGGGGACGCTTCTTTTGTCCGAGTACTCCGACGATCTCGCGTCTTTGTTCGAAGAGGCCGTGGATGCGGAGTACTTCCGGTCGCGCGAGGAGTTCCGGTCCAAACTCCGGCACTATCTGGTCGATGCGGAGGCCGCGCGCGTTCGAGTGGCCCAGGCCGGCTGTCTGAGAGTATCGCGAGACGGCCATGATGTTGTATCCAGAATGCGGGAGGTGGTCTTGCAGATTGAAGAGATACGCAACCATTCCGATGGGCGGAAGGAGGGCAGGGGTGTATGCGTCGGCTGATAGAGATAACTACGGCCTCTGCGGGTTGGATGGGACGTGTCTGCAAGAGGCACATTCCCTATCGTCACTCCGTGATCAAGTTGAATCTCGGCTGTGGACTGGCCGTTCATACCGGTTGGATCAACATCGATGGCAGTCTGAATACGCTCATCGCTTCGCTCCCCTCGATCGTTCACCGGGCCGCCTATCGGATGAGTGGCTCCAGTTCGTTCTACACCTTTGAGGAGTATCAGCGAATTCTCTCGGAGAACACCTTCTTTCATGCCGATCTTTCCCACGGAGTTCCTGCGCGGGATGATTCCGTGGACTACATCTACTCCTCGCACTTTCTCGAGCATCTGTATCCGTCCGAGGCGAACGCGCTGTTGGTCAGTTGCTATCAGGTTCTCAAACCCGGGGGGATGATCCGAATCGGGGTGCCCGATCTTGAATACGCCCTGGACATGTACCGAGCCGGCTCCAAGAGGGAATGTCTCGATCGGTACTTCTTCGTCGAAGCGAAAGGCAGTGTCTACGCCCGGCACAAATACATGTATGACTTTGAGTTGTTGACGGATATGTTGCGGAAAGCTGGCTTCGGCTCCGTGGACCGTTGCCGATACCGGCAAGGCAATGTGCCGGACGTCGAGTTCCTGGATAACCGGCCGGAGGAGACGCTGTTCGTGGAGGCGCGGAAGTGAATTCGCCGTCGCCCTTCGTCGAAGAGTCGCGCTTGATGCGACTATGCCAGACGCTCGGCCTCGAGTCGGTGGCTTGGTCCCTGCGCCGCTTGCACTGTCCGGTGGACAAGCGGGCTCTTGTCCTGGAGGTGGGTTCGGGCGGGAATCCCTACTTCCGCTCTAATGTTCTGCTCGATGCCTATGAAGAGACCCGCCAGCGGCACTGGGCCCCACTGGTCGCCGACCGACCCACGGTTCTCGGCTTCGTCGAGCGTCTGCCCTTCAAGGACAAGACGTTCGATTTTGTCATTGCCTCGCACGTGCTGGAACACTCTTCGGATCCAGTTCAGTTTCTCAACGAACTCCAGCGCGTGGCGAAGGCCGGCTACCTCGAGGTGCCGGATGCCTTCATGGAGCGCATCAATCCCTACCGTGACCACCGGCTGGAAATCACGGTGCGCGATGGCCAGTTGGTAATCCGCAAGAAGGCATCGTGGCGACCGGATGCCGAACTGGAGGAACTCCACAAGCATCGCGCCAGTGCGGTGATCGCAGGTGAATCCATACCTCGGCATCCCTTCGCTTTCCACGTACGCTACTACTGGCGGGACAAGATAGACTATACGATATTGAATCCGGAAGAAGACGCGGCGTGGGAGGCGCCGGCACCGAGTCAACGTCCCTTGCCTCCCGTGACCTGGAAGCAGCGCATTCGTCAGGCCGTACTGCGTTGGGCCCGACGGAGTTTCTCTCAGGGGCGGCGGAATCGCCGTCTGGCTCTGTTGGCTCTGCTGCGGTGTCCCGAATGCAACTCGAACGATCTGACCCGTTCCCCAGATAAGATCACTTGCAGCCAGTGCACCGCCGTCTTCTCGGTTCGCAACGGTATTCCAATCATGAATTTGGCTGGATCGGCGGCCGGCGCACGGAGTTGAAATCGAGCAGATGACCGATACCCTATTGTCCATTTGTATCCCCAGCTACAACCGTCCCGACCAACTCGGACGCTTGCTGTCATCGGTAGAATGTTGTCCGGACCGAGTCGAGATCGTCGTCTGTGAGGACGTGGCGCCGAAGAGGGCGCAGGTTCGTGAAACGGTTGAAGCGTTTCGTGCCCGGACGGCCTACCGAGTCGTCTACCGAGAGAATGAAGCGAATCTCGGCTATGACGGGAACTTCAGGCGTCTGATCGAGACGGCTTCCGGTACGTTTGTGCTGTTCATGGGCGACGATGACAGATTCTGCGTCGGGGCGCTGGATGCCTATCTGGATTTCCTGGAAGAGAACCAGGATGTGGGCTATGTGCTGCGATCCTATTTGATGGAGCATCCTGACGGGGCCCTGGAACCGCACCGTTACCTTCAGGAGACCACGCGGTTCGACCCCGGGCTCAAGACCTGCGCATGGCTGTACAAACGCAGTGTTGTTATCTGTGGTCTTACCTTCAAAAGGGACAGGGCGCTCAAGTGCGCCACCGCCGAATGCGATGGGACGCTACTGTATCAATTGCATCTCGTCCTCGAAATCTGTTTGCGTGAGCCATCGGTCTACTGCACACTTCCCGTGGCAATCTGTGCGCCGAGCTATCGTGACGATACCGCACAATTCGGGACGGCTGCTCGAGAGAAAGATCGCTTTGACGTAGGCACGGTCACCGCCAGGAACTCGATCAATTTCACCAAGGGATTCTTTGAGATCAGTGAGGCGTTCGATCGTCGCCATGGGGTCGACAGCACGCGCCTGATTCGGCATGACCTGTCGAAGTATTCGTATCCCTTCCTGTCGATTCAGAGAAAGCGAGGGGCATTCAAGTTCCTTCGATATTCCATCTGCCTTTCGAAAGAGACCGAACTCAATGCGACGTGGCATTACTATCTCTATACGCTGGCCCTGTTCTTGCTGGGGGACCGAGCGTGCGACTGGATGATACTGCTGATCAAGCGGCGACTTGGCTATACCCCGAACCTGTAACCGACGTAGACGACAGCGGAGACAACGACCATAGCGCTACGCCGTAATACGATGCGACTGGGAATCGATGCATCCAATCTGCGTCAGGGGGGAGGCGTTACCCATCTGATCGAGTTGCTCCGCGCGGCGCACCCCGAAGAGCACGGTTTCGAGCACGTAGTTGTCTGGGGGGGCGCAGACACGTTGGACCGGCTGGAGGACCGGGCTTGGCTGAAGAAGGTGAGCGAGCCTGTACTGCAGGGGTCGCTGCTGGCGCGCCTGCATTGGCAGTGGCGTTCGCTGGCGTCCCGAGCGCGCCAGGAGCGGTGTGACGTGTTGTTCATTCCCGGTGGCTGGCACGTCGGTGGATTCCGCCCGTTCGTGACCATGTCCCAGAACATGCTGCCCTTCGAATGGCGTGAGATGACTCGGTATGGTCTATCCCGTGCATTCCTTCGGCTCGTGCTGTTGCGCTGCCTGCAGTCCAGGACGTTTCGGGCGGCCGATGGTCTCGTCTTTCTGACCCAGTACGCACGCCGAACAGTTGGGAAGGCGATCGGCTCGCTTCCGGCTGAGACAGTAGTCGTTCCGCATGGCGTGCCGAGGCGATTCTGTCGCGCGCCGCGCGAACAACGCTGTATTGAGGATTGCTCCGCGGAAAACCCATTTCGGATTCTCTATGTTTCAACCGTCGACGCCTACAAGCACCAGTGGCAGGTGGTTGACGCGGTGGCACGGCTGAGGGAGAAGGGGTATCCCCTACAGCTGATACTGATCGGGTCTGCCTATTCTTCAGCGCTCAAGCGATTGAAAGGCGCCATGCGCCGTCAGGTCGGATGTCAGCGCTGTGTCTCCTACCGGGGCGCGATTCCATATGCGGAGTTGGCTGACTCCTATCATCAGGCCGATGCTTTTGCCTTCGCCTCCAGTTGCGAGAACTTGCCGATTATCCTCCTGGAGGCGATGGCGGCCGGGTTGCCAATTGCTTGCTCTCAACGCGGCCCGATGCCGGAGGTGGCGCGCGAGGCGGTCGTCTACTTCGATCCGGAGGATCCTGGGGCCATGGCTCACGCGCTGGAGCAATTGATACTGGATCCTGTCTTGCGGGCAACGAAAGCGAAGGACGCCTTCGAGCGAGCAAGCCGCTATTCGTGGCGCGAGTGTGCTGAGCAGACCTTTCGTTTTCTCAGACAAGTCGTTGGGGACCAATGCACGGGTGTGAGGGAAGCCTGTCCAAGCGACACGGAAGGAACGCTGACGCCGCTCGCGGTGAAGAATGCATAGAGACCTCAACCAAGATGATGGCAATTTCTGCTGGGAGTGTGGTTCATGTTCAGAGATAAGATTCTGCTGATTACAGGCGGAACGGGAACGTTTGGGAATGCGGTTCTGCGGCGGTTTCTCGACACGGAGATTGGAGAGATTCGCATCCTCAGTCGGGACGAGAAGAAGCAGGAGGATATGCGGCATCAGCTGCAAAACGCCAAAGTGCGCTTCTACATCGGAGACGTACGCAACTACGACAGTATCGTGCCCGCGATGCAGGGCGTGGACTATGTCTTTCATGCGGCGGCTCTCAAGCAGGTGCCCTCCTGTGAGTTCTTCCCGATCGAGGCCGTGCGGACCAACAGCCTCGGGGCGGAAAACGTCATGAACGCCGCCATGGCCAGTGACGTCCAGAACCTGATTGTGCTCAGCACGGACAAGGCGGTCTATCCGATCAACGCCATGGGGATGTCCAAGGCCATGATGGAGAAACTCATGATCGCCAAGGCCCGGATGTACGGTCGGTCCAGGACTATTCTGTGCGGCACGCGCTACGGCAATGTCATGGCTTCGCGCGGCTCGGTCATTCCCCTTTTCATCCAGCAGATTCAGGAGGGTGGGCCGCTGACGATTACCGATCCTAACATGACGCGCTTCATGATGACGATCGATGATGCAGTGGACCTGGTGTTATACGCCTTCGAACATGGCAATCCGGGTGACATCTTTGTGCAGAAGGCGCCCGCGGCAACCATTGAGACACTCGCCCTGGCGCTCAAGAAGCTGTTTGAGGCGGACAACGAGGTTCGTATCATCGGGACGCGCCACGGTGAGAAGCTCTATGAAACCCTGCTCAACCGGGAAGAAATGGCCAAGGCGGAAGACATGGGTGGGTACTTCCGCGTTCCGGCTGATGTTCGTGACTTGAACTACGCCTGCTACTTCAGTGAGGGGCAACGGTCGGTTTCCGAAATGGAGGACTACAACTCACACAACACGAAGCGCCTTGACGTGGACGGCATGGTGGATCTGCTGCTCAAGCTTCGGTGTGTCCAGGAGGCGCTTCCCACGGGAGGGCGAGTTTCATGAAGAAGGCTCTGATTACTGGAGCGGGCGGATTCATCGGTCGTAATCTCGCGGCGCGCCTGTCGCGCGTGGAGAACCTGACCGTATTTCGCTATGACCTCGATAACAACGACAACGATCTACGCGAATGGTTGAGCCAAGCGGACGTCGTGTTTCACTTGGCGGGAGTGAATCGGCCGGAACGCCCCGATGACTATGACAAAGGCAATGCCGGCTTCACCGACGATCTGTGCCGGCTTCTGCGCGAACTCGGGCGGACGCCGAAGATCGTCATGTCGTCCTCGGTTCAGGCTGAGCTGGACAATCCCTATGGTCTCAGCAAGCGGCGCGCAGAGGACATTCTGAGGGCCTTCTCGAAGGATACAGGAGCCGCGGTCTCGATCTTCCGACTCAAGAACGTCTTTGGCAAGTGGGGCCGTCCGAACTACAATTCGGTGACCGCGACGTTCTGCCACAACATTGCCCATGATCTGCCCATCTCCATTTCCGATCCGGCGCGAGAAATCGAACTGGTGTACATTGATGATGTTACCGCTCGGCTCGCTGAGGAATTGGACGATTCTCATGGGCTCGAGGCAGGCCTCGAGCCCGATGGGATTGCCGCGACTCGAGTTACGCTTGGCGAATTGGCCGGTCGCATCCAGGCGTTTCGCGAGATGAACGAGAGCCTGATGATTCCCGATTTCTCGGAACGATTCAACCAGCAGCTCTATGCAACCTATCTCTCCTATGTGGAGCCGATGAAACTCGAATACGGTTTGACACCTCGAACAGATGCCCGGGGTAGTCTGGCCGAGTTTGTAAAGTCATCGCATTTCGGCCAAGTCTTCCTCTCTCGCACGAATCCGGGCATCACGCGCGGCAATCACTACCACGACAGCAAGACGGAGAAGTTCCTGGTCCTGAGCGGCGAAGGACTGATCCAAATGCGCCACATCGAGAGCGATCAGGTTGTGGCCTATCGGGTGCGCGGTGAGGACTATCGCGTGATCGATATTCCGCCGGGATACACGCATTCGATCACGAATGTCGGCGTGGACGAGATGGTGACGTTGTTCTGGGCGAGTGAGGTCTTTGATCCGGATTGCCCTGATACGTATTATCAAGCGGTGGCCCCCGTGCAGGAATATGTGGGGGAGATGGAATGAAGATCGCGACGATCATTGGCACCCGGCCGGAGATCATTCGGCTGTCCCGGGTGATGGCGGCCTTGGATCGCCACCTCGAGCATGTTATCGTCCACACGGGGCAGAACTACGACTACGAGCTCAACCAGATCTTCTTTGAGGATTTGGAGATCCGCAAGCCCGACTACTTCCTGGAGGCGGCCGGGGCCACGACGGCTGAGACGATCGGGTTGGTCATCTCTCGCGCGGACGACGTGCTGGCCCAAGTGAAGCCGGACGCCGTGTTGATTCTGGGCGACACCAACAGTTGTCTCGCGGCCATCTCGGCCAAACGCCGCAAGGTGCCGGTCTTTCACATGGAGGCGGGCAACCGATGCTTCGACCAGCGCGTGCCCGAGGAGATCAATCGCAAGATCGTCGACCACATCAGCGACATCAACATGCCCTACAGCACCATTTCCCGTGAGTACCTGCTCCGCGAGGGGCTCCCGCCCGACCGCGTTATCAAGACCGGCAGTCCTATGTACGAGGTGCTTCATCACTATCTGCCCAAGATCCAGAGCTCGGACGTTCTGGCGCGGCTTGGCTTGAGCGATGAGGATTACTTCGTAGTGAGTTCCCATCGCGAGGAGAATATCGACAGCGACGAGCAGTTCGCCAAGCTGGTGACAGTGCTGAACGCCCTGGCCGCTCGGTACGAAAAGCGCATCATTGTCTCCACCCACCCGCGCACGCGCAAACGGATCGATGCTGGCGGCGTCACACTCAGGCCCGAAGTCGAACTGCTCAAGCCGCTGGGGCTTTGTGATTACGTCCATCTGCAACTGCATGCCAAGGCCTCGCTTTCGGACAGCGGCACGATCACGGAAGAGGCGTCGATTCTCAATTTCCCCGCGCTGAACATTCGCAACGCTCATGAGCGTCCGGAGGGAATGGAAGAGGGTGCGGTGATGATGACGGGATTGGAGTTGAATCGCGTAATGGAGGGGCTGAACGTCCTGGAGACGCAGCGGCGTGGGGAGCGGCGCGCGCTGCGTCCGGTGAACGACTACGAGGCGCCGAACGTTTCCGAGAAGGTGGTGCGAATCATTCTCAGCTACGTGGACTATGTCAATCGTGTCGTGTGGCGTAAGCCCGCGGCTGCATTGGAGGCGTTCGACGATGAAAAAGGTGCACTGGCATGACAGCGTCCGAAACTGGACCTCATCTCATTGAAGGGGGGCGCCACGCTGATGCTCGCGGCACCGTATCATTTGTCAATGGCTTCGACTTCAAGGGGGTGGACCGCTTCTATATCATCCGGCCCTCTCGCCCGCACGAGCCGCGTGGCTGGGTGGGACACCGTCGTGAGAGGAAGTGGTTTTTCCCTGTCCAGGGGAGTGTTGTGGTAGCGGTTGTGAAGCCCGATGACTGGAGCAAACCGTCGCCGCGACAGGTGGTAGAGCGCTTCATTCTGTCTGCCGAGAACCCCAGTGTTCTGGCCGTCCCACCGGGGTACGCGACCGGCAGCGCCGGCCTTAGTGTTGGGGCTGCCTTGATGGTTTTCTCGTCGGGACGAGTTGAGGACGCTCAAGCGGATGACTATCGCTTTCCGACCGAGACATGGGCTATCATGGAGCAGGAGTGATCATCCGGATTGGCTTATGAGAGAGTTGTTCTTCTTCACCGAATTCTATCATCCCGTCCAGAACACCACGGGATACTATCTAACCAAGATCATCCACGCGGCCGAACGCCTCGGGGCCCCGGTGAACGTCTATTGTGCTGTTCCCGGGAGTGAAGAACTATCTGCGTCGCAGTGCTTCATGGTCAATCGCATTCGCGCCGGTAACTGTGACAAGAGGGCAACGGTTCGGCGGATTCTGAAGCAGCTGTGCATCGCCCTGAAGTTTGTGATGCGCGCGATCCCCCGAGTGCGGCGTGGTGACATCGTCTTCGCAGTTACGAATCCAGCCATCCTGATGGTGGCTCTGGCTCTTCTCAGGAGGCTCAGGCCTTTCCAGTACGTCCTGTTGGTGTACGACGTTCATCCGGAGAACCTGATCCCCGCTGGCTTGGCGAAACGCGACTCCTGGCGATACCGCGTGGCGACGAGATGCTTCAACTGGGCATACCGCTGCGCTGATGAATTAATCGTCATCGGCCGCGATATGGAGGAGGTCGTTCGCGAGAAGGTTGGTCCGGCGTGTCATATCACACGGATTCCCAATTGGGCTGATGTCGACGCGGTCAAGCCTGAGCCCAAAGAACAGAATGAACTCATTGTGGCGCACGAACTGCAAGACAAGACCGTGTTTCTCTTCGCGGGCAATCTGGGGCGAGTGCAGGGAATCGCAAACCTGCTCGAGGCCATCCGTAGCACGACAAGTCCGTCGGCGGCCTTTCTCTTTGTTGGCGATGGTGTGTTTCGCCCTGAGATAGAGAGATTCGTTCTGGACCATCCCGAGAAGGACGTCATTCATCTCGGCCCTTTGCCGATGTCGGCTCAGCAGTCGTTTCTCAACGCTTGCGATGTGGCATTTGTTACCTTGGATGACGCCATGTATGGACTCGGCGTGCCGAGCAAATCCTATTTCGCCATGGCTGCCGGTAAGCCACTGCTGGTGGTTGCCGATGCGGAATCGGAGATCGGTCGCGTGGTCGAGGAAGAGGGCATCGGTTGGGTCATTCCCCCAAATCAGCCGCAGGTGCTGGCCAGGCGAATCGAGGAGATTTGCTCGGAGTCTGGGGTGACAGACAAAGGAGTGCGTGCCCGCGGAGTGGCCGAACGCCGCTTCTCGGAGGAGGTCGTCTTGTCTCGGTATGCCGACTACTTCAAGACATTGATCGAGTAGCGGTGGCCCGTGTCACGTTATCGGCGCGAGGCGAAGGTCTGGTCTCATAACGTTCGCAGCGAGACGTGGCGCGAGTGGCCCTTCACGCAATTCACTGTCTCTAGATGAGAGGGTAATCGTTTTATGCATACCATGTAAGCCGCTTTCTCGGAAGGGGTTAGGCTGTTCCAGTCGGGTCTTTATGCGCTCGGCTTGAGTGAATGTGAGCCGTTAGGGCTTGACTTTCTTCCTGGAAATCGGTATACTCACCTTTGTCGCTAGATCGGGGCGGTTGCTGCACGCAGGCTTCTGGGGGACGCGTGAAGCGAGGTTAGCGATTCACTCAGGGAGGGCCCAACGTACTCATAGGTGGTAGACATCCCCGTGTAGCTAGGGGGGCAAATTGGGATGTTGTTTTCGAGAGAGGGTGAATCAGATGAACAGAGCGCTTATTCTGGGTATCGGTGCGGTCGTTGTTGGGTTGTTTGTCAGTAGTCCAGTGATGGCCGGTGTCACAACGTTTGACGATGTCACGTCAGCAAACTTCAGTCCAACTATACCTAATGGCTACGAGGGATTCAACTGGGATAACCTCGGCGTGTTGCACGCGGAGAATCTCATCGGTGATCCTTCAGGGTACATGAACAGCGTTGTTTCGGGTGACTATGTCGCCTTCAACGGCGACGGGAATTCCGCCGCGTTCTCAGGCGATACCTTCAATCTCATCGGAGCCCATTTCACGGCGGCTTGGCGGAACGGTTTGTTGGTCGAGGTCACCGGCTTTCGGGCAGGGGCGCCGGTGTATGGCACCAGATTCACGGTCGACACGACGGGGCCGCTCTGGGTGGAATTCAACTGGGGGCATATTGACCAAGTAAGGTTCGCGTCGTCGGGCGGCGTTCTTGCCTTCGATGAGCGTCCGACCGGCGGTACGCAATTTGCCATGGACAATCTGACGACCGGACCGGCGGCGCCGGCTCCGGGCGCGGTTCTCCTCGCCAGCCTAGGCGCAGGTGCGGTGGGGTGGATGCGGCGTCGCCGAACACTGTAGCACAGTTGGCACGGTTCTTTGGCCACACGAGCGGGACTGTTGCTTGTGTGAATTGTTGAGATAGAATAGGCCGGTAGGTTCACTGATGGACCTGTTGGCCTATTTTTACAGGGTCTGCTCTTCTGGCTCGCTCAGAGAGGTTCCGATTCTCTGGAGTACGTTTACCACGTCATTTGACGCTGTCAGAGTGTCCGAAGCAGGATTCGTGACGGTATAGGTGGCGTGGTCCTGGTCTGCAAGCTAATGACCTAATGCTTTCGACTTGCTTTGGCCGATGTAGGTAGTATAATCCCGTCGAACGTGGTTTCTGGGGTCGGCAGGGGGGCTGGCAAGGACGGTATATTACTGAGGCGCATGCAAGCAACGTGACACGAACAGCGGAAATCGATTCTGAGAGGACCCAAGGTCGTGTGGTCCCGGTGAGGCGGCACTCTGGGATGGCTTACCTTCATGCCGACGAGGGGTTCCATTTCAACTCGGCGACGTTCTCAGTGGCCCACCCGTCGTGGCTCGTTGAGTGTCTCATCCGGTTGCTGGACATTGTCGGGTCGATGGTCATTCTCCTCGTTGCCCTTCCTGTCGTGTTCATGGCTTCGATTCTGATCAAGCTGACCTCGCGCGGGCCCGTTCTGTACCGACAGGAACGCGTGGGCAAGCATGGGCGACTCTTCTCGTTGTACAAGTTCCGAACGATGATCGATGATGCCGAGAAGCATGTCGGCCCGGTCTGGGCGGCCAAGGACGATGATCGCATCACGCCAGTAGGGCGAATCCTGCGGCGGATGCGTCTGGACGAGCTTCCGCAATTGTACAATATCCTTCGGGGTGACATGAGTCTGGTGGGGCCACGCCCTGAGCGGCCGTTCTTTGTCCAGCGGCATCGGGCCCTTCAGGGTGTTCGCCTCGTTGTCAAGCCGGGGTTGACGGGGCTCGCCCAGATCCGCAGTTTCTACGATCTCAAGCCCGCCCACAAAGTCAAGTACGACTACATCTACATCCAGAAGCGGTCCCTCCTCTTGAACATCTACATCCTCCTCCAGACCATCCCCGTCCTCTTCACGAAGAAGGGCTGGTAGGTCACTCTCCTCTTCGATCCTGTCCCCATCCGATCACCTGTTCGTCTGACGGTGTTGTTCGCGCGGTATGCGGCAAGGACGACAGTTCATCTCGTCAATGCGACAAGCCCCCTTCGCCATGCCCGACCGCAGAGAGGATCTGGACGATCCCACCTCGCAATCCGGACTTGACATCGCTCCCTCTGTGCGCGTAGAATCCTGGTATCTTATGAAGGAGGATGTCAATGGAAAGGACTCTGATTGTCTCACTTCTGGTCTGTCTCGTTCACCTGCTCCCGGCCTCTGGATGTGATGATGCGATTCTATCCGATCGTTCAGTGGATGTGTGCCGGTATGGGGCGACCGGAGACGGCGTGACCGACGACACCGCGGCGATTCAGGAGGCGGCCGATGCGGTCTCCAGTGGCGGCGTGCTGTACTTCCCACCAGGGCAGTACGTGATCTCCGACACGATTGAATTCGGACGATTTAGCGTTGGTGGTGACCACAACGTTCGCGGTTATGCCTCCAGCAGGCATGGTATTCGCATTCTGGGCGGCGGCGATCCAAAGTTGCTGCGCAAGCGAATCATCTGGGCCGGAGGCGTCCAGACCGGCGACCGTTCCGTCGAATACCAGGATGACGAAGGAACGTATCGGATCATCACAAACGCGAAGCCCATGTTCAGTTTCGTCGCCTGCAGCGGCGTGACTGTCGAGAATATGGTCTTTGACGGCCAGGGAGAGGCCTTCGTCGGTGTCCAGTTCGATGGCAACCACAGCCTCGTCTACTGCCGGAACTGCGAGTTTCGCGGGTGCTATATCGGCTGCCGAAACGGGGTTACCTGGGACCATGTGGCCGGAACCTCGTATCACGGTTATCACTCGAGTCCCTATTTTGTCCGTGTGGTGGGTATGAACGTATCGGGCTATGGTGGGCCGCAGGCCGACTCGCACCGCTATGTCAATTGCGAGTTCACCCATTCGACGATTGGCTATTCGTGTGAGAGTGCTCAGGCGCTGGGGGTGGCGTTCGAGTCTTGTGCATTCTCCCATAATTCGTTTGCTCAGGTCGTCAATATTGGTGGTCGCCTGACGTTTGCCAATTCATGGTTCGGAGGCGCTCCACTCTATGATATCAAGCACATCACCAGTTCATGCATTCTCACCTTCATCGAACACCACATCGAATCCACGCCCGCCTTGTTCGGGTTTCAGAGCATGACCAGTCCCAGCCAAGGCCCTAAACTGGTCTTCATAAACTCCGAATTCAATGTGATCGATGTTGCGTGCGGCGGCGCTACCATCTCGGCGGTTGGCTCCAACCTGGATGCGATCCATCGTTCGGTCGACCATGACCAGGAGTTCTATGTGACGTTGCACGGAACGCGCATCAAAGAGATAGACCTTGCCAAGACCTCCTATCCCAAGAAGGTGCATATTGCCGGGATGAACGTCAGAGTCAAGAGCGATTCGCTGCTCACGGGAGCCGGGGCGTTGCAGTGTCGACGCGCCGTTCTCAACGTCTATCCTGCCTCCGCCTACGCGGCAGAAGAGAATCGATCCGGGTCGGTGTGTGCTTTACGCGGGGACCATTCTGTCGTGCACGAAATGGAGAACGGCGTACGATTCACGAATGCAGACGCCGCTGGCGTGGTGACCGTCCGATTGGCCCAGGCAACGGTCGGTCGGATCTGCAGTTTCACGCGGACAGCGTCCCATGCGTTTCGAATCGCCCCGAATTCCGAGGACTGCTTCCGAGGCCATGGCGCGGGCAAGTACCTGGAACTGGACAGCGACGGCGACAGTGTCACAGTCGAGTGCCTGACCGCGGGGGTGTGGGATATCGTTGCTGCCAGCGATCCCAATGGCGTCGATGCCCCATTTGACTGGGAGCCGTGACAGGCGGTTATACCGTCGTGGTGTTCGAGCTAAGCCTCCGGGTAGACCCAGGGCGTTCGGTACTCGCGGCGGAGGAGTTTGTTGGCTTCGGGGTCGCTCAGGCATACCTCTTTGGCGCCGTCCCAGGTGACGCTGCGTCCCAGCTTGTACGAGAGCATGCCCAGCAGGCTCATGTTGGTGGAGTAGTGGATCGCCTCGATGTCACAGACCGGGCGCCGGCCCGTCTCGATGGCGTTGAGGAAGTCGGCCCAGAGTTCTTTGATGTTCTGTGAGTCCGGATCGTTCAACTGCGGTTCGGCGTGGATCTCCTTCTGGCCCCGGCCCTGCGGGTAGAACGTCCAGCCGCGCCGCCAACCCATGTGGAATGTCCCTTTGGTTCCGTAGAAGTAGCAGCCGACGTTTTCAGCCTTCTCGGCCGGGTTGCCCGCGAA
>JANQFY010000076.1 GCA_028277585.1 Sedimentisphaerales bacterium
AACACTCGTTGACAGTGGCCTACGGCCGACGATCAGCTCTTCCAAGTGGCTGGGTTTGGAGGCGCCTCTACGTGGCAGGGTTTGGGCGCCTCCTGACACAAGAAACGGGGCGGAGACCCGCTCGATCAACGGGCCCGCCCCCGGCAGACGTGGGTAAAGCTGGGCAGCAAAACTCGCGTCCGAACCAAGGATTCACGCTCCGCGGCCGTCGCTGGGCATCGGCCGGCCAAGTTAGAACGGCTCCAGGTGGGACCAGCGCCCCGTGTTGTCGATCAGCCAGTTGGCCACCGCGCTGACGAACCAGCGCGTGCGTCGCATATTGCCGACGATCTGGCAGTGCTCGGCGGCGATGTCGTAGATGAACGCCTCGTCCCTTTCGATCGCCCGGCGAGCACGCTCGACCAGTTGGTTTCTGGTTGTCATCGTGATCTCCATTTTAAGCAGAGGATACAAAGACGAAGGAATGCTGAGCTGGACGATCCCCGCTTGATGAACCGGATTGTCCGTGCGCTACGCGGGGTCGGCCCTCCGTGTCTCGATTGGGCAGCCGAGTACGCACGATTCCGCAACCGTCCAATGACACGCGCTCTTCTTGCTGTAGCCTCTAACCGCGATCTCGAAAAGGGCAAAGAACGCTGCCTGTGCCGGTTCGCCAGTATGCTCTTGAATCCGTGCCTTGCTCCGTCCTTCGGAACGCCGTCAGGCATCCGTGCGGCTTCCTGGTCGGCCCATGACCCTCTTGCTGCTCGTCGGGGGTCCCGGTATGCTGATCGCAGCTTGGCCTTTTCGGTCGGCACTGCGCTAGTGTTGGCGAAATGCAACCTGGAGTTAGGGTTGGGGGCGAAGCCGGACCAAGGCCGACCGCTCAGTCCAACCGTCGGGAAGCGCGCCCATGCCTGTAGCATTCCGAGCGCCCAAGGCTCACCTCGTGAACCACATGGGAGGCGAATCATGTCTGGAGCATACGTCCGCCTGGCCACAGTGACGTCCCTTGCCCTGGTCACCGCGACAGGTTGCCACGAAGTCAAGTGGGAAGACTGGCAGTTCGTCAAAATCGAGGAGCATCCTCGCCAGTCGCAACTCTCCTTTCGATCAGCGCCCAAGGGCGCTGCGGTTTTGCTCGACGGCGCACGTATAGGATGGACTCCGTGCGATGCAGAAGTCGGATACACGGAGACTGCGGCGATATTTGAACGTAAACAAATCGAGACGAAAGGCTTCGAGAAACGCGTCATCGATACCCAGAAACAGCGCCGCAACGTGACCGAAAACCCATCCGCTCACACGGTACGTTTTTCGCGCCCCCACTATTCTGACGCTTTTGAGGCCTTTGTCGTACCAGGCGCCGCACGTATCGACGTGGAGTTGAATCCGGTGCCTTACCGAGAGGAATTCAAGAAGATTGATCGCGATCTAAAGCGAAGCCAGCGTCTCCGGCTTCTGAGCAACCCGCAGGGTGCCGCGGTATTCCACGAGGGTGAGAAGCTTGGCGTGACGCCCTTCGCACGCACGTTTGACTATTCTGAGAGCGAACTGGTGTTCGAGACAATGATCATCGAGGAGCGCACCGGACCGTCACCGCACATACGAATCGACTCCCGTCGTGAGAGGGGCGGCGTGTTGCCTGGAGTATATAATCTGGTGTTTAAGCGGGAAGGATTCCTTGACGCCAGCGTCGTCTTGACAACGCCCTCAACAGACTCTGAATTCACCGTAGACCTCCTGCCATCGGCGGAGATTATCGATATCCCATGCACACTGAAGATTACGGCCCGCCTAGACTACTACGACCAGATCGAGGGACTCATCACCGACTATGTTGTTCCAAATAGGGCGGGGCGGCGAGTTGTCGACCGTAATCCCGCCGACGAACCGAAGCCGGTTGCGGGCTCGCTGGACGCCTACCGGCGGACCTACACCTTTCTGGTCAAAGACACGGACACGTTTGAAAGAATGGTGGCGGAACTTAAGTTGTTGAAATCTCGGAACCAATGGAAGTTCGAATTCACCTACGCGACCCTGGAGGCTGGATTCGACACGAATGTCATGCTCAGTGACATCGTACACACGGTGCGAGCCCAGGTGCGACCGAAGTCTTACTTGTTCTACGTCGAAGGGGCGACATCGTCCCTTCGGCCTGTTGTTCCCCGATCAGACGACGGGATGTACCAGTTCAACGTGACCCTCCGGCGCGACCAGACCGACGTAGTTCTTGTTTCGTTGTTCGACCCACCCGACAATCGCTACGCGTTGCCAATTGCGGTATTCATGAAGGTAGACGTTCATTCGCAGCGCGCAACGGAGATATCGCGGGAGACCTTCGAGGAAGCAACGCGCTTGCAGCTGTCTGACGAGCTGATCGAAGAGCTCGCTCGCTCATTGAATGCGGACGGATGACTGGAGGATGGGCGGCAGGCGCGGCCCGGCAGGTGAATTCACCCACGAACGGGGCCGATTGCGGTGTGGAACGGAGGGACAGATTCTGGCCGTGACCGGTTACCTGGATCACGACCGCCTCGACGGAGAAACGTATGCCCCAGACGTTTGCCGCGATCTGGCAATGCTCCGTTGCCACATCGTAGATGAACGCCTCGTCCGGTTCGATCGCCCGGCGGGCGCGCTCGACCAGTTGGCTTCTGGTTGTCATCGTGATCTCCGCTTCTCGCAAGGGACACGAAGTCAGATAGGCGACTGACTCGACACGCCGTCCGACGCCGGCTAATCTGGCCTGTTAAGCCAACGTGTGTTGGCGTGTCATGCCGTTCATGCAAGCAGCTCTCGCCGATGATCAGGAGGACGTCGTGTCGAAGATAGAGTTTCCGATCGACAAGCACGATTGGCAGCCCTCGCCGCTGCCGGGCCAAGTGGTGTTGGTGACGACCCTGGCGGCCGACGGCGAGCCGAACGTAGCGCCAAAATCGTGGGTGTCGATGGCGGCGTTCGGTCCGCCGCCGGTGCTCATGTTCGGCTGTACGTTCGACCACGCGACGGCTCGCAACACGATGCAACGCGGAGCGTTCGTGATCAACGTCCCCGGTCAGGACCTGGTGGAGCAGGCGTGGCGGTGCGGCAGCGACTCGACCACTCAGGGCGCGGCGCGCTTCGGGGCATGCGGATTGACGCCCGTGCCATCGGCGCGAGTAGCGCCGCCGCGGATCAGCGAATGTCGCGCACACCTGGAATGCGAGACAGACGGCTACCGCGAGTGGGGGAGGGAGGTGGTCGTGTTCGGCAGAATCGTAGCCGCATCAGCCGACACAGGCGCCCTCGAGGGGGATCAAGCGGCTCGGTACAGCTATCTGTCTCCCTTCTTCTTTCTTGAGGACGGCTGGGCGGCGTGCCTGGGCGTGGCCCGCTCGGTGGAACGACGCGACATCGGCTGATGAACTTGACCGCCTGTGCGTTGGACCTACCCACCCTTTAGTGCCGCGATACTGCAGCCGAATGACTGCCAAGGCTGCGCGGTCCAGCGGCGACGTCTTCCATTGGGCGTGTCGGTTGACCGCACCGAGTAGTCCTTCGCGGCGTAGTCACCCCAGAGCGCCGCCGCGATGTCCGAGGCATCTCGCGCACACTCGATAGCGGTCCCGGCTGTCTTGGGCTGCTCCGTGTCGCACTGCGTCTCGCCGCACCGCGCCTCGATGGCCGTCTTACGGACGCTGGGTCAGGTAGCCAGGGCAATGACGCGGTCGTGCGATTCCTTCAGCAA
>JANQFY010000183.1 GCA_028277585.1 Sedimentisphaerales bacterium
CCGGCGGGATCTTTGACGGCGGCGATCACTGGGATCGCGGGGTCGAATGTGTTGGCCACGGCGACGACTTCGGCCACTGTCTGCTCGAGACGAGGGGCCGAGCCGTTCGTCAGGTCTTCGGGCGCATACCCGAGATGACCGCCGGCCTTGACGCCTTCGACCACTACGGCGTCCGGAAGCCTGTCGTAATGGTGCTTCCAGCGCTTGCAGATGATCCGAAGCGTGCGGGCCGAGGAGACAATCGGGACCAGTTTCGTGTGTCGGCTGCTCACGTAGGCCGGTAGCGAGAGCGGCAGCCCCGCCCCGGAAATGATCAGGTCCGCCTTCTCTTCGTCGGCGACCCGGACCAGGTTTTCGTAATTGGACAGGGCGACCATGATGTTGACACCGATGACGCCGTCCGAGAGGTCCTTAGCCTTGCGGATCTCCTGGCGGAGGACGTCCTCCCCCAGTTTCCTGGAAGCCGAGCCCTTCAGGTCGTCGAACAGCCCCAGACCGGCCGATGCGATGATGCCGGCGCACCCGGCATTGGCGGCCGCAGAAGCGAGACTGGCTCCGGAAACTCTGACTCCCATTCCACCTTGAATGATCGGAACACGAATCTCTAAATCGCCCATATTCAAGGCGGGTATGACGTCCTGGCTCATGAAGTAGCCTACTCAAATAACAATTCGTATAACGAAAAACACGACGGGGACGCCATCGACACGACCCCCGAACGCACTGCGTCGATGACCGAACGCAGCCGGCAAGATCCTAGTCAATTCCTAATGGCGTCCAATCACCCTGCAAAGACAGTGATCGAAGACCGGCTTGGCAGTCCTTAAGTGCATTCGGAGGATGTACCGAGAAAAAGGGGTTCTAGAGGGATTCGAATGCGTGTGGTAGGCCCCGCAGCGAAAACTCTATCCCGTAAAGGGTACAAACACAGATACACCATAAATTATACCGATACGATACCACGATTGTTCCTCGGAAGTCAAGAACTCCTGGCATCTCGACCAACCGGTAAGAAAGGCGCCAAACTCTGGAAACGCCTTACTGTCTAACGATAGTATCGGTCGTTGGGCCCGATTCTCTCCGTACTAAAAGGGCTCCCGGCAGCGTTTTGCCTCCCGATGCGAGGCAAACAGGTGTTTCGATGCGCTTCGGCGTCATCAAAATGCGAAAAAAAGTCGGAATCCGACGGGGCGGCGACGACAAGGCTCCCGGCGGTTCATTCGCCCGTATCGAGAATGCTCATGAAGGCCTTTTGCGGGATCTGCACCGATCCGACGCTCTTCATGCGTCGTTTTCCTTCTTTCTGGCGTTTGAGGACCTTCATTTTGCGCGTGACATCGCCCCCGTAGAGCTTGGCGGTCACGTCTTTGCGGTAGGCCTTGATCGTTTCGCGGGCGATGATCTTGCCGCCGATCGCCACCTGAAGGGGAATCTCGAACTGGTGTCTCGGAATCGCCCTTCGCAACTTGATGATGAGCTTTCGGCCCCGTTGTTCGGCATGATCGCGGTGCACGATCAGCGAAAGGGCGTCCACCGGCTGGCCGTTCACGAGAATGTCGATCTTGACCAGATTCGTGGCTTCGAAGCCAGTGAATTCGTAGTCCATCGTCGCGTATCCGCGGCTGATGCCCTTGATCAGATCGTAGAAGTCGTAGACGATCTCGGCCAGCGGGGCTTTGTACTCCATCAGCACGCGCGTCGGGTTGAGGTAATCGGTCTTGATGAGTTTGCAGCGGCGACCTTCAGCCAGTTTCATGATGCCGCCGATCGATTCGCTGCTGGTGATGATCTCCAGGCGAACGAACGGCTCGCGCAATTCTTCGATGTGTGTCCTGTCGGGTAGTTCGCTGGGCGATTCGATCCGCCGGACGTCTCCATCCCGCGTGACGACCTCGTAGCTGACCGTCGGGGCGGTCTGGACGATGTCCACGTCGTTCTCTCGCTCCAGACGCTCCTGGATGATCTCCATGTGCAGCAGTCCGAGGAAGCCGCAGCGGAAGCCGAACCCCAGCGCCGGGGAGTTCTGGGGGCTGAAGGAAAAGCTGGCGTCGTTGAGTGCCAGCTTCTCGAAAGCCGCCCGCAAGCGCGCGTACTCCGTATTGTCGCCTGGGTAGAAATCGGAAAAGACCATCTGCATGGGCGCCTGGTAGCTGGCCAGCGGTTCGTCGGCCGGGGCGGCGTCGTCGGTGATCGTCTCGCCCACGCTGACGTCGGCCAGGTTGCGGATGTTGGCGACGATGTAGCCGACCTCGCCGACGCCGATCTCCTCGACCGGCGTCATCTCGGGGTAGAACTTACCCAGTTCCGTGACCAGATAGGAGCGCCCCTTGTGCATGAGTCTGATCTTCTGGCGGACCTTCAGGGAGCCGCTGAAGACACGGACGTAGCAGATCACGCCCCGATAGGGATCGCAATGACTGTCGAAGACCAGCGCCTTGGTTTCCTCGTCGCCGCGATCCTCGGGCCCCGGGAGCAATTCGCAGATCGCGTTGAGCAGGTCCTGGACGCCTTCGCCGGTCTTGGCGCTGATCTTGAAGCACTCATTGCGCCGGATCCCCAGCACGTGCTCCATCTCCTCGGCCGCGACCTCCGGCTGAGCGGCCGGTAGATCCACTTTGTTGATGATCCCCATGATCTCGACGCCGGTTTCCACGGCCAGGTACGCGTTGGCCACGGTCTGGGCCTCGACCCCTTGACTGGCGTCGACGACCAGCAGTGCGCCTTCGCAGGCGGCCAGGGCGCGCGAGACTTCGTAGTGAAAGTCCACGTGGCCCGGCGTGTCGATCAGGTTGAGCATGTAGGTATTGCCCTCATACTCATACTCCATCGTCACGGCCGAGGCCTTGATCGTGATGCCACGCTCACGCTCGATGTCCATGTTGTCGAGCAACTGCTCCTGGGCCTGTCGCTGGGTGATCGTCCCGGTCAGCTCCAGCATGCGATCAGCCAGCGTGCTCTTGCCGTGATCGATATGGGCGACGATGGAGAAGTTGCGTATGTACTTCGTATCCAAACGGCGTTCCTTACAAAGCTGAAAAATCACACAGTATCGAGTCGGCCACGGCCAGTGCCTTTCGAGTCAGTCGCACGGCGTCCGGCGTGCGTTCGATCCATCCCTGATCTTCGTGGCGACGCACCGGGTTGTCAAAGACTTCGAGAAAGTCCGCGCCCGTCGCCTGCCGGAACGCCGCCAGGTTGACGCCCTGGCGCCGACGCAGGTTCAGAACGGCTGTTTCGCAGACGCGCTCGTCCCGGCCGATCGGCTCGCTCTGTTCCCAGGCCTCCTCGCCGGTCCGTATCTTCTCGACGTAGCGCCGAATATCCGGGGCATTCAGGGCTCGCCGACCCTGGAAGTAGGAGCCTGCCCCGGGACCGATGCCGATGTAAGGGCGATTGTGCCAGTACCCCTGATTATGGAGGCAGGCGAACCCGGCGCGGGCGAAGTTCGAGATCTCGTACTGCTGGAATCCGGCCGAGGCCAGATAATCGATCGCCAGTTCGTACATGGCGCGATCCGTATCCTCATCCACTGGCTCGACGCGGCCGGCCCGCCTGGCCTGATCCAGGGCGGTCCCCGGCTCATATGTCAGGCTGTAGGCCGAGATATGCTGGATGTCGAGACTGGTCGCCAGCTCCAGGTTCCGCCGCCAGCCGGCAAGATCCGAACCAGGGATGGCGAAGATCAGGTCGATACCGACGTTGTCGAATCCCTCCTTACGGGCCAGTCGCACAGCGGCGATTGCCTCCTCGGGGCTGTGCCGACGTCCGAGTTGCTCCAGTTCATCCGTGTCCAGTGATTGGGCTCCGAACGACACGCGGTTGACGCCATGCCGGCGCAGCATTGCCAACGCCTCAGCATTCGTTTGACCTGGGTTGCATTCCACGGTGAATTCCGCCGGGCTCGGGCAATGCGATCTGATGGCATCCAGAAGCCGCGCCAATTCCTGGACCGGAAGGCACGTAGGGCTGCCCCCGCCAAGGTAGACGGTGTGGAACGACCGGACGGATCGATAGCGATCCATCTCTGCGATCATTGCCGAAATCAGCGGCGCCGGCTCGTGCTCGGCCAGTGGCTCCGAATAGAAGCTGCAATAGGGGCACTTGCGCTCGCAGAAGGGGACATGGAGGTAGAGGCCGATCGCCTCCTCATCAGATGGCGTTGCATAGGCGTTCACGGCGATCAGCTCTGAGCACTCATGCTCTCCAGGAACTCCTCATTGGTTGGGTACTTCTTGAGCAGTTTGAAGAGGGCTTCGGTCGCGCCACGCTGCCCATAGCCCGAGAGCACGCGGCGCAGGGTGGTCAAGCCGCGACTGTGGGCCTCGTTGTAGAGTCGCGCCTCTTTGCGGGTGCCGCTGGCCGGAATGTCGATCGCCGGGAACACGCGCGCTTCAGCCATCGCGCGGTCCAGGACGATCTCACTGTTGCCCGTGCCCTTGAATTCCTCGAAGATCAACTGGTCCATCCGCGATCCCGTGTTGATCAGACACGTCGCGATGATGGTGATGGAGCCGCCGTTCTCGATGTTGCGGGCCAGCCCGAACAGACGGCGGGGGATCTCCAGAATGCCGGCTTCAAGACCGCCGCTCATGGTGTGGCCGCGCGATCGACCTCGGTTTCGCGTTCGGTTGTTGAAGGCGCGACCCATTCGCGTGAGGCTGTCAATCATCAGCACGATCTCGCGACCGCATTCCAGTTCGGTCTGCACGTGGGCGAGCATCAGTTCGGCCAGTTCGGCGTGCTCATCGGCGCTGTGATCGCTCGTGCTGGCGACCACTTCGGCGCCTTCCACCGATCGGCGGAAGTGGGTCACCTCTTCGGGGCGCTCGTCCAGGAGCAGGATGATGATGCGCGTCGCGGGCGACGTGTGCCGGATGGCCTGAACGATCTGCTCCAGCAGAACCGTCTTGCCCGCCTTCGGAGGCGAGACGATCAGTTGGCGGGTTCCCTTGCCGATCGGTGCAATGAGGTCGACGATGCGCATGCTCTCCTGCCCGCAGGCGCCCAGGTCGAATCGTTCGTGGGGATCGATGGCGACCAGGTCGGCGAAGTGCGGTCGGTCGGCAAAGGCCTTCGGCGGCATGCCGCCCAGGCTCTCGACTTCCACCAGGCGGGTCTTGCCCTTCTTGCGCGCAATCTGGCCAACGATGGCGGCGCCCTCGACCAGGGGCAACCGCTTGGCCAGTTCGGGCTGGACCATCAATTCGCCGGCGGTTGAGCCGATGCGATACGATCGCTCGCTCGTGCGTATCGCATATTGGCGGTTGCCGACGTGTTTCAATATTCCAGTAGTCGTATCGCTCATTGAAGCCTTCCACGGGAAAGGGGTAGAAACCAAAGGTGAACGAGAAAACGCCGGTATCATACCACACGGATTCGCATTGGCCAATGCGAACCTCTCGGGAATTGCCCGGCCGGCTCGCCTTTTCCAGACCAGAAACTCTACCCGACCGATCGCGTCAATTCCAGGAAGTTCTTGACATTTCGACTTCAAGGTGTACAATCTCCGGCATAAGGACGATGGAGGCAAGGGCGATGTAAAGCACCTTGCGGGTCCTGTGAGCGTTCATCTGCTTGAATGGCTAAGGAGGAGGCATACGATGAACCCGGTGATGACCTTTCTTGTGTGGAGCATGTCTTTCGGAATCCCCTTGCAGAGCGGCCCGGATGCTGCGCTCGGCGCTGCGTCGGTAGGCCCGGATGCGAGGATCAGGATCGACATCAGCGCGACCGACGACCTCAAGGGTGAGATTCTGCGCCATGTAGCGCAGGGATTCCATTCGGTGGGGGGCGTTCGCCTGGTCGAGGAAGACCCTCAGTGGACGATCAAGATTGTGACGCTGAACGTCCAGGACAAAGAGCAGAACATCAGCGCCCTGGGGCTCTCGGTCGTCGTGTTGGAGCATGGCCCGCACCTGGACATGCTGTTCACGCTGACGCAGGCCTGGCACTATATTCTCAAGGCCGGGCTCCTGCAGAAGGATCAGCCGCTCGAGGTGGGCATGAGACAATTGGTGGCCGGTATCGACCAGATGCCCCGAGCCGACAATCTGACGGTTCTGTCTCAGCATCGCATGTGTCTGATCCCCATGGCGAAACTGCCCGCGGCATGTCAGGAGATCGCGAAGAACTTTGGCCAGACATACCTGGGCTCGGCGCCGGTAACGCCGGTCGCTGGAGCCCAATAGCTCGCGACGAAGCCACCGATCAGGCAAAATACGTATTCTCCACAATTGACACGGAGACGATGAACCGTATAATCTGCGGTGTCTAGAAACACAAATGGCAGGTGTGTGTTTCATAGCGACAATGGAGTGGTCAGCGTAGCAGGGTGCATGTGGTTCCGGCCTTGAGTCGGAACTTACCTCAGGAGGAGGCAACATGGCAGCAGCCATCGGCACCGGTGAGGTTCGAAGGGACCAGAGGAACCTCTTCTGTTTCTACACCGCAACGGCTTGCATTTCCACTCCGACTCCATCCTCACAACATTCCCAGAAGGGCGCCTCCGGCGCCGCGATGTCGGCAGCGTTTGCGCCGTCGATCGGGGCAGCGGGCTTCGGATAGCGTCTTGCGTCTTGACGCTGTCCGGCGCGTGAGACTGGGTTGTGGGTTCAGGAGTGGTGACAATCGATTGCTTTTACGGACGGGAGATACGCTCCTGTTGTCATCGGGTGTTCCGGTCACCAGGGTGATGATGTCGAAGCGTACAGCGGACCAAGGATGGGTAGCGGTATTCGCCGAGTCCACGGATGGACGGGGCACTGCTCGGGGCCATGACCCTACGGGACGGCAGGGTCGTACTGTCCTGAGCAGTGCCCTTACTCGTTGTTGAGTCCAATCCCTGTTCGTTCGCGAGATGTCAGCCGTCCCGGTTCGGGACGAAGTTGTGCGAGGCGGTTTTCATTTTCGGATGGGCCTGAGGAATGTTCTCGACAGGATTCGGTTCGCTCCAGGGCTGACTCGGGAAACGCTGAGGATATGGTTTTGACAGGCTGTTCCCACACGCCTATCATGATGCGTGCCCCGAGATCCGATGCAGGGGCTTGCTTTGGTCACTGCGCAGTGGAGAGAACAGTCATGGAACAGAATCGCGGGCACGCACGGGGCCCGGTCCACCCCGATCACAGCCGTGGACTGCTGATGCTCTTCGTGGCATTGGTGACCGTCCTGCTTTTCTGGCAGGTCAGACCCTGGTTGTTTGGATTGCACGACGGCAGCGCCCAGCCACGGGCCGTGACGGCGCGCGGCGATTTGGCCGAGGACGAGAAGAGCACGATCGAGTTGTTCCGACGCGCCTCGCCATCCGTTGTTTACATCACTTCTGTGACGGTCCGGAGGGACTTCTTCAGTCTCAATGCGATGGAAGTGCCTCAGGGGACGGGCACTGGATTTGTCTGGGATCCCAACGGGTACATCGTGACGAACTTCCATGTGATCAAAGACGCGCAGGGCGCTAATGTGACGCTGGCGGACCACTCCGCCTGGAAGGCCGAACTGGTGGGGGTTGCACCGGACAAGGACCTGGCGGTTCTGAAGATCGATGCGCCCAAGGAGGTGCTCCCGGCGATCGCTGTCGGCTCTTCCAGTGATCTGGAGGTGGGGCAAAAGGTGTTCGCTATCGGCAATCCGTTCGGATACGACCAGACGTTGACGACCGGCGTGATCAGTGGTCTGGGCCGCGAGATCGAGTCCGTGACGCGTCGCCCCATCGAGGGCGTGATCCAGACCGATGCGGCGATCAATCCGGGTAATTCGGGCGGCCCGCTGCTGGACAGC
>JANQFY010000272.1 GCA_028277585.1 Sedimentisphaerales bacterium
CGACCAGAACCGGATCGTCCATTTCGACCGTCACGGTCTCAGCCGCCTGCGTCCAGGTCGCACCGTCCGGGGAGATGTACGCGGAGATCGCGTCGCCCGAACGGGTGATCTGGATCCAATACGGCGGGGCGAACGGGCCGCCCTCGTAGCTGTGCTCCGAGACGCTGTTAGTGTTGGCCGCCGTACGCTGCTGGAACGAGGCGCCGCCGCCTTCACCACCGGTGATGGCGATGAACGCGTTGACCGCACCAACCTCGGTACCTTCGCGGATCATCAGACCAGCCTTGGCCCAACCGTTGGGGCTGCTATCGAGCGCATCGACCCGAGCAATCATGGTCGTGTTGCCCGTCAGCTCCTTGTAAGCGAAGCGGAACTGGTCGGCCGCATCCCAGATGTCGTTGCCGATACCGTTCATCAGGATGGTCCCGTCGGCGCCTTCGTAGAAGGCCGGGGCCATACCGGAAACGAACAGCCGCAGGCTGTCCGCGCCGTTGGCGGTCAGGTTCATCCCACCGAGATCCTTGACGGCCTCGGAGGAGCTGGCGCCACCGGTGTTGTCGTAGAACAGCGGCATGGCCTGCTTGCCGCCATTGACGGTCGTGCTCTCGGCAAACGGGGACTCGAGGTAGCCAACCTGGGAACCGTTGGAGGAGACGCCGTAGCCATCGACCCAACTCTCGTAGATCCGGCTGCCTTCGTCGTCCGTGTAGCTCTCCATGTCGTCGATCACCGCGAACTCTTCGGTCGCGAAGCTCCAAACCGGACCTTCCCAAACGCTGACTTCGTCGGCCTCGTTGACCTCGTTGACCTTCCAGTAGTAAGTCATCCCGAACTCGAGATCGCCCGGGGTCAGGCTCGTCTGGCTGACCGTGTCAGCCGCGGCGGTTCCGTCGAGGACGGCCGCTTCGTCGGTGCCCACGAAAACGTCGTGCGAAACAGCCTCACGGCCCGCACGCCAGTTCAGGGTCGCGCCAACGGCGACGCCCGTGTCACCGGCGGCCGGCTGCGGCTCACGCGCCGCGGCGGGGACCTGCGTGAACTGAACTTCGCTCAGACCAAACTGCGTCAGAGGACCATGGTTGTCGTTGACGGTGAGCTTGACGAACTTGGCGGGAACACCACCGAACGCGACGGTCGTGTTGGCCGTGTAGGACGCCGTGGCGGTCGCCTGATTGATCGCGACATCGCCCAGGACCGTCCAGTCAGCGCCGTTGGTCGAGTATTCCACGGTCACCGCGCTGACGCCGAAGCCCAGCATCAGCTCGAACTGAACGTTGTAGTTCCAGACGAGCATCTCGTGCAGCTTGTGGACCTGATCGAACTCGTAGGTCACGGTGATCGGCTCGGCGCCGGCCGGGAGGCTCAGCCACATGTCGCCCGCTTCCGTCGAGTGCTCGCCGGCCGCGTTGAGGCCCGAACCGTCGACGGTCTTCTCGATGCCGTTGTCCGCGTCGGAGGCGGCGTTGCTGCTCGCAACGACGTTCTCAACCACGTACGCGAACGGCTCGACCGTGAAGCTCCAGACGTCGCTCTTGAAGATCGCGCCACCGACGTTGTTGACCTCGTCAACACGCCAGTAGTAGGTCTGACCAAATTCCAGGATGCCGGCCGCGTAAGCCGCGTCGGCCTGACCCTGGCTGACCAGAACACCACGCTGGTCGGCGCGAGTCGCGTCGTTGACATCGTCAAAGGACGTGCCGAGGTAGACATCGTGCGTGCCGGGATAGTCGCCGGCCGCCCATTCGATCGTCACGTCGCGGGGCACATCAACAGCCTCGTCGGCCGGAACAGGATTGCTGGCCGCGCCGGGGTCCTTCTCGCCCGAGACTTCGCCCGTGAAGCTGATGTTGTCGAAAGTGAAGGTCCGCAGCTCGCCACCGGCGTGGGAGGTCACGGCCAGACCGATGAAGACCGGGTCGGTCATGCTGATCGTCATCACGTCGCCGGCCTGCGTCCAGTCTTCGCCGTCCGCAGAGATGAACGCGGTGAAATCGTCGCCAACGCGCTCGATCCGAACCCAATACGGCGGAGCGTACGGGCCGTTGGCCAGGTCGTGATTCGACGTCGACGAACCGTCGGCGTCAACACGACGCTGGAAGGCGGCGCCGCCGCCATCGCCACCGGTGATGCAGGTGAACGCATGCTGCGAACCGGCCTCGGTGCTCTGGCGAATCATAACGCCACCCTTGGCCCAGTTGTTCGAGCCGTCGCCGTTGTCGGCCACGCGGGCGGTCATGGAGCCGTCGCCCACCAGTTCTTTGTAGAGATACTGACCGGCGTCGGCGTTACCCCAGATGTCGGCGCCGTTGCCCGTTACTTCGTAAACGCCCTTTTCCGGCGAAGCGCTGCTGCCGGGATCGGCCGAACCGATCGTGGCGTCCCCGGTCCAACCACCGGCCGGAACCGTCTGCCCGAAAGCGCTGCCCGTCAGGGCGACGAGCAGAGCGGCTGCTACCACTAATACCGTTCGTTGATACATAGATGCTTACTCCTCGTTGACCACAAAAACCACTTCCCTGCGCCTTGGCGACGCGCCAAAACGCAAACTGCCCGAAACACGCCGCGAGTCTCCTACGGACTGACTCTCAGCACACTTCGAGCAGAACCAATAGAGCTACAGCTACATGACCCAATTTCGATGACGCGTTGTGCCCTGGCGAAACGCCAAAACACAAACTGCCCGAAACACGCCGCGAGCCTCATTAGAACGTACTCTCAGCATACTTCGAGCAGAACCAATAGAACCACCGCAGAACCTCGCCCTCACGCCCCACCGGGCGTCAGGACGGACCGAAACTATCTCGGACCCGAAACGACCTCCTTCCCGTGCCGACTGCTCGGCCTGAGCAGATCGATGAAATGCGTGCAGACTCCGTTGGAACGCTGCAGAACCCTCTCTCCGGCTCTGTACCTCACGCGACGCTCCCACGTACATCCGAGGCTGCACACCTCCGGGGCCGCAGGGAGCAAAAACCTACAGGTCGATATAACCTATTTATAACAAATGCCGCACCCTATCGACAAGAAAAAATCACCTATCCCCCCTAATCAAGGCAGGGGCAATCGCATAGAGGCATAATGGGGTATTAGGTCACCGGCTCAGTAGTCGAGGAAGACGATGTCCTCGGGGATCGCGACGACATCACGGTGGTCGGGGCCGAGTTGTTTCTTGATCTCCGTGCTGTGCTTACCGGCCAGGTCTTTGAGTTGACCGCTGGCGATGCTGACGACCGCCTTGGCGACGTCGTTGAGCATGACCACGTCCCCCGCCTTGAACGTCCCTTCGACCGCCGTGACGCCGGAGGGCAACAGGCTCTTGTTCCGGCGCAGGGCCCCCACGGCCCCGTCGTCGATGTGGATCACCCCGGCCGGCTTACTGTGCAGAATCCAGCGGGTGCGATTGCTGAGCTTGCGCTTGGGCAGGAAGATAGTGCCGATCTCCTCACCGGCCATGATGCGCCCGATCACGTCGCTGTCCCGCCCATTGGCCAGAACGAGGCGACAGCCCGCCTGTGAAGCGATCCTGGCCGCTTCGATCTTGGTCTTCATCCCCCCCGTCGCGTGACGCGAGCCGGAACCGCCCGCGTTGCGGGCGATCTCGTCGGTGATCTCGAAGACCGCCCGGATCGGCTGAGCATCGGCGTGCTCGTTCGGGTCTTTATCGTACAGCGCGTCTATATCGGTCAGCATGATCAGCAGGTCTGCATCGATTTTGCTGGCGACCAGGGCGCTGAGCTTGTCGTTATCGCCAAAAGCGGAGCCAATCTCGGCGGTACTGACGCTGTCGTTCTCGTTGAGGATCGGCACGATGCCCAGCGAAAGCAGTTTCTCGATGGCGTTGCGCAGATTCAGGTAGGTCTTGCGATTGCTCAGCACTTCGGCGGTCAGCAAGACCTGGGCGACGGTGACGCCGTGACGCATGAACGCCTTGCGGTATTCCTGCATCAGCAAGGGCTGACCGATCGCCGCGCAGGCCTGGCGCATCTTCATATCCTTGGCCGGGCCCGGCAGATCGAGCTGCCCGGCCCCCATGCCGATGGCGCCGGAGCTGATGATCAACGCTTGCCGCCCCGCCTTGAGCAGTTCGGTCACCTCACGGGCGATCAGACGGACATACCCCGTATCGATCCCCGTGTCCTTGGTCAAGGTGTTGGTCCCGATCTTGATGACGATCCGCTTGCTCTTCGAGAAATTCCTCATACGCCCACAGAAAGACCTCGTAGGGTGGGGCTCGCCCCACCGGGTAATCTGACGATCCGCTTATGCTGGCCGCATCATACGCTCCGTCCGGCTCTCCCTTCAAGGACAAAAGCCCAGGGCGGCCCGCAACGTCCGATTTGCCGCCTGCATCAGGCCCTGTTCGATGGTATGATGGGCGTATGCACGACACCCTGAAGAGCCATATTCTCCATCTGTTGCAGAAGGATGGGACCCCGCGTCAGGTCATCCACTTGCAGGACGAGCTGGGCGTGGGGGGCCATCTGCGCACCGCCTTTCGCGAGGCGTTGGAGGCGCTCTCGGACGAGGGCCAGGTGATCGTGGGACCGCGGAATCTCGTCCGGCTGCCCCACGCGTCGAACGAAGTGACCGGCGTCTTCAGGGCCCACGCCCGGGGTTGTGGGTTCGTCACGCCGCAACAGCTCACCTCGGACGGGGACGTGTTCATCCCGGCCAAGGGGATCGGCAGCGCCATGACAGGCGACCGCGTCGTCGCCAAGGTCACGCGCAGCGGCCCGGACCGCCGGACCGGCAAGGTCATCAAAGTCCTTGATCGGGCTCGCAGCGACGTAGTGGGCACGCTTCGCCAGGAGCAGAATCGCTGGCTGGTCCGCCCGGACGGCGGTGATTTCGCCCGCCCGATTGAGCTGGAGAATGTCGACATACGTCGCGTGCGACACGGGGACAAGGTCGCCGTGCGGATTCGCACCTACCCGAGCCGATCGCGCCCAGGCAGCGGCGTGATCGTCAGCGTCCTGGGCCGACCGGGCCGGCACGACACCGAAATCGCCGCCGTCATGCGCCGTCATAGGCTGTCCGACGAGTTCGAGCCCAGCGCCCTGGTCGAAGCCAGCAACGCCCGCACCGATTTCGACCCGCGCCACGCACACGACCGTCGGGACATCACCGATCACCTCGTCATCACGATCGATCCGCCGGACGCGAAGGACTTCGACGACGCCATTAGCCTGATCCGCGACAAACGCGGCGGCTGGATTCTGGGCGTCCACATCGCCGACGTAAGCCATTTCGTGCCGGCAGGATCGGCGCTGGATCGCTGCGCCCGGCAGAGGGGCAACAGTGTCTACTTGCCGGGCCGCACGCTGCCCATGCTACCCGAGATGCTCAGCAACGAGATCTGCTCGCTCCAGCCGGGTCAACGCCGCTTCACCAAGAGCGTCTACCTGACCTATACCAAGGATGGTCACGTCCGATCGACGCGCTTCGCCAACACCGTGATCGAGTCCAAGGCGCGGCTGAGCTACCAGCAGGCCGACCGGGCACTCAAGGGCGACGCCGGGGACCTGCCCGACGAGGTCGTCGAGTTGCTGCGCGAGATGGAGACACTGGCCCGCACGATCGAGAAGCGCCGCCGTCGCGCGGGCATGCTGCAACTGAAGATGCCCGTCAACGAGGTCCTCATGGACGAATCGGGCCGCGTCATGGGCGTCGAGCCGGCCGACACGAGCTACCCGCACACGATCATCGAGATGTTCATGGTCGAGGCGAACGTCGCTGTCGCGAAATTGCTGGACCGCTATTGCGTCCCGTTCATGCGCCGCATCCACCCCGAGCCGGGCAAGAAGACGCTGCGCCAATTGTCCCAGACGCTCCGTCTGCTGGGCATCACCGTGTCGCGCCAGCCCCGCCGCTCGCACCTGCAGGCCCTGCTCGACCAGGTCCGGGACACCCAGGCCGGCCTGCCCGTCCACCTGCTGGTCCTGCGCAGCCTCGCCAAGGCGATCTACGCCCCGACCAGTGCGGGCCATTACGCGCTGGCGGCGTCGAAGTATTGTCACTTCACCAGCCCCATCCGCCGCTACGCCGACCTCCTGGTGCACCGCGCCCTGCAGGCCTATCTGGATCGGGACCTGGACCGCGCCCGCCGCGAGTACGCCTTCCCCGACCTCGTCGCGATCGGCGAGCACATCTCGCAGACTGAGCAGGTCGCCGAGGAGGCCGAACAGGAACTCAAGACCATCCTTACGCTCCACCTCGTGCAGCGGCGCGTGGGCGACGAAATGAACGGCGTGGTCACAAGCCTGAACGCCTACGGTGCCGCTGTCCACCTGCCCGAGTACGGCGTCGAGGGCTTCATCCGGCGCGAGGTCCTGGGCCCCGACCATTGGCGCTTCGACGAGCGAAGCCAGTGCCTGCTGGGCCGTCACACCGGCGCGATGCTCCGACTCGCCCAGCCCCTCCGCGTGCGCATCGTCGAGGTCCACCCGGCCGCCCGCCAACTAGACCTCGCCCCCGCGCTCGAACTGATCAAAACCGTCTCCCTCCTGCCCCCCAAGAAGACCCCCAAACGCAAACGCCCCGCAAAGCGCCCCCGAACGCAGAAGAAGCGCTAGCAGTTGGCGGGAGGCACGAGAAACTGACTCTGTCATCCCTGCGAAGGCAGGGATCCAGGAATCATCAGATGTTGTCTGGATTCCCGCCCGTTCGACTGTGCTCAGGGCGGGCCCTGCGCGGGAATGACAGCGTCCGATGTCAGCCAGAGCCCAAGCACTATCTTTCCCTTCCCCACCCGCGGCGATTTCACTATTATGGTGACAATCGAAGCGACTGAAAGGTCTCGATCAAGGGGAAGTGACTCTGCGGTTTGTCGGGGACGCCCATGACAGATCGCAGAAAAGAAAGGTGGTGACGACAACATGCACAGACGCCTTTTCGCACTTGTGGCGATCGCCTTTGGGAGTGCAAACTCTGCATTTGCCCATCAGGACATCTCCTATGACATGGAATTCGGGAACGTGAAGGTGAGGATCACGACGGGCTACGACTACGAGGAGATCTCGAAAGTAGCGATCATTGGCGAATTGGCCCAGAGACTGAGCGAGCGCATGGACTACCACGAGTCCGTATTCCTTGACTTCGACCACTACTACGTCAAGGACTACGTCAGCGACCCCCTCATCTGGTTTGGTGCCGGCACCAATGAGATGAAGTGGTACGGCAAGAACACCAAACCATCGCCGCTGCCGCCCGGTATTGTGGTACGGCAGACCAGCAGCTCATTCAATGCCGCTACCACACTGAAGCTTCTCGAGTACTCCATGTCCCATGTCGCGGATATCAAGCGTGACCAGCGCGTGCGAACCTACGCGGACAAGTACAGACGCTGGCAAGCCCGTTCGATCGACAAGAAGAAGATAAGACGGATCGTCGCCGCACGAATCTCCTCATCCATTGAAGAGGCGTGGCAAAAACCGGTGGTCAAACCGGGGACTGACCCCAATGCCTATGCCGGGATATCCTATCGCTTCGAGAAAGGTGAATACATCGTGTATTGCTGGCACGAGCAGAGCGGAGAGAAACGCTTGATGTCATTGGAGGACATCTATGATTTCAGAGAAATCTCCAACAACAAGGCGCTTGTCTTCGACACAAGAGAGACATTCTATTTCGTCTCAGATCGCCGCAAACCATGCTCGAAACGGCACCGAATAAAGGACACCCACGATTATTTCAAACCCTACGAGGTCCAATCTCTCGGGTACGATAAGATCGCCATCTCTTTCTCATACTTCGTGCCGAGCCCTCCGGGCAGCAAACTCAACATGGCCGTGAAGTCGCGAACTCTGATCTACCATCCGGAAGAGGACGACCTGGCGCAGGATCTGGATGAACTGCTGAAGAAGCGCTAGGCGGACACCGCGCCATCACGATCCGCCGCGTGCGCAGGAACGACAGCGCCACGCGCCGAGTAAAATGTTCCCCTTTCCCGCCCGCCGGGATTCGGCTAGTATGGTGACAACCGAAGCGACTGAAAGGTCTCGATCAAGGGGAAGTGACTCTGCTGTCTGCCAGGGACGCCCATGACAGATCGCAGAGAAGAAAGGTGGTGACGACAACATGCTCAAACGTCTGCTCGTACTTGTACTGATCCTGCTGCCCAGCGCAAACACTGTCTTGGCGGATGAGCCCGGCTACTCGATCAGGGACTGTGGAAACGTCAAGGTGAGAATCGAGACGGGCTTCGAGTACGAGGAGATCAACAAGGTCGCCATCATTGGCGAGTTGGCTCGAAGGTTAACCAAGAACCTGGGGTATCGAGAGACTGTCTTCCTTGACTTTGAGCACTTCTATACACGCGACTGCGATGCCGATTACTTCGTCTCATTTGACGACGGCGCCGACCCTGAAGTACTGACATGGACCCCGCCAACAAGCAGGAAACCCGAGCCGTTCCTGAAATCGCCCGCCCTCGTGATACGACAGGTCAGCAGATCGTTCGACGTCGCGACCACGTTGAAGCTCGTTGAGTACGCCGTGTCCCACGTCGCCGAGATCAAGCGGGACCAGCAGCTGCGAATACACAAAGACAGATACGATCACTGGCAAGCGCTTTCAATCGACAAGGACAAGATAACGAAGATCATCGCCGCGCCGATCTCGCCGACGATTGAGGAGGTGTGGCGAGAGCCAACGTTCAGACCAGGAACTGAGCGTAGCATGTCTTCAGGGCTTTCCTACTATTTCGCGGGCGGCAAATTCGTCGTATATTCCTGGCGGTACGATCTTGAGAAGCCATTATTGTCTCTGGAGGACATTTACGATTTTCAGAAAGTCCTGGGCTCGCAAGCCCTCGTATACGACACAGATGAGAGTTTCTACTATGTCGCAAACCGGTATCGCATGCGGTCGTGTTCCAAGCGACACGTCATCGAAGACACGCACGATTACCATCGACCCTATGAGACGCAATCCCTTGGACACGACAAGATCGCCATCTGCTTTTCCTATCGCGTACCGGGCCAACCGGCTGACAAGCGCAGTCCCATACCTAGACGGAAGCAAAGGGTTCTGATCTACCGCCCGGAGCAGGACGATCTTGTGCAGGATCTGGATGAGTTGCTCGACAATCGCTAGACGGGCGTCGCGTCTTCAGGACCCGCTGTCGCGGCGTTGGATGGGGTGGGTGAAGCCTCGTTTTTTGGTGACGTAGTCGCCGGGTTGGATGTTGGTGGCGATGCGTCGTTCGAGACTGATGCGTTTGTCGATCATTCGACCCTGCGGGGTCCGGATCAGGAGATACTCCACGTCGCCCGACTCGGACGTCAGGTGGTCGGTCCAATGGCGTTCGATCGCGACGACCGTCCCTTCGTAGGAACTGTAATGATCCCAGGTGTAATCCACCGCCGAACGCGCGAACAGCGCCAGCCAGATGAGAACAGCGACCAGCAGCAGTGCCGCCAGAGGGTTCCCGGCCAGGCGGATTCTCCGACCGCTCGCGTCGCTTGCGTGGACTACCTGAAATCCCAATTTCATGTGCAGCACCCTGCCTTGCATCTCCAGATTCCGACTCAGCCGGCGCAGAACACCGGCATTCCTCCTATCGGCTTCTTCAGGCCCCGTGTTGATCAGATTCGGCGGCAGCCCGTGGGGCGAGCGTCCCCGCTCGCCGGTTCCCCGACTGGGCACTGCACCGGAAACGCTGCAAAGGCGAGCGAGGACGCTCGCCCTACAATCCACGAAACCCTTGCCTTCTCGGGCCCTTTGCGGCACAATGAATGCAGTGAGATAGATGCGGCGGCTCTTGCCCGACAGATCGGCATCGCGGAAGGCCTGGCGAGAGTCACCAAGGCGGCCTCTTTGTAAGGAGTCTGAACATGCGGCTTTCTCAGCGAACAGCCCTGGTCCTCATCGGATTCTGCATCCTCTCAGTCACCGTATCGAAATCGCTCGGCCAATCGTCCGAGGACAACGCGTTCTACCCGGAACTGGAGCCCGGCGCGTTCATGCGGCGTTGGATGGTCTGCGGGCCGTTCCCGGTTTCCGAGACCGAAGAGGGCCCCGACCGAGCTGCCCAGCGCCAGGCGTTCTACCAGGACTTTCTCGCCGAGCACGGAGGCGAAGCGAAGATCCGCCCCACCACGGAGATGGTCCATCAGGTCGGAAACGAAGAAATCCGTTGGCAAGCGGTGGACAGTGAGATCGAGGCAGTCAATCTGGCCGACGTCTGCGGCGCCGCCGACTACGCGGTCGCCTACGCCTGGGCTGAATTCGAAATGCCCGAGGCCGGACCCGGTCTGCTGGGGATCGGCAGTGACGATTCCGTGCGGGTCTGGCTCAACGGCGAGCCCGTCACGGAGAACTGGATCGCCCGTTCGCTCCAACCTGACGACGACCTCGCGGTGGTGAACTTCCGCGCGGGCAAGAACCAGATTCTGATGAAGGTGCAGAACGGCGAGGGATCGTGGGGGTTCGCCTGCCGACTGCTGGACGGCGAAACGCTGGGCGAGAAGTTCTTCAAGGCGCTGAGCGCCGGCGAGGTCGGCGTCGCTCAGATGTGCCTGTCCTACGGCGCCGATGTCAATGCCA
>JANQFY010000314.1 GCA_028277585.1 Sedimentisphaerales bacterium
CGGAAGCCAACGTTGCTCGAAATCGGCGCCATCACCACCTTCTGCGCCGGGGCCCTACCCGACGCCCTGAAGGTACTTGCCGTACACAAGATTCGGAACGTGGATCTCTTCGCATTTCAGACGGATGATCTGCGCAACTACTACGATGCCGACAAAGGATCGTCTCCTCTGGAGGTGGTCTCGGATCACCGGCATCCTGAGATGATTGCCAGGAAACTCCACAGGGACGTGTCAGAGATCGCTCAGAAATTCGACCATTCGTTTTCTTTGAGGGGCTTCGCAACGTACTTCCCCGAGATATCGTCCCTCGTCGAGGACGACCGTCAGCGAGCGGTGCGTGCGTTGACCAACATCATCGAGATGGCCGGCTTCCTCCAGACGGAACACCAGTATGACACTCGATTCGTTGAGATCGTGGCGGGAACTCGGCTCTACGCCCCCCGACAGGCCAAAGGTGATGCTGTGACCGCCGACACCCAGTACAAAGACGTCATGGCGAAGAAGGCCAGTCGCGAGGACAAGCAAAAGGCTTTGCTCACGTCGCTCGATCACCTTTCGGAAGTCGCCCTTAAGAACAACGTATGGATTGGCATTGAAGTCGAGCCTGGGCTGCTTCCGTTTATGGCAGATTTGGACGACATGCGATCGCTAGCCAGACGGCTAAACATGCCGGGGACCGTGTCTCATCCAGAGAGGATAGGCTTCAACATTGACTGCTGTCATATGCACCTGTGCGATATCAAAGCCAAGGACTTGGATATCGAGGAGATCCGCAATAGGATTGTGCATGTCCATATTGGAGACATTGGTCCGGGGCATCTCAGCGACCTTGTAACGGGCGTACGGACCTACCCTCAGAAGTACCACGACTGGTTCGACTTGTTTGCCAGAGTCTCTTTGGATATGCCTCGCGGCGACGCGTACCCGGACTTCAGCGGCTGTCTGTCCGTGGAACTTGAAGCCTGTCGGATTCCCAAGATGATTGCCTCGGCCTACCACCGAACAGAACTGCTGCTCAATGACTACCTGCGGGAACGATCGCAACGGAGATGAGTTGTCGGCTGAAAACCGCTCAGACCACGAACCTGATTTCTTCGAAGTGGTCGAGTGGGTTGGTGTTCTTCATGACTTCCTGCGCCGCCTCCGCGGCCGGCATACCGGCGCGCACCTTCTCGTCGAATTCCTTGCCCTTCTCTTGTCCGCCGCGGGCGACAACGGAGAGCTTGAGGTAATCCTCCGAGGTGGTGGAGGGCTCGGACATCTCGGTTTGGTGAAAGACCTCGAGCAGTTCATGTGCGGACTCGGGCGATTCCAATTGAACGAGAGGAGTCCCTGGCAGGCGGAGCCACACACCCAGGCTATCGATCGGCTGCTCTCGGTCGCGCCCGCCCGGCCCCGTACCCATCTGATTCACACGGTCCCTTTTCAGCTTGTTGTACTCGGCGCGCAGACCCTCGATTATGCTGTTCAAGAGACCTTCCTCGGCCGGGCAGGAAAAACGCAAGATATCCCCCAGGCGGCTGGTTCGCTCCTGCTGCCGTCTTCGTCTGCCGACATCCTCCGCGGTCACGCCGTAGGACAGCCATTGGGCCATACGGTTTAGAAAAGCCTTGCGGAGCGCTGGCGAAGCTGGGCCGCTTACAAGCACTGCTACCTGATCAGACATATCAATAGCCCTATACCCTCGCGCTCTTCCAGGCGGCAGTCACCGCCGTCTGTCCTGCGCTACGCGTACAAACCACTAACCTCGCTATCCCGGAACTGCTCAATGAGAATAGAGGATAGTGCTCTCGCGAAGTTTGTAAAGTCATTAATTCCAATGATAATACGAAAAGCCCGGAAGGCGAGTTCTACGCCGAACACGCTCTGGACCCCAGGAATTCGCCTGGAACCATAGATAACGGGTGTATCCTCTACCATCGAAGACCAACCCCGATGGGTCGAGGAAACCCCTCAAAATGTCCGAGAGAACTCCCGTCGAGGCGGGCGAGATTCGGGAGCATGACGCAGCGGCTGGCGCACGCAGAACACAGCAGCGCGGAAACCACATCTCCCATCCTCCAATCAACAGAAGAACGCTTCCACTCTCGGTCCACCTTGAGACCTCTATCTCAATGGCTATTCTAGGGCACGAAGCCGGAAAACACAAGCAAAAAGTCCAGCCATGCCACTTCTCAGTAGTGTATTTCGGCATTTTATAGGAGAAAAATCAAGCGGAACAAGCCAAAAAGGGCCCTCAAACAGAAAAACTATCGGGCACGTCAATCAGCCTTTTCTCGATAGGTATTATAGGACGGCCCAGGAAGGAAAGGGCGCGACTTCTTCCTGCCGGGCTCTCTTGCTCCGCCTGTGGAACTGGTGTGTTGCGCCGGCGCATCTGCTGAGGCAGCGGCCGATGGGGTCGGGTGGTTGCATGCACCACGCATCGAACCGGGCGCGTGGCGACTGCGGCTTCTTCTCCAAGAACTGCTTGTCTGCCTGGACGGGCCCGGAAATCCTTGATCCCCTGTGAGGAATTGCCCGGTCGGGCGTCTGTTCTGTTGGAGGGCGGTCCGTGTGGGCCGCTGGGCTCTTGCGGTTGGATGGCGGCTTCCGGTGAGGGCATGACCATGGCAGAGCGAGAGTGTCCCGAATGCGGCGGTGTTGAATTCTATAGCAGCGAGGTTACTGCGAAAGGCGGCTACGGTCCTGACCTGATGCCCGGAATCGGCTGGTGCTGGTTCCCCACCCGCGCCAAGTTCCGCCTCTGCGTGTGCGGCCGTTGCGGCTACGTCAAATGGTTCGTCCCAGAGCGATTCCTCGACGAGATCAAGACCAAAGGCCAATTCCAGAGAGTGCCCTGAGAAGGCTCCCCAGACGCCACCTGGGCTCGTCCGCCTGAATGCTAGTGACCGACTTGCCGGATTGGCTTTGACCTGACGATGGCTGCGGCTTGATGCCCTGGGCCGGGCTTTCTGAGCGGCGCCAGACGGCCCCCGGCGATCTGCTCGGCTGGGCCCCAATGACCCGTTTCGATGTTCACCCAGTAGACGGTGAACGACGTACCTCTGTACGGCTTGAGATTCAGGAGAACGGATCCGTCGTTGCCATCTTCCGTGAAATACAGGACGTACTTCTCGCCCGGTTGGGCTGCCACGTAGGCCTCGTCCTGACCACATTCGCTCAGGAGATCCTGTCGCGGATTGACTTCCCAGAACTTGACCTTGCTTTCGATCAGGCGCGTGGCGCGCATGCAGTTCTTCGATTTCGTCGACAGTCCGATCCCCGAATCGGGGCGGTGGAACCGTACGGCCGCCACGCCGGCGATGAGACCTCGCCAGAACTCGCCCACGGCGTTGTCGGCGCTGCCCATCCAGCCTCCGTCACGGTCTCGACTGCCATAGATCTTGTTCATGTGCAGCAGACGATGGACCGTCCTGGCTTCGGCCGCGGCGTGGCTGACCATGGTCCAGTGCTTCTGTCCAACCTCGCGGGCTGAATCTGACCTCTTGTTCCGCTGCGCTGAGACTTGGGACACGTCGAAGTAGTCGTAGAAGTCGGCGTTCGCCATCAGGTAGTCGAACATCGAAGGGCCCGGCAAGTCCAGCAAGTCCCAGAACATGTCGGTACAGAGGACGGTCTTGCCTTGTGACGCGGCCTTGCCCCTGATATAGCGCATCCAGTAGCGTCCCCAGGCCGGCTCCTGATGACGAACTTCATTGTTGGCCGAATAGAGCACGTTGTCGTAGGCGAACGTGACGGAGAGCAGCTTGTCGATGAATCTCTCCTGGTAGGACCGCACGAGATCGTACTGCGCTTTGCGCTGCTTGTCGGCGTTCACATAGGTCGTCTGGCCGGGCGTGCCCCATCCGAAGGGATTGCCCGTTCTGTCGCCCTTGCCTTCGTAGGATTCCAGCAGTCCGGAGGTCGCCGTGGTGTAGTTGATGTTGTTCTTCGGATTGAACGGGCTCGCGGGCCAGCCTTTATGACCTCCGTTATACCAGTCGAAGCGATCCCATATCTCGATCTGTACGATGATCGCCCGCGCCTGCGCCTGGCTCAGGAAGAAGTCCAGCCGAGTCCAGTAGGGGCCGGCCATTCTCCGCAGATCGTACAGCTCGCCCGACTTGGCGCAGAAGTCGAAGCCCTGGATGCCGGCCCCGACGCCGGGGTCGAGCACGCAGCGCAACAGGTTGCCGCCCGCGTCGACCATTTCGTCCATTGCGGCGGTGATCTGCTCTTCCGTGCTGACGCCGGATACACCGTCGGCGTCCATCGTGTCGTGATCCAGGAACGGATTGTGGCCGTGGTTCCATCCGCCGATCAACAAGACCTTCTGCCCTTGATAGCTCCAATAGCGATCACTGATCTCGATGCCATCGGCAAAGCTGCCCCGACCAAGCAGGATCAGCAGGGCGCAGTACGCGACAAGGTGTGGAGTGACTTTGCCGTCTCTGCGTGAACTTCTCGGTAGATGTGACATGTCTTCTTGGCTTCTCATCGATGATTCCATCCTCAAGACAGAACGCCGCGAATGTCGTCCGAGCCAGGCAGCCCACGGTGCCGTGCGGCCCGTAGTGGTTATAATCCATCCGCCGCCGGGCCGCAACAAGTCTCAACTCATCAAGGCTCAGCAAGAGCGGACTTCTCCCTGGAAGATCGGGGCCGCGCTGTCCACGGAACGAAGCCGGACGTGACATCGAGATCCCGAGTGACGTGCCGGTGTCGAACACTTGCGATCCTTCGTCCGAAAATGACATTGACACTGCCCCGATCCTTCGGTACGTTGGCCGGCAATGTGCGTGAGAGTGCTATGCGGGGAGAGGCGGCGACGATCCGGCCGAAGAACCGAACGCCTACTGCTGGCGGGCTAACCCCACCCGACGCGAACCGTGCGCCGGACGCCTCTGCTCTTCCTTGACGAGGGTGAATGTCGCATAGCGCCTGCGGAAGGATCGACGGGGAACAGATTGCAGGGAGGCGACCCATGTCACGAAGAATCGTTCTTATTGTCACGTTGACCAGTATGCTCGGCGGCGCCCAGGCGGGGGTGGTCGATCAATCACAGGAAGTGTTCGATGGCAGTCTGTTCGTGATCAGTCCCGATTGGCGGATCGCCCAGACCTTCACCGCCGGGCTGAGCGGCAAGTTGGAGCAGGTCGATCTGCACCTGACCAACGTATTCGATTCGGAGCTGTATCCAAGCACCGTCTCGATCGTCAATGTCAATGGCGGCGTACCGAACGGCGCGCTGCTTGGCGAAGCGTTCACCGGGCCCCTGGTCGCGGGCGTCAACAGTGTCGACTTCTCGTCCGATTCCATCTATCTGACATCCGGCGTCCAATACGGGATCGTCATGACCAACGACGACCCCGCCCACTACTCCGGCCCCTCGACACAATGGCGCAGCTCGATCACCGACGTCTACGCGGGCGGCTCCATCTGGTCCTTCTCCTCCACGACCGGATGGGTGCAGTCCTATGAACCGGAAGATCCATTGTTTCCTATCGAGACGTACTTCGACAAGGACACCGTATTCACCACCCACATGGCGGTCCCCGCACCATCGTCGTTGCTGCTGGTGACTTGCGGCAGTCTGCTCTTGCTGAAAAAACGCAGGGGAGCAAGGCCGTCCCTTTGACGCTGTGTCACATCAAAGGTGTCACGCGCCTCTTGTGAGTCGTCATCCTAACCAGGGGCGTGGCATCGAAGGTACCTGGCGCCCTTAATTGCCCCGACGAGTCCGACAAGCCCCTCGACCTGGCGAAGTCGGAGTCTCCGATACCCTAACCCACAACGCCGCTATCATCCTAATCTGTCAGAGAGCTTCTGTCAGAGCATACCGGGCGCCTTCAATTCCGGCGACATAACGATCGAGTATGTCTTACCGGTTCAGTCTAGACAGCAGGGCGTCATATGCGTATTGTGGGGTGTTGTAGAGACGCCAATGGTCCAAGCGAAGACAAACGGGCGATGATGAAATACGTCGATCTAGATCGTTCATTCCTGCCGATATCGAAGGATCAAGAATCTACCGAGGTAGACTACCGTGTATCGCTGGCTTCCGGTTTAACCGGCGCCAAGAAATGGAGCGACCTCCTCGAACTTCGACGAGTCATCATTCTCGCGGAAGCACGAGCAGGGAAGACGGAAGAGCTTCGCGAGACTGCCGAGAGATTGCGTCATGATGGAAGGAGTGCATTCTTTGTCCGACTAGAACATGTGGCACGGGATTTCGAGCTCTCGTTTGATGCTGGGAGCCATGAAGATTTCCTGAGCTGGTTGTCAACCGGCACCCCAGGCTGGTTCTTTCTGGACTCGGTCGATGAAGCTAGGCTGCGTGCGCCAAAGGACTTTGAGACGGCTATTCGGGTCTTCGGCGCCAGACTTGGGGACGAGAAACATCGGGCGCATGTCTACATCACGAGCCGCCCAAGCGAATGGCGACCGGATTCGGATTTGGCGCTTGTGAGAAGCCAACTCCCGTTCATCGAGCCCCGGCGGACCCCGGTCGAGCAGACAGAAGAGAAGCCAGAGGTCCCGCGAGAGACAGCTACAGCCGTGACGGAGCATGCTGAGGATCGCGAGACAGAGCCCGTCGAACCGCAAGTCTTCTCGCTTCACCCCTTTGACTTGAATCAGATAAGGGAATTCTCCGGGGCGGCTGACGTCCAGGATTGCGATGCGTTTGTCGATGCGATAGAGAGAGCGGAGGCTGAGATGTTTGCGCACCGACCCGGTGATCTGCTCGACCTGATCAGCTATTGGAAGGCGCATGGCAGACTTACCAACCGGGCGAAGTTGGTAGAAGATAGGATATCCTCTCAGCTTGTTGAAAGCGATCCTGATCGTGCTCGTTACGTCCCCCTGTCGGCCCAAGATGCCCGACGAGGGGTGGAAATGCTTGCGGCTGCTGTTACCTTCCAGCGGCGCCAGCGGATTCTGATTCCCGAGCAAAGGCCCGATCCTGAACTGCAGGACGAATCAATTGATGCGCGGGCTGTACTGGTGGACTGGGAACCCGACCGAATCCAATGCCTATTGCAGCGCCCTATCTTCGATACCACTGTATACGGCGCAGTGAGGTTCCATCATCGCAGTGTGCGCGAGTATCTGACGGCGACATGGCTGCATCATCTGCTAACAAGTGGGAAATCGAGACGCGCGATAGAAGGGTTGTTCTTCAAGGAGCTATACGGTCGCGAAGTGATCGTTCCATCGATGCGACCGATCCTGGCGTGGCTAATACTTCGGGATGACCGCGTCCGAGATAAGGCGCGCCGAATCGCACCTGAGGTCTTCATTGAAGGTGGTGACCCATCAGAACTTCCAATAAGCGTGCGAAAGGACTTCCTCGAACAGTTCTGCTCACTCCACGGGGATCAAGAAGTCACTGACAGGCATTTCGATTTCTCCGAGTTGCTCCGCTTCGCGCATCAAGACTTGGGAGAGACAGTCAGTTGTTTGCTGGAGACGTATTCGAGCAATCACACGCTCCAGCAACTCCTCCTGAAGATCGCGTGGCAGGGCCAACTTCGGCCGTGTGCTCAGAAAGCGATGGGGTTTGCGCTAGATACGAGTAGCGACAACTACACGCGCATTTATGCGATGCGTGTAATTGGTGCTGTCGGCACAGACGCTGAGAAGAAGGAATTCGTAAACGCTATGGTTCTCGACCACACGCTCAAGAACGAGACACTCACGGGAGAACTGGTCAGTGAGTTTGCTCCTTGCTACCTGTCAATAGATCAGGTCCTGGCGCTTGTCGAACGTATGGAAGAGCCAGGAGAACACTCGTATTCATGGCTTAAGAATGCGCTCCAGAGATTCTCCCGACAGAAGTGCCCGGAAGCACAGCTTCTCGATTGGGTGGACGGATTGCTGATCCTACTCAAACGGACTCCTGTCGTCGAGCGCCACATCTATGAAGCGTCCAAAGGTTATAGCTGGATTCTCCCGTGCGCCGTCTTCGCGACAGAAAGACTCATTCGCCTCAGACTTCCCGCCGCGCTGCATGATAGTGTGCTGGAAACCATATCCCTGGCGCAGTCGGAACGGCTTTCTGACGTCTATCATTCGGAAGAATATGCCCTCGGTGAATTGGTGCCGGAATGGCCCGAATTGAACCGAAAGCTCTTCTGGCACGAGGTGGCTGGCACACGCAGGCAATTGGACAAGAAGAAACGGGAACGCTTAACCAATTGGTGCGGCGTGGCACCTTATGGCCATGATCGACGCTTCACTACGGCGGACTTCTCGTGGTGTCTAGAGGGCATTACCGCCAATACTTGCATGGATGATCGTCTTGTGGCTCTGTCGCTGGCGTTCGAGATATACAAGAACAATGGTCGGGGCGCCGTTCGTCGACGAGCGATGAAGAAAGCCGTCTCCGGCGCCTTGGAACTGGAAGATGCTCTTCAACGCCATCTGCGACCCCCTGCCATGTCAGACGAGTGTCGAGCGTGGAAGCGCCGGATTGCCGCTCGGAAGAGAAAGCAGAAGGAGCGTGAGAAGAAGAAAGCGGCCAATCGAATCGGATGGTGCGCTTGGCTCCGGTCGCACACCAAAGTTCTACGTGATACGAGTATTGCCTCAGACGGAAGTGTCTGGACGGCTACCAACTACTTATTGCATATGTTGCGCCATGAGCGGGAAGATACCAACAAGTGGGTGACCGGAAACTGGGAAGACCTCATCCCTGAGTTCGGAGAAGAGGTGGCTAGAGCATTTCGTGATGGCTGTATTGACTACTGGCGAAGGTACTGCCCACCGATTCTGTCCGAGGGTGAGAAATCCAAGAACGGCACGCCCAGAGCCGCAATCGTTGGACTTGCCGGACTTGCGATGGAGGCGGGGCAAACCAAAGATTGGTCTAAGAGTCTGTCTGGTGAAGAGGCGGCTATCGCCTGCCGATATGCCGTGAACGAACTGAATGGCTTCCCGGACTGGCTGCCGGACTTGCACAGGATCTTTCCGAATGAGGTTGAGAGGGCCATCCTGGCGGAGATTGAATGGGAGTTTTCCCAGTATGATGGCGACACACCTTCTTCCCATATTCTGAATGACGTGGCTTGGCATGCGGACTGGCTGCAACCGAGGATATCGAATGGCCTTCTCTCTCTCCTGAGGCAGTACGAGCCCAAACACGATGACACGGTACAGAGGGCACTCGGAATTGTCCTCGGTAGCGGTGACCTTGACACAGTCGCATTCGTTGAGATCGCCAAGGCGAAGTTGTCGACTGCCCTATCATCGAGTAGGCGTGCTCTGTGGCTTGCCGCATACATGTGCGTCGATGCCACCGCCGCGCTAGAGGTGCTACGAGACCTCTTGGACAACAGTCCTACTCCGAAAAACGCAACTGACTTGGCCATGCAGTTCATCGTCTACCTTCTCGGCGACCGACGGGAGCGCGTTTCGAGTGAGCGACAAGACTACATGAAGCCAGGAATCCTGGCGGCACTGATCCAGCTCATGCATTCCCACATTCGCATCGCCGAGGACATAGACCGGGCTGGCACAGGGGCGTATGCCCCAGAATTGCGAGACGACGCACAGGGTGCTCGCCATAGACTAACTCAACTCCTGCGAAATATCCCAGGCAAAGCATCCTACCTTGCACTGCTCGATCTTGCCGATCAGTGCCCCAATGGGCAAGTGCGGGAGTGGTTTGGGCTGTATGCAAGACGACGAGCCGAGGCGGATGCTGAAGGTGAACCGTGGCAGCCCGAAGCCATCGCACGTTTTGCCGAAGACGCTGAGAAAGCTCCGCAGAACCATCGGGAGCTTTTCGATCTCACCGTGTCACGGCTTCTTGATCTGAAAACGGATCTGGAGGAAGGCGACACTAGCGCTGCCCTGCTTTGTGGTAGAATAGAAAAGGAAACAGAATGCCGAAATCTCATTGGAGCCTGGCTTCGAGAGCACAGCGCGAGCAAGTATAGCGCATCTCAGGAGGAAGAACTCGCCGACGCGAAGAAGCCGGACATTCGCATTCATGGAGTGGGGTGTGATGGGCCAGTTCCCATCGAGTTGAAGATTGTCGACTACAATTGGTCCGCCACGCAGTTATTGGAGCGACTAAGGAACCAGTTGTGTGGCCAGTACCTACGGGATGTCCGCTCCAATTGCGGTGTTTTTCTACTGGTCTATCAAGGCAAGAAGAAACACTGGAAGCACCCGGCAACGGGCAAGCATCTGGGTTTTCCAGACCTGCTTCAGCTTCTCGATGACGCAGCGAAGGACATTGTGGCGAAAGCCAACGATGTCGAGGCTCTCTGTGTAGTCGGCATCGACCTCCCGAAACGCGGCAATCGCACGCAGTAAAGCCCTTCGAACGGTACGGCGACAGAGTATCTGAAGGTGTCCGGTACCTTCAATTGGGCGGTCATGTTCTATGGGGAGATGACGGTGCGCCGTCGTCCCGTGGGCAGCGCGCGATAGCGCCGCCCACTTCCGATTCTTGGGTCGCGACCTGGGCTAGGGTTGTCGCCAGTTGGGATTCAGGTGGTTCTGGACTTCCCAGGCGTCGAGTAGGGCCAGGGCGGCCATGCTCTCGATGACGGGGATCACGCGCGGCACGATGCAGGGGTCGTGACGTCCGTGGGTCTCGATCGGTTGGTTCTCCATGGCTGTGTCGACGGTGCGTTGCGGCTTGGCGATCGACGAGGTCGGCTTGACCGCGATGCGCAGCATGACTGGCTGGCCGGTGGAGATGCCTCCGGTGATGCCGCCGGCGTGGTTGGTCACGAAGCCGCCGTCGGCCA
>JANQFY010000370.1 GCA_028277585.1 Sedimentisphaerales bacterium
ACCTTCCTGCGCGACAGAGCCTCAAGCACGTCCTCGCCGGGCGATTCCAGCGGCCGACTGGCATCGAGGACCAGCAGGACGACATCGGCCTGTCGCAGCAACTCGGCGCTTCGGACCTGAGCTGCTTGATCGACGCCATCGTCCGAAGCAACGAACCCGGCCGTGTCAATTACCTCTGCCGCCAACGGAGGAATATGAATCTCGGCACTGATCCAATCGCGAGTGGTCCCTTCGACATCGGCGACAACCGCCTTATCCCGGCCCGCCAGCGCGTTGAGTAGTGTGCTCTTGCCCGTATTGGGGGGACCAACCAGCGCAATCGTGCAGCCCGAGATGATCAGCCGCGCGATGTCACTGTCTGTCAGAATGCGCGTCGCCTGGGCCCTCACCGTATCGAGTGATATCGTTGCGCCGGCATCCCGCCATCGTCGCGCGGCCGCCGAGAGCCCCCCCGACCTCTGAGATGCAATGATACGAGCACCCGCAAGGGTCTTGACCTTCGTCAAAGCAAGCTGAGCCTCCAAAGCCATCGTGTCGGCAGGCGACTCGGCCCCCAGCGTTTCGGCGCGCAACTGCTCGGCCTGGACCAGGCTCGCGCCATGGTCTCGGAGCACTTCCATGATCCGTTCGACAATGAGAGGGTTGCCATGACAGTGCAGTGTGAAACGCTGGGTCGCTTCGCAACCAAGGGTGACTTGATCGATCGCCTCGGCGCCGTCGACGACATGCCCGAGCAGAATCTGCCCCACGTCAAACGCCGTCGTCCCGCCCGACGGTCGGAACACCTTCTCCAGAACCCTCCGGACGGACTCTCCGGACAGTTCGATGGTGGCGATCGCCCCCGCTCCGGGCCCCGTCATCACTGCAGCACGGACGCCCATCGTCTCAGGCCGTCTCGCTCAGCGTATCGAGATGCTTCTGGTAAGCCAGCACGATGCCTTGAACCACCAGATGCGGCACGTAGTTGTCCACGAAAGGGCAATCTTCGGCGATCGTCACGGCCCCCGTCCCGGTGATCACCGTCTGCGGCCAGCGGCCGATTTCCTCCGCATAGCGACGAATGATCTCCTCCATCGCCCCGATACTGGAGTAATACAAACCGCAGTTGATCGCATCGGCCGTGTTCTTGCCGTAGGGCGCCTCGGGCCGGTGCACGGTGATCTTGGGCAACTGAGCCGTGCAGTTGGCCAGCGCCTGAGCGCTGATCTCGAAGCCGGGGCAAATCACCCCGCCCTGGAAGACGCCGTTGGCGTCCACCAAGTCGATCGTCACCGCGGTTCCGAAATCGGCGACCACGACGGCGTCCCCCACCACATCGTGAGCGGCCGCGGCGGCGACGACGCGATCGACGCCCACCTTCAACGGCTCGTCCACCCAGGCGGGCATGGGCAGTGAGATGTCGTCTCCGATGACGAGGATATTCTCTGCAAGCTCCTCGCGCACCACCTTCCGAACGCGTTCGGTCCACTTGGGTTGCACGCTGCAGACAACGATAACGCCGTCCCGCTTGCCCTCGGCCGAACTCTCCAGAACGGGGACCTTCTCCCATGCAGCGGAGAACCGGTTGCGCAACTGAGCCTCGTCGGCACCCGGTACAGACTCGATCGAATCCTGCTTGCCGTCGAGGAACAGGCCGATGTCCACGTTCGTGTTGCCAATATCCACTGCTACGATATTCATGAATGCACCCGGGGTCTTTCCTGAGTCTGGATTTGCATCTCACGCCGTCTGAGCGTACCGACAGGTGCTTGTAGCCTATTCGGGCCGGATTGTCAATCTTCACGCACGATCGGTCGCTGCAATCCCCGGAGGAAAAAAGTGAGTTTCCAGTAGACACCTCGGCCCAGGCGGCGACTATATTCATGAGTGCACGTTAGCTTGAGGGCTCCACGGTGGAGAAGGATCAGGACAGAAAACTCGTACTGGCCGCGGCCAACGGCGACAAAGCCGCTTATGGGCGATTGTACGACCGCTACGCCCCCCTGGTCCGAGCGGTTTGCTACGACCAGACAAAGAACGTCTCAGACGCGCAGGATCTGGCGCAGGATGTCTTCCTGCGGGCCTACCAGAGGCTCGGTCAACTGCGTGAGCCTGAGTTGTTCGGCGCCTGGATCGTCTCGGCGGCGCGGTATCGTTGCAGCGACTGGCGACGCCAGAGGTCGCGGCAGCGTCGCCGGGAGACCGCCCGGGTCAGAACCGAGCCGGGCGTCACGGTACCGTCTGAACAGATTGAACCGGAAGAACTGCGCGCCATGATCGCCAGACTTCCGGAGAAGGAACGACTAGCATTGCACGCGTTTTATCTGAACGGGCAATCGGCCGATGAGGCCTGCAGGATCGTCGGCCTGTCCCGGTCGGGGTTCTACCGAGCCCTGGATCGGGCGCGAGAACAGCTCCGAAGCATGTTGGATCCGGAGTTAGAGAGTACACTATGAACGAACACCTGGACGACAATCTGAGAGAGGCCCACGAGGCCTTCAAGCAGGACCACGAGGCTCTGCGTACGGCGCTGTTGGCGTCGCTGCCTGACCAACCTTCTCAGGCTGGATCGAAGAGGCTGTCTTTCGCCTTGCACCGCTTTGTCGTTCGCATCATCGACAATCACCGAACGGCAAGGGTCGCCGCCGCGGCAATCATTATCGTCGGTGTTCTGCTCGCCGTGGGGCACTTGGGCGGCCTGCCCGACGGCAGCGGTGTCGCCTGGGGCGAAGTGGTCTCGCATATCAGCGAGGTTGACCACGTACACATGTACTACTTCAAGAGCCGGGGCCGTAACTTCTTCAGACACTTTGAAGGTTGGCACGCTCACGGCACGACCGTGCAACATGTGTATAACGGCGACACCGTCTACGATGACGGAAAGAAGTGGCAGCGGTTCAACGAAGCCGGCGTACTCGTCCAGCGAAATGAGTCGGCCTGGCCCGATGGAAGGACGTTTGTCGAGAAGTTCAGCATCGCTCTACTGTCGGATAAGGGCAGTCAGGCCAACGAGCAAGTCCCCACCCGCGTGGGCGATGACTTCCTGATCTACACGTTCGCTCCCGATCCATCGGAGAGCAAATGGACGGACAATATGTCCATCACGGTGGGCCGCATCTCGCTACTACCCATTCAGATGAAGATTCCCCACGGGAATGGGAATTACGATTTGCTGATATTCGATTACGACGCGCCTGAGAAACCCGCAAGCTTCTTCGAACCGCCGGCGATAACGCCGGCCAATGGCCAAGGCGAACTTCTACTGGACGGCCCCGAGGTGATGATCGACATCACCGGTGCACCGGACCTCAAGGCCGCCCTCGTGCGTCTTCACGGCAAGTCCGTCGATGAATCCGGTGAGGTCTCATTCTCACTGAGCACAACGTTCATTACCGACGACGGCTTTCACAGCTATACAAATGAAATCGGCAACTTCAGGCTGGACGAGGCAAAGATGTGCGGCACCGGCGGCACGGGCGGTACCGGTAACACCGGCGGCCTCGAGAACTGGCCCGACGGCCAATACCGCAACGTCCGCTTCTCACCCTGGTTGAAACCTACCGAGACCGAAGACAGATACATCGTCGAAATGCGCTGCCGGATCCTCGGAAAGCCCGGCTGATTTCGACGACAGCATCCCAAATCACCCATTGAAACCTGAATTTGTTTCACTTGCTTCGTGAAAGGAGCTACCGCTATGCAAACGCTTAGAGTGCCAACAATCGTTCTGATGGCGATCCTCGCATCAAGCCTGACCGCCCTTCCAGCCGACGCCGACGAGAAGTATGGCATCGAGGTCCTCAAGATCCAGCCGGAGCCTGTTCGTAACGGCAGAAACGTGTTCAAGGCGAAGATTCGCAACACGTCCGATGAGAAGCAGGCCTTCAGCATCGACGTGCGAACGGAGGCGTCGGTAGGAAACTGGCAAACTCAGTTCCCGCACGTCATCGCGCCCGGCCAAACGACATGGATTCGCCAAGCCTACAAAATCGACGGACCCGTCACGGGAACATTTCGGTTGCGCCTGCGGTTCTTCGTGGCCGGCCCAGAGATCGATGTTCGTGGACGTCGGAAGAACCACTATATCAAGGAGGTCGTCTATTCAGGCAGCGATATGAAGCGAGCCGAGCCCGATACGGGCGTCTGGCAGCCCCTGCCGGCCGATCAGAGGGCGGCGATCACACAAGCCCTGAAACGGTTCCAGGACTCTATCAGGAGCAAGAACTACGCCGCCGCCTGGCAGTGCCTCTCCGATGAATTTCAGGACGCTGAACAGCAAGGCAGATTCGAAATGTTCGAGAAATCCATGGAGAACCCCTACTGGTTGCTCTTCCCGCTGAGCAGAACGGAACTGCTGAGCCTGGAGCCGAAATCAGTCGGCAAGAGAAACGACGTTATCGCCTTGACCACGAACCTCAACGACGAACAGTGGACCGTCAAGTTCGTCAAAGTCGACGGCGCGTGGCATATAGATGAATTCGAACGCGTGAACGCGGTCCCGGCGAAGAAGATCCCGCTCGATCCCGAAGCCCAGGAGCGAGCAGTCCGAAAGACCTTTGAACAATGGCAGAACGCGGTGAGAGGCGGAAAGTACGAAACAGCCTGGAGATTGCTGGCAAACGGCCTGCGGCGCTCGCGCCAGCTCGGGAACGACTATCAGAAGTTCACGCAGCAATTGGATTCCGATGAGAATCCGATCAAGGCGATGTTTGTGAACGTGCGTCCTAAGTCTGTCACGAGCATGCGCGTAGGCGAGTCGGCCATCTTGAACGCCGAGTATGACGGCCAGCCCTGGACGGTCGGCTTCGTCATGGAAGACGGTCGTTGGAAGGTGCGAACGTTCCGGCGCGGCAAGCATGACCGGGGCAGTTGGCAAACGCGTTTGTTGCCCAAGATGCAGAAGCGCGTCACCAAGCACTTCGATATCCACTACTTCAAGGATTCCACGGCCCAACGGGAGATTGACACAATCGCCGAACAGAAGGACCGGGGGTTCAGCGAGATATGCCAGTTCCTGGGCAAGGACTCCGACGTGCGGATTCGCATGGTCTTGTTCGAGGACGCCGGGACGAAATACGCCCACACGGGCCATCAGGGCGCGGGCTGGGCGTTTGGCAACACGATCGTTGAGATCTACAACGACAAGCAGAAGCTCGATCCCTACCACGAAACAGCTCATATCCTGATGCGAACGCAAGGATCGCCCCCGGCGTTGTTCAACGAAGGGTTCGCCACTTATGCTTCGGAGCGGTTGGGATCGCCCGCGTTGGCAAATATGGGCGGTGGGGAATCCGCCATCTACGACCGTGTCAGGGAGTTAAACGCCAAGGGCGAATTGATTGAACTCGAAGAACTGCTGACCTACACCGAGATCGGCTCGCGGGCATCCAATCCGCCCGTGGCGTATCCCGAGGCGGCCTCTTTTGTCAAGTTCCTCATCGATGCCTACGGCAAGGAGAGATTCCTCAAAGCCTATGGTACGCTTAGGAACTCCAATGACGAATCCACCCAGCAGCAGAACGTCAAGGCGCTTGCGGATATCTACGGCAAGTCGCTAAGCCAACTCAAAGCGGAATGGCAAGCGGCGTTCGCTAAGTCAGCCAACCGCCCGGATACGACAGAGCAGGCGATCCTCCGCGCCTTCGAGGAATCGCGCCAAGCGATGAAGGATAATGACTACGAGAAGGTCTGGAACCTTCAGGCAAGGTCGCTCCAGGGGCAGTACGGCGGTGGCTTCGAAGCATGGAAGGAGCGGTTCATTTCCGGAGGGGCGCGCACGGCCTTGATCAACCTCAAGCCGGAATCCGTCACGGTCGAAGATCTCTCGGACTTGGGCAGGGTCCACGTGCTGCACGCCCGGCATCAAGGTCAAACCTGGCACATAGCCTACATCCAGGAAGACGGCCAGTGGAAGATATGTGAGGGAAGAGTGGACTAACCGGCGAGCCAGACACTGACGAAGCGTGTCACAAGGCCGGACCCGCGGGGGGTTCGGCCTTTTCCATGCGCGGGTCCGAGCATATCCTGGCGTCCCCTGGACTGTCGGCGGATGTGATCTGCGTAACCGAACCAGATTCCTATGAAGTCCGCAGCAATATGACGGTCTTTCCGTGTATCTCAATATGTGGGGCGAATGATCGCCCTCGACAAACACAGGCGGATGGAATGGGAGGTTTACGGGATGAGTGGGTACTCACGGGACGGTATCGGTCCGTCCAGATCGGTCCGAGAGCTTCAAGAGAAGACGCAGCCACGTCACCAGCAATGCGAACCGCTGCACCCAGCCAGGGACACCGGACCTTCGGTCGTACCAGATCCCCCGAAGGAGACTCAAGTGACATGGTCGAATCGAACGGAGGGAAGAACGTGGGATCGACGGTGGGCCGTGGGTATTCTGATGTTTGTCTACTTCGTCTCGGGGGCCTGTTCGCTGATGGACGAGGTCGTTTGGTCACGGCTCCTGAAGCTGAGCATCGGCAACACCGTGTACGCCTCCAGCATTGTCATATCGGTCTTCATGGGAGGACTGGCGCTGGGCGCGATTCTCATGAGCCGTCTCTGCGGGCGCATTCGCAGGCCCTTACAGATCTACATCCTCATCGAATCGCTCATCACCGTCTCGGTCCTGCTGTCCCCCGGCGCTATCCGCCTGCTGGATTCCTTCTACATCTGGTTCTGGCGAACGGTCCAACCAACAACGACCGGGCTGCTGGTCTGCCAAACCCTGCTCTCAGCGGCGGTCCTGCTGATCCCCACGATCCTGATGGGGAGCACATTGCCCTTGCTGTCCCGCGTGGTGACGGTAGTCGAAGACGACGCCGGCCCGCTGGTCGGACGCCTTTACGCGCTCAACACGCTGGGCGCCGCGGCCGGCTGCTTTCTGGCCGGTTTCGTCCTGATACGAGTCATGGGCGTCACGTGGACACTGTGGATCGCTGCGATTCTGAACGCCGCCGTGGTCGGTGGGGCCGCCCTGGTGCTCCGCCTCTCGGGGCGCAAAACGTTCGAGGTCGTATCGGACAGGCTCCAGAGGCCCAAAGAGACACCCGCCGTCGGTGCGACGCGATTCGAACCCCAACTGCTCGCCATCGGCTTCTTCGTCAGCGGCCTGGCGTGTATCGGCTACGAAGTGCTCTGGATGCGAAGCATCGTCCATTCGGTCGGCGCGTTCACCTACGTGTTCAGCGCCGTGCTGACGGTCTACCTGGTGGGTAACGTCCTGGGAACACTGATCGGAACAAAGGCGATTCGATCGTGCCGAAACCCCGGCGCCGTCTACGCGCTGGTCTTCTTCGGCCTGGGCCTGGCCGGCGTGCTGTACGTTCCCTGGCTACACCTCTGCACCCACCACCTCTTGCCCTGGGCCCTGGAACGATGGAGTCAATCGATCTGGCTCGAGATCATGCCCCAACTCATGTTCAGCCCGATCGTACAGTGCCTTATCCTCTTCCTCGTCCCATCGATCCTCATGGGCATCGGCTTTCCCTTCATGGTGCAGGCGTGGATTCGCCACGCCCACCAGATTGGGCGAACCGTGGGCTCGGCCTACAGCATCAACACCGCCGGCGCCGTAGTGGGCGGACTGTTGGCGGGATTCGTGTGCATGCCCTGGTTGGGATTGCAGAACGCCATCATCGCCTTGGGTCTGCTGGTTCTCTGGCTGGCGGCAGTCATGTGGTGGGCCCTGGCTCGACCTGCGAGGCACCCCTGGCTCATCCGCGGCGTGTTGCTGCTAGGCGCTCTGTTCGTCACCATGCAGGTGCGTCTGATTCCCGCCGGTCTGTTCAACCGCACGGTGGCGCTAAGTCGCGAACGCCAGCACCCGGACGTCATTGATGTCAAGACGGGCGTCAACACCACCGTCTCCATTCACCGCGACCCGGGAACCGACGATCGATTTCTCTACACCTCAGGGCGTATGGTCGCCGGCACCTCGCCCGGCTATCGGGGCGATCAGAAAATGCTGGGGCACTTCCCCGTCTTGCTCAACCAACACGCCGGCGCGGTCTTGAGCGTCGGTTTCGGAACCGGCGAGAGCACCGCTTGCCTGAGCCTGCATGAGATCGCGCAGAACGATTGCGCTGAGATCGCGCCGGAAGTGCTGCAGATGTCCCTGAAGTACTTCCCCGATCTGAATCTGGGCGCCCGGCACACGGAAGAAGTGAACGTCATCCTGATGGACGCCCGCAACTACCTGCACCTGACCGACCAGACATACGATGTGATCGTCAACGACTGCACGAGCATCCGGGGCTTCGCCGAGAACTCGTCGCTGTACACGAAGGACCATTTCGAATGCGCCCGGCGGCACCTCAATGAGAACGGCCTGTTCATGTCGTGGATCGACACTTACACGGCCGACGCCTCGGAGGTGGTCGATACGTTGCTGGGCACGATGTTGGAGGCGTTCCCCCATGTCACGCTCTGGTACATGCTGCCCGAACCCACGCCGTTCTTCGTGGTAGTCGGCTCCAACGAACCGCAGCGCTTCAGTATCCAACACATCGCCAGCGAATTGGACCGGCCCGCGGTCGGAGCGAGCCTGAGCAAAATCCACATCTACCAGCCTGAAGACGTGCTGAGCTGCTATCTGGGCGATGAAGAGGACTTGCGCCGGTGCCTCGGTCGCTACGCCTGCAATACGGACGACCGGCCCTTCGTGGAGTTCTGCACGGCTCCCATGCCCTCCAGTTCCGCCAAGCAGCGGAACTTCCTCGGCATGATACAGTCCGATTCGATCCATCGCCATCTCGATTGGACGGGGCTCGACGGAGCGGCGCGCGCCCAATGGACCGAACAGTTCGAGACACTGCGCCGGGCCACCCGTCGCGTGCTGGCCGCCCAGACGGCGCCGACCTCCGAGCGAGCCCTCCGCGATTGCCTGGAAGGCCTCGCAATCCGGCCCGACCATCACATCCTCAAGCAAGCCAAGCGCAGACTCGAACGGGATCTGGCGAAGAAGATCAGGACGTCCCTGGCGACCGGCGATCCTCATCAGGCTCGCAGTCGAACCCGCATGCTCCTGACGGCCGACCCGAACTCCACCATGGGATGGATTCTGCTCTCTCAGATCGAGTACGAGGCCGGAGATCCCCAGAAGGCGTTGCAGGCGGCCCAACGCGCGCTGGAGGTCGCCCCTGAGGACCTCGCGGCCCAGCACAATCTTTGGGGACTCCTGCTGGCAAGCGAACAAGCCGAGGAAGCACAGATGCTCCTGGACCGTGCGGTGCGTCTGTCCGGCACGCTAGCTGCAACGCCCCCCCAAGCCCTGGTTGACCACACACCGAACTAGCGCAAGGCCCGCGCCCGGGAAAAATGCAGCGTCGGTATACCCAAACCGCCCCACCAGCCGTTATAAGGGTAGTGAACGTTCCCACCTCATCGATGAGATTCCCTTTGATGCATGATCGACGGCTTGTGACAAGGAGTAAACGGGGCAACCGGGACGCGTTGCGCCGTATCTACGAGAAGCACCGTGACAAGCTGTTGATGGTCGCGATTGCTCTTTCGCATGATGTGGGCGTTGCGGAGGACGCCCTGCATGATGTCTTCGTTGCCTTCACGGAGAACCTGGCCCGTTTCGAACTGACGGGCAGTCTCAAGGCGTACCTGGCGACCTGCGTGGCCAACCGAGTCCGCGATCTGATGCGGCGTCGGCGGTTGGCGAGGGCCGAACCCGAATCGGCGTGTTCCGCCGGGTCGGATCGAGACGAACCGAGTCGACTGGTCGCCTGCAACGAAGAACTGCAACAGGTCAGTGCGGCGCTGGCCCAGTTGCCCAGCGAGCAGCGTGAAGTCATCGTGCTGCGTCTCTACGGGCAACTGCGTTTCCGGGCCATCGTTCAGGATGCAGGCGTCTCCGTGAACACCGTCAAAGGGCAACACCGATATGGAATCGGTAATCTGCGATCGATGCTGAATGGCGAGGTATGACAATGCGGTCCCAGAGAAAGATAAGAGGTTTGTTCGCCAGGTCGCGTGTCGCTGTCGACCCAAGACTCGACGAGCGAACAATGCGTGATATGCACGCGACTCTGGACATCTCCAAAACGCCTGAATCGGCTCCTGGCGAGCCGAAGATATGGAGCATAACGATGAATAGCAGAGCAACCAAGATCGCCGTCGCGGCCGCCGTTCTGGTGGCCGTACTGGGTGGCATTCACTTCCTGGGCGGTTCGCCCGATGGCGCCGGCGTCGCCTGGGCTGATGTATTAGCCCAAATGGACGCGGCCCGGACCGTAACGTTCACCTACGAATCGGAAGGTATGGTCGAAGGGGATGTGTGCTGCTGGGCCAAGAGCACCGTCAAGATCAAGGAACCCTATCGTCGATCCGACGGCGTCGACGGTCACCGCTACGGCGATGGCCCGAACCACGAGGAGACCAACATCTGCATATCGGATGTGAGCCGTCAGAATCGATTCATCCTTCTCAATCCGGCCTGGAAATTGGCCCACTACGCTCCCGATAACGGGGGCCATGACACGCTGATGTCCTACGATGGGCTTAAGAAGGATTTCCGCGACGGAACCGAGGAATCACTCGGCACCGTGCAGATCGACGGCAGAGAAGCCGTCTGCTTCAAGGTCGCCGCGGGCGACAAGGTCATCACCGTCTGGGCGGATCCCGAAACGGCGCTGCCCTTGCGGATCGAGCGCGTCGCCAAAGAGGGCGTGGACAAGGTCACCCTGAGTGACATCGTCTTCGACGTCGAACTGGCCGATGAACTGTTCGATATGACCCCGCCAGCCGACTACTGCGTGATGAACATGGCGACCGAGGAGTTCACGGTGCCGTTCGAGTTGACCGAGCAACACTTGGTCGAAGAGTTGGCGACGTCGGCCAAGGGTCTGAGCGGGACTTTCCCCACTCGCTTCGGGCGAGGTCGGCCCGGGAAGGAGGCGCTCGAGAAATTCTTCGCCGAATTGAGGCAGGTGGTTCCCGTGGAAGGTCGCGGTACCCCCATGCTCGGCACCGAGTTCCTCAAGAGATTGCCCGGAGACAGCGATTGGAAGTACGTCGGCGAAGACGTCAAGCTGGGCGATACCACCAAGGCGGTCTGCTGGTACAAGCCCGAGGGATCAGCGACCTATCGCGTCATCTACGGCGACCTGAGTGTCAGAGACGTGGCGCCGGAGGAGTTGCCGCCTATTCCCTGGCAGACCGAAGAGAAATGAGTCTCAGGCTGCAATTCAAACCAGGCCGGGGCCTTTGCTCCGGCCTTCTTCTTGCGCCTTTTCCTCGGCGGCAGCGGCCCTGAGTTCCTTGACCCTTTGCCAGAGCAGTTCCTTCAGTTCCTTGATCCCCTGGCCCGTCGCGGCCGAGATGGTGGGAATGTTCGGGCCCAGCATTTCGCGCACGTGAGCGAGTTGCTCGCCCTCAGGGTCGAGGTCACTCTTGTTGGCGACGATGACTTCCTGCTTCTCGGCCAGGACTTGGCTGTGGCGTTCGAGTTCACCCCGAATGGCGTGGTAGTTGTCGACCGGGTCGGAACCGTCCATCGGCATGACGTCCAGGATATGGACGATGATCGTGGTCCGCTCGATGTGTTTGAGGAAATCGTGTCCCAGCCCCGCCCCTTCGCTGGCGCCTTCGATCAGGCCGGGGATGTCCGCCATGACGAAACGGCGGAAATCGCTCAGTTCGATGATGCCCAGCACGGGCTCTAGCGTCGTGAACGGATAGGAGGCAATCTTGGGCCGCGCGGCCGAACAGCGGGAGATCAACGTGCTCTTGCCCGCATTGGGCAAGCCCACCAGACCCACGTCGGCGATCAGCTTCAGTTCAAGCCGCAGGTTGCGCTCCTGGCCCAGCTTACCCGGCTGGAACTCGCGAGGCGTCTGGTGTGTCGCCGTGGCAAACGACTTGTTTCCCCTGCCGCCTCGCCCGCCTTTGCAGACCTGGACCTTGACGCCCGGTTCATCGAGGTCCTTGAGCAGCAGGTCCCAGTCCGCGTCATAGATGAGCGTCCCGGCCGGCACGCGAATGGTCAGGTCCTCGCCGTTGGCGCCGTGCTTATTACTGCCCTGCCCGTGCCCCCCGTTGCGCGCCCGCCAATGGTGCTTCCCGGCGAAATCCAGCAGCGTGTCGAGATCGTCGGCCGCCTCGAAGTAGACATGCCCGCCGCGACCCCCGTCGCCGCCGTCGGGGCCGCCCTTCGGGATGAACTTCTCGCGCCGAAAGCTCACGCACCCGCTGCCTCCGTCGCCGGCCTTGACCCAGATTTTCGCTTCGTCGACAAACATCTGCTGTAGAGATCGCTATGAGTATGCGTGGTGAGGGTTCAGATTCGCCTACAAAAAAAGGATGGCATTTCACCATCCTTTGGAAACTACGCGTTGCGGTGCCCCAAGGTCAGAGGACGTGCACCTTGCGACCGACGAACTGGACCTTGCCCTCGGCCTTGGCGAACAGGGTGTAATCCTTGCCCATGCCCACGTTGGCGCCGGGGAAGAACTTCGTGCCACACTGACGGATAATGATCGCACCGGGCTTGGCCGCCTGGCCGCCGTACAGCTTGACGCCGCGATACTGGGCGTTGCTGTCTCTACCGTTTCTCGAAGACCCTTGTCCCTTCTTATGTGCCATGGCTCAAGACCTCTGAATCAGGTTATTCTGCTCAAATCCACCTAAACCCTGGATTCTAGCGTCGGGTTTCGGTTCTGTCCAGCTTTTTTTCTCAGAATCCAGCCGGCTACTTGGTCTGGATGATCGCCTTGGCGTCGCTGGTCGGCACCAATCCGGTCGTCGCCAGCTTGAACCGCCCCTCGCGATCGATGAAGAACCCGCTGGGGATGTACTGGACCTCGCCGAACGGAGCCTCCAGATTCGATCCACCCGAGAGGACCGTGTAGGGCAGACCCTGCTCGGTGGCGAACTCCTTCAGCAGCGCCGGCGACTCGTTCGAGATGCTCAGAATCGCCAGATCCTTCTCCTCGAACGCAGCCCGCAGCTCCTTCAGGTGCGGGATCTCCAGCTTGCATGTCGGGCACCAAGTCGTCCAGACCACCACGAAGACGTTCTTGCCCCGGTAGTCCTTGAGTCGGTGCACGTTGCCGTTGATGTCGGTCAGGCTGAAATCAGGCGCGATCTTGCCCCACCACTGATTGAAAGCCGAATCCCACGTCTTGGCTGCCTTGATGATGTTCTGCAGATTAGAGGTGGGCTCGCGGAAGAGGCTGGCCGCCGATTCGATCGGATCAACCGATGCCTGTTCCGGATTGCCGGCCGTCTCCGGCGCCGCAGCCGTGTTCGGATCTTCCGCAGCATCTTCGTCCCCCTTGCAGCCGGTCAGAACGCCACAAAGCAGGGCAAGCACGGAGACGCACGCGATCCAACGAATCCATTTGTTGTTGATTTCCGTAGCCATAGGAACATCCTCCCTGGGCAATTTAGGCAATTTCCTTGTGGGTCAATACTATAGCGTCGTGCCCGGATGGGGTAAAGCCCAATCTGACAATTTTTAGACCGGCCCATAACGCGGATTCTCGTCACTGGTCCGGCCTTATATTGGACTTTGCCCTTTACTCGAACCTGCGAACCACCTAACATCCCAGGGTGGATTCTGCGCCGCAGGCTAATGTGCATAGGAGAGACCAATGACTGCATTGAATCGTCGAGACTTCATGAGGACCTCCGTCGGCGCCGCGGCCGCTTTCGCCGCCCTGCCCCAGAAACCAAGCCCCGGGGCTAATGACACGATCCGTATCGGCGTCATGGGCCTGGGCGGTCGGGGCACGTACCTGGCCGAGCGGTTCGCCGAACGATCGGATACGGAAATCGCCTATCTTTGCGACCCCAACACGCGGCGCTTCGCCCGCGCCCGCGAGGCGGTCGAGGAAGCTCAAGATGCGAGTCCTAAGATGGTGCAGGACTTCCGTCGGATCCTGGACGACAAGAACGTCGACGTGCTGATCAACGCGACCCCCGACCACTGGCACGGGATGGGCACGATCATGGCTTGCCAAGCCGGCAAGGATGTCTTTGTCGAGAAACCTCTCTCCCACAACATCTGGGAGGGCCGCAAGATGGTCGAGGCCGCCCGCAAGTACAAGCGCGTGGTCCAGGTCGGAATGCAGTCGCGCAGCGCCCCCTATGTCCAGAAGGCCAAGGACTACATCCAATCGGGCAAACTGGGCGAGGTCCACCTGGTCCGCATCTGCAACATGATGAAGCACCCCAAGCAAGGGGACACGCCCGACGGCCCGGTCCCCAAGGGCTTTGATTACGATCTGTGGTGCGGCCCGGCCGCCAAACTGCCGTACAATCCCTCGCGCCGATGGCTGAACCAGTGGGAATACAGTTGCGGGCCCATCGCCGGAGACGCGGTACATCAGTTCGACCTGGCGCGATTCCTGACCGATGACATCCCGTATCCGAAGGCCGTATCCCAGACAGGCGCGATCAACGCCCTGCGCGACGGAAGAGACACGCCGGACACGCAAATGGCGATTCTGGAGTATGACGGGCTGACCATGATGATGGAGTCCACCCTGTGGACGCCCTACATCAAGAAGATCCCGGCGAGCATTCGCGACTCCGATCAGTTCCCCAATTGGCCCTTCTGCAGCACGAAGGTCGAGGTCCTGGGAACGGAGGGTTTCATGTACTTCGGGCGGCACGGCGGCGGCTGGCAAGCGTACAACGCCGGAGGCGAACTGGTCCATTCCGAGTACGGGCGACAGGCCGACAGGGAACACCAGGACAACTTCATCGACTGCCTCCGCACGCGGAAGAAACCCAACGCCGACGTCGAAATCGGACACTTGTCCGTCTTGCCCTACCATGTGGCTAACATCTCCTATCGCGTAGGCAACCAACGGCTCGAGCTCGACGCCGCGACCGAATCATTCAGCAATTGCGACCAGGCCAACAAGCACATCAAGCGCGAGTATCGCCAGGGCTGGAGCATACCCGAGAACGTGTGAGAGAAGTCCCGCCGCCCTGTGTGGAACCGACGGAGGAAGAGTTGACCGGGAAACAAGGAATGCTCCGAAGCGTGTTGGCATGCTTGAGTCTGATGGGTATGTTTGCTCCCTGCGCTCATGCGAGTTGGCTACCCATTGAAAACGTCAAGGTCCGCGAGGACCCGACCGAAATGGGCGGCCCCAAGATCGTCATCGAATACGACCTGCCCGACCCGAATATCAGCGCCGCAACGCCAGCCTATGTCTTCGTGCGCTACAGCAAGGACTTCGGCGATCACTGGGAGCTGCTCGGCGCCGATCGCCTGCGTGGCACGGGCTTCGGGATCGTGGAAGAACCGGGACACAAGGAACTCATCCTCTGGGGCGCCGAACAGGCGGGGATCGCCGATCTGGGGCAGGTGGAGATCCGCGTGCGCGCCGTCGCGATGGCGCGCATTCCGGCCGGGAGTTTCGCCCTCAAGGGTTTGCCCGGCGCCGGACGAGACGAAGCGAAGACCAGCAAGCCCAGGTCGAACCTCCCCCTCTACTACATGGCCCGCTTTGAAACGACGGTCGCCATGTACGCCGACTACCTGAACGAGGTCGGCGGCGAGGGCGCCGGCTGGAACCGGCGGATGAGCAGGGCCAACCGGTGCGGGATCACCCAACAGAGCGATCACACCTACACCATTGCGCCGGGGCGGGAGAACCACCCGGTCACCTACGTCTCATGGTACGACGCGATGAACTTCCTGAACTGGTGCGGCCTGCGTCTGCCCACCGAAGCCGAATGGGAGAAGGCCCTGCGCGGCGGGTACTACCTCGACGGGGACCGGACGAAGAAGCAGCCCAATCCCCTGCCCGAACGACCGTTCCCGTGGGGCGAGGAAGCCCCCGACGCCGACGGCGTTCTTCGATGCAATTTCGATGGCGAGGACGACGGCTTCGCCCGCACCGCGCCGGTTGGTCAGTTTGCGGAGTTCGCCAGTCCCTACGGCATCTGCGACCTGGCGGGCAACGTCGCCGAATGGACGCTGGACTGGTACTCCACCTCGTTCCACGTGGGGCTGGACGGCTTTCGCGTCGCGCGGGGCGGCTCGTGGATGGCGGTTCCCGTCGCCTGCGACGCCGTGACCGGCGCGACCCAATTGCCTTTGAAAGAAACAAGCATCATGGGATTTCGCGGCGTTCTGGCGCCGCGGAGGTAATCATCTGATTTAAGGAGTCAAGAAATGTACGGTAAGCGCACACCCCGCAACATAATGGTCCTCCTACTCGTAACCATTGTCACGAGCCTGCTGGTCTCGGCGTCCGCCTGGGCGGATATCCGCTTGCCCGCCGTCGTGGGCGACAACATGGTCTTGCAGAGCGGCATGAAGGCGCCGATCTGGGGCTGGGCCGATCCGGGCGAAGAGGTACGGCTAAGCGTCAACTGGCACCGCATGGAACGACGGACCACCGCCGACAAAGACGGCAAGTGGATGTTCGAGGTCAAGACGCCGCCAGTGGGCGGGCCCTACCAGATCACGCTCAAGGGCAAAAACACGCTGACCTTGACGAACATCCTCGTCGGTGAGGTCTGGGTCTGCTCGGGCCAATCCAACATGCAGTGGTCGGTACAGAACTCGAACAACCCCAAGGAAGAGATCGCCGCGGCGAAGTACCCCAAGATCCGCCTGTTCAGCGTCGAGCGCAAGGTCGCCGACACGCCGCAAGCCGACTGCAAGGGCAGTTGGGTCGAATGCGGCCCCGAGACCATCCCGGGCTTCTCGGCGGTGGGCTACTACTTTGGACGTCACCTCCACAAAAGACTGAACGTGCCAATCGGCCTGATCCACACCTCCTGGGGCGGCACCCCAGCCGAGGCATGGACCAGCCCGGCCATGCTGAAGACCATCCCCGAGTGCGAACCGATTCTGAAGCGCTGGAAGGACGCCGTCGCGAACTACCCCAAGGCGATGACCAAGTACAAAGAGGCGGTCGAAAAGTGGAAGAAGGACTCCGCCAAGGCCAAGGCTGAGGGCAAGAAGGCCCCGCGTCGTCCCTGGGCGCCGTTCGGGCCGGGCCATCCGCACTCGCCTTCCGGCCTGTACAATGCGATGATCGCCCCGCTGATTCCGTACGGCATTCAGGGCGCGATCTGGTACCAGGGCGAATCCAACGCCTCCCGCGCGTATCAGTACCGCAAGCTGTTCCCGGCCATGATCAAGAGCTGGCGAAAGAGTTGGAAGCAGAACTGCTTCCCCTTCCTGTTCGTGCAACTGGCCAATTGGCGAGAGGTCAAGGAGGAACCCGTCGAGAGCGACTGGGCCGAACTGCGTGAAGCCCAGACGATGACCCTGGATCTGGACAACACCGGCATGGCGGTCATCATCGATATTGGTGAAGCCAACGACATTCATCCGCGCAACAAGCAGGACGTGGGCAAGCGCCTGGCCCTCTGGGCGTTGGGTACGACCTATGGTTGGGACATCGTCCATTCGGGGCCCCTCTACAAGTCCATGGAGATCAAGGGCGCCGAGGCTGTCCTGTCCTTCGACCACGTCGGCAAGGGACTCGTCGCCAAAGACGGGGCCCCGCTGAAGGGCTTTGCCATCGCCGGCGCGGACAAGAAGTTCGTCTGGGCCAAGGCCGAGATCAAGGGCAAGACCGTCGTGGTCAGCAGCGACGAGGTCGCCAAGCCCGTCGCCGTGCGCTACGCCTGGGCGGACAACCCGATCTGCAATTTCTACAATGAAGTGGGCCTGCCCGCCTCGCCCTTCCGGACCGACACGTGGCCGGGCGTGACCATCGACAAGAAGTAGACGCAGAATTCAAGAATCGAAAAGGAAATATCAAAATGGCGGAATCGCCGCACAGCGGCGATGACTACCTCAATTCTGCACTTTGCGTCTTGCACTTTGATTTTCCGGCCGGGGTGACCCCGGCCGGACCGAGGAGTAAAGGATGAATCGCTCGAGAATCTCTTCCAGATCAAACACTTCCCTGGTTCTTGTCGCCTTTCTGATGTTGGCAATCGTCCAGGCCAGCCACGCCGATATCCGGCTACCGGCCGTCATTGGCGACAATATGGTCCTGCAGCGCGGCATGGACGTCCCCGTCTGGGGCTGGGCCGATCCTGGGGAAGAGATTCGCCTGAGCGTCAGTTGGCACCGCATGGAGCGGCGCGTCACCGCCGACAAGGACGGCAAGTGGGCAATCGATCTCAGGACCCCGCCGGCCGGCGGTCCTTACACGATCACACTCAAGGGCAAGAACACAATCGCGCTGGAGAACATCATGGTCGGTGAGGTCTGGATCTGCTCGGGGCAGTCCAACATGGAATGGCCCTTGCACGCCAGCAACGACGCCGAGCAGGAGATCGCCGCGGCGAAGTACCCCAACATCCGGCTCTTCACCGTGCAGCACAAGATCGCGGACACGCCGCAGGCCGACTGCACCGGACTGTGGAGCGAGTGCACGCCCCAGACGATCCCGGGCTTCTCGGCGGTTGGCTACTTCTTCGGTCGACACCTGCACAAGGAACTCGATGTCCCGGTCGGACTGATCAACTCCAGTTGGGGCGGCACGGTCGCCGAGGCCTGGACGCGCGGCGGCGCACTGAAGAAGATGCCCGAGTTCAAGACCCTGCTGGAGAAGATCGCACTGGCAAAAGCCGATCCCGACTCGTCGATGAAGAAGTACCGCGAAGAACTGGCCCAGTGGCAGAAGAAAATCGAAGAGGCCGGCGCTCAGGGCAAGGGCTGCATCGAGCCGGACTTCGATGATTCGAGTTGGGACCAGATGGACGTGCCGGTCCTCTGGGAACAGACCAAACTGGGCAATTTCGATGGACTCGTCTGGTTCCGCAAGGCGATCGACGTCCCGGCGTCCTGGAAGGACAAGGAACTGACCCTGGAACTGGGCCCCATCGATGACATGGACACGACCTGGTTCAACGGCGTCAAGGTCGGCGCACACAACGAGTCGGGCCAATGGCAAGCCATGCGTAAGTACACCATCGCCGCGGACCTCGCCCGAACAGGCAAGAACGTCATCACCGTTCAGGTGCTCGATACCGGAGGCGGGGGTGGGATCTATGGTCAGCCCGAGCAGATGAAGCTCAGACCCTCCGACGCGGGCGACGCCACGGCAATCTCACTGGCCGGCAAGTGGCGCTACAAGGTGGCGCACAACCTGGGCGAAATGCCTCCCCGGCCGAAGCCGCCGATGTGGGTGAACAATCCCAATGCTCCCACCGCACTCTACAACGGCATGATCGCCCCGCTCGTGCCGTACGGCATCCGCGGCGCGATCTGGTATCAGGGCGAGTCCAACGCGGGGCGCGCCTATCAGTACCGCGAACTGTTCCCAACGATGATCACGAACTGGCGTCAGGACTGGGGACAGGGCGACTTCCCGTTCCTCTTCGTCCAGCTTGCCAACTTCATGGCAACCCGCCCCGAACCGGGCGACAGCGCCTGGGCCGAGCTGCGCGAAGCTCAATCCATGACACTGCGCCTGCCCAATACCGGCATGGCGACCATCATCGACATCGGCGAAGCGGACGACATCCACCCGAGAAACAAGCAGGACGTGGGCAAGCGTCTGGCGCTCTGGGCGCTCGCGAAGACGCACGGCAGAAGAATCGTCTATTCCGGCCCACTATACGAATCGATGAGAATCCAGAACGACAAGATCGTCCTGCGATTCCATCATGCCAACGGCCTGACGACCCGCGACGACAAACCGCTGCGCGGCTTCGCCATCGCCGGGGCCGACAAGAAGTTTGTCTGGGCGAAAGCCAAGATCAAGGGCAACACCGTCGTCGTCAGCAGCGCGGACGTCCCCAAGCCCGTCGCCGTACGCTACGCCTGGGCGGACAACCCTGTTTGCAACCTCGTCAACGCAGCCGGCCTGCCCGCGTCGCCCTTCCGAACCGACAACTGGCCCGGCGTGACAACCAATAACAAGTAGCAGAGCGAGCCGACATAGACGAGACAACAGGAGCACATAAGAGGCTGGAGACCAGAGTAGTCTCTCTCGTCTCCAGCCTGAGCACTAAGGCTGTGCGGAGGGAAGGGACACGGCACACCTCCAATTCCCCCACGCAAGGAGAGGTCCCCAACAGGGGCAGATCGGTCCACGAATCTGGAGGCGAACATGGATGGTTTGAAGCGTTTGATTGTGCTGTTGACCGTGTCTTTGACTATCGCCGGGAGTGAAACGCAAGGCAAGGACGCGCCCGAGAGAACTGCCGGGCTTCCCGGTGTGTCGATGAGACTCGGCGCCCTCAAGATAACAAGCAAGGTCATCGAACTGCGCTGCGAGGTTCGCAATGATTCAGAGCAGGACATCTGGCTCCGTCACGGCGGCGCAGCCCTTTGGCTGGACACTGGCGATCAAACGCTTGTCCTACTGAGGCGGATGAACATCCCGAGACACGGCGATGTCTATGCGAATCCGATGTCCGTCCCGTACGATCGGTTGCCTGCGGGGCACAGCCAAGCGGAGACCCTGGC
>JANQFY010000403.1 GCA_028277585.1 Sedimentisphaerales bacterium
CGGGCGGCCAACTGTACGTCAAGATCAACGGCACGAAGACTGCCTATGACGGCGCCGCCTCCAAGCTCAACAGCGCGGGCTGGAACCGCTGGAGCATCGTCCTGGCGACGGCGGGCAACGGGGGCAATGTCCCGTCCCTGATCATCGGCATCGAGGGCGCCGGGGCCAGCGGCGTTGTCTACATCGACGACGTCCGGTTGTACCCTGAGGTGCTCCCCTACCACCGGCTCGCCGACATCACCAGCGCCGACGACACGGTCCAGGGCGTCCCGAATGACGGCGACTGGCCCGACGCCGAGACACCGGCCCTGGCGGTCGATGACGACGTCAACACCAAGTACCTGCACCGCAAGGGCGGCACCGTGGCGACCGGTATCCAGATCACGCCGGCGGCCGGCTCCACCGTCGTCACCGGTTTGACACTCACCACGGCCAACGACGCCCCGACCCGCGACCCGATCACGTTCGAACTGTCCGGCTCGAACGCGGGGATCGATGGGCCGTACACATTGATCGCAGCGGGTGACGTCGTCGACTTCGCCGGCGAAGCCGACTGGCCGCGCTTCACGAAGAACGACACCGTGATCGTCTTCGACAACGACGCGGCCTACACTCACTATCAGATCGTGTTCCCGACCCTCCGCGGCGAGAGCGAAACGCTCATGCAGATCGCGGAGATCGAACTGATCGGTCAGTAGCGGCAAAAACGCGAGCTTCTTCCTGAACCTCGCACGAATCAGCTATCCAAAGGGGCCTGTGTTTCACTCCAGAGACACAGGCCCCTTTATTCCAGCAACCTGCGCCCTCGCCGGCGATCAGTAGAGTCTTACCCGACAGCCTCCAGGCCGCAGCACCGACTCCCATCCGGCCAGACTACTCATAAGCCCAATAGGAACATGCGCTTACCGCGCCCCGCAATCGCCCCGCTCAACCCGAAAATGGCTCGGCCGAATTAGTCATTGTTATGGAACGGGCCAGGTGGTATAATGGCCTTGTTGGAGTGTCCGGTTAACTAGGCGTGGAGGCTATCCAGATGGAAGCGAATCTGGTGCTTCTGAAAAAGGACGGGTCACAGAAGGCGGTCCCCCTCCCGAGCAGCGTCACCGTCATCGGGCGGCGTCACGATTGCGATCTGCGTATCGGTCTGCCGACGATCTCCCGCCGGCACTGCCAGATCAGCCAGAACGGCGCGTCCCTGAAGGTTCGCGATCTCGACTCGGCCTGGGGCACGTTCCTCAACGGACAGCGTGTCAACGGCGACACCGCGGTCAAGGCGGGCGACTACATCCGGATCGGGCAGTTGACGTTCGTCTTCCAGATCGAGGGCAAGCCGGAGAGGATCCTGCCGCCCGAGGAGCCGGAAGCACCAGCCAAACCAAAGAAAGCCGCGCCACAGGCGGTGCCGGACGACTTGGCCGCCGATCTGGAGGACAGCTTCGCCGATCTGGACGCGTCCGACAGCGTCATCGCGATCGACGAGTCCGATTCCGACCTGGACGACCTCAAGGATGTATGACGCGGCGCGGGCTGCGCAAAGCCCGTGGCGGTGTCAGCCGACGAGATGCCCCGGAAACCGAGCGCAGCAGATCTTGTGGACGCGCGCAATCCCCTGTAGACTCATTGCAGTTTTTTGGCTGCGAACCAAGAGCGGAGGTTCTGATTAGATGTTGAATTGTTGTCTGGCGGTCATGCCGTTTTGCACCCAAGTCACCCAAGACATGTCTGCTGCCAGTTTCGAGTGGCTCGCACTTGCTGTCCACCCCACGCGACTGGTTCTGCTCATCGGATGGTTCTATCTCTGCATGTATTGCGTGCTCTGGATCCAAGCGAATGAGGCGATTCCCGACTTCTACAAAGCGCCTGCTGGTTTGCTGACCCTCGTAACCGGACCGATGCTGCCGCTCGTCTTGATCATTATCGCCGCCGTGCAGCGCAGTCGTCAGAGCCAGCGAGGCCTCCTGGAATCCCTAGTAGAGCAACTGCGCGGTGCGTTTGTGGATGTGCACGCGAGCCAGACAGCCTACCAGGAGGAGGGAGCGGCGCTGCAATTGGTCGGTCCCTCCGGGCAGACCTTGGATGAGATCTACGGGCACGGTGAAGCCAAACGCGAGAACGCCAAGATCCTCGATCTAACCGAGACCATCGTGGCCGACGCCATCCAGCAGCGCGCCAGTGACATCCTAATCGATCCCCGCGATGAATCCAGCTACACGATCCGTTTGCGCGTCGATGGCCTTGTCAGAACAGTCAAGGAACTACAGGTCGACCCCTGCCGCGCGGTGATCAACAGCGTCAAGGTGGTCTCGGGAATGGATATTGCCGAACGGCGACGGCCCCAAGACGGCGCCTTTCTGGCCCGCCAGGGAGATGCTGTGTACTCGTTCCGCGTGGCCAGCGCCGGCGCCCTCAACGGGGAGAAGCTCTCCATCCGCATCTTGAATAAGAATGCCAGTGCGTCGACGTTGAGCGACCTGGGCATGACCCCCAAGGAAGTGGGCGTCATCAATAAGGTTGTACAGAAACCCTCGGGTATGATTTTGATCTGCGGGCCGACCGGGAGCGGCAAAACCACCACCATGTACGCGATGCTCAACGCCATCGATCGATTCGAGCGGAATACCGTCACCGTCGAGGACCCGGTCGAGGCCGTGTTGCCGGAGACGAGCCAGATCGAGGTCAACCCGAGGGCCGACATCACCTTCGCCAAGACACTGCGGAGCGTCGTGCGACAGGATCCGGACGTGATCTGCGTTGGGGAAATCCGCGATGAGGAAACCGCCGAGACGGCGCTGCGCGCCGCTCAGACGGGCCATCTCGTCATGAGCACGCTGCATTGTGACAACAGTGCCAGCGCCATCATTCGCCTGCTTGACCTGGGCGTCTCCCCGCTGCTCCTTTCGACAGGACTGAATCTGGTGATCTCGCAGAGACTGTTACGGCGCCTGTGTCCCCGGTGCAAGATGCCGGCGGAACTGAGCGAGAGCCAAATCGCGCAGCTCCGGCGAAAGCGAATCGAGTTTGCAGGTATCCAGGAGCCCGGCCAGTGCAAATATTGCGATCAAACCGGCTATTTCGAGCGGACGGTCGTTTGCGACCTCCTGCCCATTGACAGCCGGATGAAGACGCAGCTTGTCGAGGATCGCACGTTCCTGGCCTACCTGAAAGCCGAGGGCGCGAAGAAGAGCCACGCCAACCTTCGCAAACAAGCCATGAAGAAGGTCGTGGCCGGTATCACAAGCCTGGAAGAACTCAAGCGAGTAATAGGATAACGACTATGGTATTCTGGTTTGCCATTCTGGGCGGCGCCCTGTTCACATGGTTGGCCGTTCAACGAGGTTTCTTTGAAATCTGGGGGCTTACGTTCAACTGCATCATCTCCATTTACGTCGCCATCTTCCTGGCGCCGGACGTCGCCCTGTACGCGTCGACCACCGGGACGGCGTCGCCGTACGCCATGGCCTTGAGCATGCTCGTTCTGGCCGGTGGCTGCTTCGCTGTTCTCTATGGGCTGTCGTACGTATTCCTGATCGGACAATTTCGCGTCTCGTTCCCGGAGGTGATCGACATTCTCCTGGCCGGCGCGACGGGCTTCCTGGCTGGCTTCCTCGTCTTCAGCTTCGCTTCCATCATCATCGCTACGGCGCCGCTTCCCAGGCACCGGTGGCTCAAGAGCGTAGGCCTGACTCCGGATGCACAGGGCTCGGCTACGGCGGGCATCGCCTGGTGCTGTGATCGGATCCACTCGATCGTCGGCCTCGGAGAATCCGAGACGCCCACGCGGGACGCCATTGAGCGTCTTCTCAGAGAGCCTGAGAAACTGAAGTCGCCACATCGACGCCCGGCGCCGCCCGAGACGGATGCCAACGCCCCACCGGCGCCCGCCGTGCCAGAGTAAGACTCCGGCCCATCGACGCGAAATCCTCGGCCGCCATGACGCATGCGTTCACTCAGGGCGCCGGTTTCGCGTCTGAGCCCCAGGGCTCGATCCGACGCAGGTCTTTGCTCTTGAGCACACGATAACAATCGGGCAGATCGAACGAGGTCAGGATATCCGGGACCAGCGTCGCCAGGGGCCAGCCGTAGTTCTTCGACTGGGCGATCTCGGCGTATGAGGTCAGCGCATTCTTGAGCGTCACTTGCTTGACCTTGGGCGACAACACGGCCGCGAACGTTGCGGGCAGCGCCCCCCATCCCTTCCCCACCAGATGAGCCTCCTCGTAGCCAATGCTCGCCAACCAATCCAGAACGCGCAGGACGTCGTACGTTTTCTGGCCCACATAGGGACGGTCCAGCATGATCGAATGGATGGCATAGAAATAGTCGCTGCCATACGAACTGAAGAACGAATTCTCGTTGCACGTGTTGGGTCGTGACTCGCCGATTCCCCGGACATCGACGGTATAGAGCGTCGCGTCGGGCTCGGCCTCGATCAACTCCCGGATCAGAGGTTCTTCACGCAACTCCATATCGCTCGAAAGATGCGCCACATAGAGCAAAGCGCGTTTCGTCTCAGCGTGGGGACGCGATGCCATCTGCTCTTTGCCCAGCCGATACACGATCGCGTTGATCCCGGGCTCGGTCTCGACGACATACGTTGTCCAGCGGGGCAAGGGATAGCCCCGCGAGCGCCAGTTGCGCAGGACGCGATAGTAGGGACTCGAGACATCCTGGACTCGGGGCACGCGCAATGCCTTTCTCAGCCGCGTCTTCAACTGTCGTCGGCTCAATTTGGCGGGTCGTTCGTTCGCAAGAACCTTAGCTCTCGCGGCCGTGAACTCGTAGATGGGTCGAGAATCGAGTTCGCACACCTGCCCATTGGGTGCGCACCAGAGCGTCTCGTCCTTCTCGATGGTCAGGTTCGGCTCGCTCTGCGCGTCGGAGATCTTCGTCACCGCGTTGAACCAGCGGTACATCGCCTCCCGGTTCTCCTGGGAGTACCCGTGCCCCGTGGGACCAACGAAGAGCCCGGCGTTCTGCTCGGCGCCGAACAAGCGGTACAGATCCTGCATACGCCGGTGCGCCTCTTCGGAGCCGCGTACGTCGAAGTAGTCCTTCTCCTTGGCCAGGATGATGACGGGCTTGGGCGCCATCGCGGCCAGCCAGTCGGAATGGTCCAGCCCCAGCGCCAGTGCCCGCGGTGGGCACTGCTCGGTGTCGGCCGGCAGTTCATTTTCGCAGTTCCGTCGAAACGTGGTAACGAAACAGCTCGGCGCCCCCATAGCCCAGCGTGACTCGACGCCGCAGAGCCAGGTCGTCATCGTGCCGCCGCCCGAATTGCCCGTGACACCGATCAGCTCGGGATCGACTTCCTCGCGCGTCTGCAGGTAGTCCAGAGCGCGAATCCCATCCCAGGCCCGCCAGGAGCCGAGGAACTCGCCCACCAGGAACTGCTGATTGCCCGCATAGAGATGCTCGCCGACCCCCACGCCGATCTCGGACTTGAGTTCCGCGTTGGGATACTGCAGCCGCTCGCCCTGACTGATCGGATCGTAGATCAATACGACATACCCCTGGCGAGCAAGCCCCTGGGCGAACGCCTGGTACGCTTCATACGCCTTGCCGTTGGACGAGTGCCCGCACGTCCCGACCACACCGGGCAAGGGGAAGTCACGCCCCTTGGGAATGTAGAGGTTCGCCGTTACGAGGAAATTGGGGCGGCTCTCGAAGATCACGTTCTCGATGCGATACTGATCGCGATCGACGATGCCGGTGATGCGCGGCTTCAGGGGCGTCTTCTCGGGCCATTCGCCGAAGGACTGCTGAATCTTCGCCCGCACGGACCGGACATACGCCTCGGCGTCCGCCCGCGTCTGCAAGGCGGCCCGCCGGCGATCGGCCTGCGCCTCGACCTGACGCACCTGATCGACGAAGAACTCCTGCACCATGCGCGGAAAGCGATTCAGGGGTTTCAACTCGCTGGCCTGCTGCGCGTGGGACGGAACCGCCGTCACGCTCAGAACGATGCTCAGGATGCACAGCGC
>JANQFY010000481.1 GCA_028277585.1 Sedimentisphaerales bacterium
CCATGAAGATGATCACGACGTTAGGTTTGCCCCGCGTTCTCTCTTGGCCGGAGGCCTCCCGCTCGGGCAAAGCCTGGCTTGCTCGCTGAGCGACAGGCCTCCGGCCAAGAGAGAACGCGGAGCAAACCTAACGTCGTGATCATCTTCATGGACGATCAGGGATATCAGGACCTGGGCTGTTTCGGTTCGCCGAATATCAAGACCCCCAATCTGGATCGCATGGCGGCCGAAGGCATGAAGTTCACAGACTTCTACGCAGCCGCTTCCGTCTGCTCCCCATCACGAGCCGCACTCCTGACGGGATGCTATCCGCCCCGCGTTGGCATCACGAAAGTGCTCTTCCCTCGAGACACCATCGGTCTCAATCCCGAAGAGATCACCATAGCCGACATCCTGAAAACTCAGGGCTATGCAACGACCTGCATCGGCAAGTGGCATCTCGGCCATCTCCCCGAATTCCTGCCTACCAGCAATGGGTTCGATTCCTATTTCGGCGTGCCCTACTCAAATGATATGGATCGAGTCAAGGGCAAGAAAAAGGGTCTCGATCAATCCTGGAAGGAGAAGGACTTTTCACTTTGGAATGTCCCGTTGATGCGTGACGAGAGAGTTGTCGAACGCCCCGCGAAACAAACGACTCTGGTAGAACGTTATACGAACGAAGCGGTTCGTTTCATCGAGAAGCACCAAGACCGGCCCTTCTTCCTCTATCTGCCGCACACCATGCCGCACATCCCGCTCTTCGTCTCGGACGAGTTCTACACCGAGGACCCCAAGCAGGCCTACAGGGTCACCATAGAGCAAATCGACTGGTCGGTCGGCCGCGTGCTCAAGGCACTCAAGGATACGGACGTTGATGAAAACACACTGGTGGTCTTCACCAGTGACAACGGCCCCTGGCTGTCAATGAAGCATCACGGCGGGTCCGCTCTGCCCCTGCGAGACGGTAAGTTCTCGACCTATGAAGGCGGCATGCGCGAACCCTGCATCATGCGTTGGCCCAAACGCATCCCGGCCGGCGCTGTCTGCAACGAAGTGTGCGGCACAATCGACCTTCTACCCACCATCGCCACCCTGGCCGGCGGGTCCGCTCCGCAGGACCGAGTCATTGACGGCAAAGACATTTGGCCCCTCATGGCGGGTCAATCCGACGCCCGGTCACCTCACGAAGCCTTCTACTACTACCGGGGAACCAAGCTCCAGGCCATCCGGAAGGGCCCATGGAAACTGAGGAAAGCCAAGCAGACAGAACTGTACAATCTCTCGGCCGACATTGGCGAGAAACGAAATCTGGCCGAGGCACACCCCGACATTGTGCAACAACTGAGCAGGCTGATGGAGACCTTCGACCAAGACTTGAAACGCATCGCTCGCCCGCCCGGACGCGCGCGTGCCGGAGACCGTACATAGGTTGAACCGCGTCGCCGATCACTGCCGTGGACTGCCTGTCGCCCGATAACCTGTCTGCAAGGCCGAAACGGAGGCTCATCCCGCCGCTCACTTTCTGCCGACCGCCCCCCAATACAAGGGATTTCTGTTAAGAATTTCGTCGCATCGTACGATGTATACTATATGCTTTTGCGCAGAGATTCTGCATGGCACTGGCCGCATTGTAGACTTGGCTGCGTGGTCTGATAATCCTGAACTGAAGGAGAATCACAGTGAACCGGTCGAAAACCACAGCTTTCATCGCTGTTCTGCTCGCGATCAGCCTCATGGCGGGCTGCTTCTCCTCGAACCCCGAGGATATCCGCGCCTTCGTTAAGCCGTTTGAGGTTGACGTCACGGCGGAGAACTACGTCCTTCAGCCCCCGGACGAGATCGAGATTCACTGCGAAGAGATCGCCGAAGTCCATCTTCAGCGTCAGCGCATCCGCCCGGACGGCAAGGTCAGCTTTGAGAAACTCGGAGAGATCGAGGTCGCGGGGAAAGCCCCGGCCGAAGTGGCCACCATCATACGCGAGAAAATCGGCGCCACTTACATCCTTCCCGGCAACAACAACGAGGACCACATCGTGGATGTCCGAATCGCCGCTTACGCCAGCAAAGTCTACTATGTCCTTGGACAGGTCATGCGCCCCGGGCCGAGAGACTACACCGGACGAGACAGCCTGCTCACCGCTCTGACGATCGCGCACCCGAATCAACTGGCCTGGGAACAGCGGGTTCAGGTGATTCGTCCGTCTGCCACGGAAGGTGAACGGCCGATGATCTTCGAGGTCAACTACGCCAAGATGATTGCCGAAGGCAATACGACCATGGATGTCCTGCTCGAAGAGGGCGACGTTGTCTACGTTCCACCGACCATCCTCGCCTCGGTTGCCATGACGATCGAGGAGTTCATTACGCCAATCGCCCGCGCCTTCTACGGCTACTACCTCGTGAGCAATCCGCCGACCACAGATCAAGGCTACAATACGACAAGCAGCGGTCGTTATTGATCACGATTCGAAGTTGATGGGCTCCACCGTCACGGGAACAGGGACATGACCGCACGTCGCGCGCTGAAACTGATACATCTGGCCAGCACGATCTGGTTCATGGTGTGCGTCGGAAGCATGGTCGTGACCGCCCTGCATCAGGCCGGATTTCAATGGTGGCTCATCTTCTCCCTCTCGGGGCACTCAGCGCTGATGGCGTTTCTGCTGATCAGCCTCTACCTGTTCGCGCTGTTCCGCGGCGTTAGGGGAGGCCAGCACATTGCTATTGAGCACCCCTTCACGAGTACGCACCACTACATGGGCCTTTACGTCGCCGCCCCACTGCTCGGCGGATTGGCCGGCGTCGTCGGTATGCTGGGGACGCCAGATCTGACCAGGTATCTACTCGGCATTGCTCTGGGGACACTCGGAACCACGTTTCTCGTCTGGGTCATCATTGATCCGCTCGCCGGCTTCATCGAAATGTTCCTCCCGACGAGTCGCAAACACCGCGCCGAACGCCTGGCTCGAGCCGAAGCAGAACGACGCGCGCGACACGAACGCCGCGAGCAGTTGCTCACGGAAGCCTTTGCGCGAGAAGCACAGGAGCGGCAACGTTGGGAGGAGCGTCTCAAACCACATGCCGAGCATCTCGCCACACTCTTGGTGACCGACCTGCCCGATCTTCAGCATGCCGAAAAGGAAGCCCTTGATATCGGAGCGGCCGCCTGGCGACTGGGGGGGCTGACGTGCATGCGGCAGCTTCGAGATATGGCGCTCGACCTGAGCAACGAGAAGCAGGGTGAGCGAGAAGTCGTCGACTACATCTCCTATTGGTGGGATGGAATCGGAGACTGGCGCCGGCCTGCGTTTAGCTGACCCCCTCCTGCATCCGCCACGCCGTATCAACGGACGCAGGAAGGAGTTCACCTCCGTGCGAGACCCCTTTCTTGCATCCGCGAACAGGCGTTCGAAGCTCTCGGCCGCTATGTAACTCCACGGCCGTCCCACCGGGGCAAGTGCCCCCGGCATCCGGACTCAAACGGACGTAGGAAGGAGTTCACCTCCGTGCGAGACCCCTTCCTTACGACCGAGAACAGGCAATCAATCGTTGACGCAACTTCCTTTCCGTCTCCCTGATTTCAATTCCCTAAATCGCAGATCGACCGCGCAGGGAGCCAAGCAGCCCAAGCCCCAGCGCTCCCAGGACAATCGCCCCCGGCGCCGGCACAATCAGTCCGAGCATGTCCTGGTTGTCACTTGCCAGGCCGGAATCGACTGAACTGAGGTTCAGAACGCGCACCTGCCCAATCGACGTCCAGCCCGAATTCAGCGCCGCCCCGACGAATTGACCGGCTAACAGAGCCTCACTCGAACTCGAGTCCACTACAGCCCAGTCCGGATTGGCGTTGAGCAGCGCCAGATCAACATCCAGCGCGGAACTGCCCGTCTGCAGATGCCAAATCGCCGCCTGGAGCGATCGCGCGGAACTCTCGCGCCCTTCCCCGGGAGCGAAATCATATCCTGTCAATGTTCCAGAGCGAAACTCCGTATACAGATAGGCCACTTCCGGTGTCAGCGCGACACCATCGTCCATCACCGTACCACTGACACCCACCAAATAGGTCCTCTGCGAAACCGGCAACTTCTCATCAGCATCCACGTGAGCGTTGAGCTGCACGCAGAACGACTGAAACGAACCATTCGATAACAGGCTCGCCCCAAGCTCCGCGTTGGGCGCGAGCCGAAACTCACCTCCCCAGCCGGGCTCAGGGAACGTACCAACAGCCCTTCCGACGGTAACCGTCGGACTTCCAGCGGATGAGGCTGCCAAGACTAGGCAGACCCCAACCGCCCCCAGAAACCGTTTCATCTTCTTCTCCTTACGTCCTTGTAAGTACCGCTACCGCTCTTTGGAAACCGTCTCTCCTCAACACCCTCTTGTCTTCACCGGCTCTTCGCCGGCTACCTATCACAATGTTGGACCTCCAGCCCAACCATCGTGCCCAGGACCGTCACGAATCCCCTCCTGCAGTTGCCCAACCGAGACAAGCATACCGCAACACCGTGAATCGATCGGTTAATCCCCCGACCCACTCCAAGCCCCCTCCCTCTCTACGACGACCAAACGAACAGCGCAGACGCGAAAGAGAGGCTTGGATAACACCGTCCCTAGGAGGATACAACGAAGTGGCCCGCGATCCCGATCGGCGCAAGACAAACCGCCAGATCGAAACGCCGAGCAGATGAGAACGCAAGGAATGGCGGCACCAGAGTAGAAAACGCTCCGAGCACGAGCGAACACGAGTTCCGCAGGCCTCCGTAGCCCTGTCAGCGCGACGGGCCAAGTAGCCAAGCGTTCTCCAGTCGCTTGATGCTCTTCGCTTATCCTTGCTCTGATGCATCTCCCCGTCTCCTTACGGTCCCCCTCCGGCAATCCTCGCCAGACTTGCACGGCATGTCACCGTCTGCATCACCGTCACGACAACATGCCAACTACAATCAAGGTATAGCCTCAGCCCTCGAGAGCGTCAAGCAAAAAGGCCGAAAAACACACGATTTCAAGCGTGCCGTTCCACTTCTTTTCGGGCGTCACCAGAAGGGTTGCTCCGTATGCCTGAACTGCTGCTCTGGATCCGAGCGAACTCCGACTCAGCCAAGCGGTTGCGGTTCGACTTATCGGCCCATGAGGAAGCGAGCGAACGCTTTCCGTCTTGGCCTCCAGGGCCCTTGCCCCATGCCTGGTTTCGAGTGTGTGCCCACTATCTACACAACTCGCCAGGCACTTCGGATGTGTCACGCGCGCCGACGACGCCTCTTGAGTACCGCAAGACCACCGAGACCGAGCAACCCTAGGGTGGCTGGTTCCGGGATGGCATTGACGAAGTAACTCACGGTAAGAACGGAGTTGTCCAGGGCAACACGATGGCCGCCACTGCCAGTGTCAATGTCCATGTAGACATAGAGTTCCCCGTCCTGCCACAGATCGTCCAGAAGGCTCGGCGGCAACGTGAAACGCGTGGTTACCCAGTTGCGCCCACTGGTGTCCCAGAGTGTCCCCATGTATACGTCGTTGATGTAGATGGCGTCAATCTCACCCTCCGTGGCATCCACATCCCAAGCATCGATCCACAAAGTCGCCCACTCGATGCCGGTCGCATTCGCCGGGACACTGCCGCTCATGTCGTGTGTCCAACCCCAGTCTTCCCACATGCCGCGATAGTGAGGTTGATGATCGAGAATCTCTCCCGGCACATAGAACCGTTCGCTGTAGGTATGGTCGAGCGTCTGCTGAACGAGTTCGGTTTCTGCATGCGCCACGCACCCCAGCAACAGAACACAAGCGATGACCGCTGATATCTTCGTTCCACCCATTCTCCTGCCTCCAAATCCTGCCTGCTCTTCTTCCTCTGCCACGCCGTCATATCTACCTGATATCGACCACAAGCCTTACTCGCCCCCCGCTTATGATGCGACCTCTCGGTCTCAGAGCCACATCAACCGCCCCCGCTTCCATGCGCCGCGACGCGGACCCTTGCCGCAGTCATTAAGGCCACCTTAAGCGTCCCCCCTGGATCTGGCGCCGTTCGATTGGGCGCCGACGTCGCCAAACCAAACCAGGTGCCTCATGCCCCCAATCCCCCTAACGATTGCACCCCACATCCACTCGCGTCACACGAAAGCCGTCGCGAGCGACTGCCTGCCCGAAAAGAAAACCCCGGACGGAACCTCGGTTCCGTCCGGGGACATGCTAGCTACGGTAACGCTATGACACTCTCATGCTCATGCCTTAGGACGCGTCACGGGCGACCAAGACACGTTTGCCAGCACCTGCTCCTTACAGCGAGCGACGCCGACGGAACCAGCCAACCAGACCCGCTCCGAGGCTACCCAGCAGAACCGCACCCGGCGCCGGAATGGCTGAAGGCGGATCGGTGGGCGGATCCGGCGGAATGATGACCTGCTCCATCATGAAGGCCTCGCCATTGACGACGGCGCTCATGACAACAGTCCCGCCCTGAATGGAGCCACTCGTCGGCGTATCAACCGACAGAACCGTCACCGAACCGTCGCTCGTAGCCGAACCCAACACCGTGCTGCCGGACTTGATCTCAAGCTTCAGCTCGATATCCGACGTTGCGATGTCGCCAGGATTCTCCGTGAAGAGATCCTCAGTGATCGCAAACGTAGCTGTGTACGTCGTAGCATAGCCGCTCACCGGTGTCCAGCCGACATTCCAACTCGTCGAGTCCGAAGCCGAGCCCGACTCACCTTCGGTCAGGGGGTCCGTACCGGGCGTGCTATCTACCACGTCAATGCTGGCCGCTACAGTGCTGCCGGCGGAACTGTCGACAAACACAGGGGCGCGACCACTCCACGAAAGCGTACCCGTGACGTCCACTTTCGAATGGGCGGCGTGGGCCGCTCCGGCCATCAACAAAACACACAATACTACTCCTACCTTCTTCATCATCCTGTCTCCTCCAAACTCTCCCGTTTTTCCTGTCCATCCCCGCGCGGAACGAACACATTTTCTGGCTTCTCCCACCCCGGTCAGATCATCACCCAGCCGATGGGACACCACTGACTGCACTTAACCTCTACACCTGCCTCCTTAACACCCCACCTCCTTCCATTCGACGCTCAGACAGATCTGTGATCTGCAGAACCATGCCAACTCCTTCGTGCTCATGGGGCACCACTAACCAGGTCTCTGCATGCGGTTGGTGCTGTCACTCTTCCCACTTGCAACCACACATGCAGGCCGAATTCACGGCGACAGCCAGGGCACGCTCGTACAAGACCAGCGCAACAGACCCCATCCTGGGGCAACCCTTGGGTCGCGGTAGTACGCCTCCTCCAATGAGGCAAATAGCTTGTGTTATTGTATGACCAAAAGCCTCTCTAGTCAACTTATTTCCTGGAATATTATTTACCTTTCCGTGCTGTACATTGCAGTTTAACTTTCGTGCAATACAACGCAAACCCCCTAAAGCCCGCTTTTACTCATCTTAATACCAAGTTATACTAGGTTTTTAAGTAAGATATACCCTTTATGGCCTACCCCCTAAGTGGTATCCCCGGCGCAAAAAAACCCGGCGTCTGCTCAATAGGTGACAAAAAACCGTGGAAACCATGGGGACATTGCGCATTCAGCCCCTCCCACCGGCAAGAACTCCCCACCCGGTACACTGCCGGCCGGGCTGATCCGCAACAACAGCCGCACCCCGAATCCAGCCTAGTCCACAGACTGAAGAGGCCCTCTCCTCGGCGGGGCGGCGCGCTCGCTGGTCTCGAAAACGAACTGCAAGAGCATCCTGATCTTGCTGCTGACCTTCACTTTTCGATAGATGTTCCTGACATGCGCTTTGACGGTGCCCGGCCGAATATCGAGATGCTTGGCAATCAGATCATTCTCAAGACCGCGACAGACCAGGTCAGCTATCTCGAGTTCTCGCGGCGTCAGATCGTACCGCTTCTTCAGATAGGACCACTGTTTCGCATCAAGAAGCGTCAGAGCCGTGTCCGGCCCCGCCGGTCGCGCTTCTCTGAAGGGATTCTCCGTGCCTCTGGATGGTCGCAACATCGTCAACTGCCTTTCGTCAACTGCTCGAAAAGGAGCTTCGCCTCGGTCAGATCGTTCGCCGACAGCACCTGAGCCGCCTGAGTCCCCTTGAGCGTCAGCTCCAGTTGCTGGACCGCTTCGGCCTTGCGCCCCATCTCGGCGTACGCCCTGGCCAGGTGGAAACGCGTCGTGAATAGCGTCGCTCGGGCGGGAGGGCAAAGAGAGACAAACTTCCGGAAGTCCTGAATGGCCTCTTCAAAGCGTCCCATTCGATAGTAGATGACCCCCCGCGTATCAATCAGGTCCAGATACTCCGGCTCGACCTGCAGACCTCGGTTCGCCAAGGCAAGCGCCTCGGTATGCTGGCCCTTATCCTCGCACAGGAACCAGGCCAGGTTGTTCAAGGCGATCAGATCCTTCGGATCGACTTCCACGATCCTGCGATTCAGAGCACCAAACTCCTCGCTTCGCCCCTCATTGTACGCCAGGTCGGCCAAGACATGGAGCGCCCCGACGAAATCGGGGTGCCTGTCCAGAGTAGACCTCAGGAGTTCCTCACCGAACTGCTTCTCCGCCTGGCCACCGCTTGAGAAAAGAGCGCTCGCTATGACCACCGGCGTTAAGGCATCGCCTGGATGTCGCGCCACCCAATCGGTGACGTGCGTGCGAAATTCCGCACCGGCACTGAGCATCCCTGGCACACGCGCCAGAGTCGTGATCACGGCCGAATCATTAGGATCCGTCTTCATGAGCTCCACGAAATGGGTCAGGGCTTCACCAGTCCGGCCGGTGCGACCTAACGTGGCAGCCAGAATCGTCCTACAGCGCCGACGCGGAGATCCCTCCAGAACATCCAGGCGCCCACGAAGCAGCGCCACCTGCTCCTCGACCTTTTCGGGCATCTTCGAGTTGACCATCGCATCAGAGAGACGCGACATGGCCGCCATGTCATTGGGGTCCTGGCGAAGCAACTCCTTCAGCGTCGGAACGGCCAGCATCGGCGAGCGCCGGGCTTCGGCATCGGCTTTGAGCAGAAGCAAGCGCCGGTCGTCGGGATTGTAGGTCAAGCCTCGCAGCGCCACATCCATCGCGTCACTCGGTCGAGACTCGCGCAGTTCGAACCGTCCGAGCAACTCCCAGGCGTATGTGCGAGCCGGTTCGAGACGGGTCACCTCATTGAGGAGATCGCGGCCGCGTTTGGCCGCCGGGCCGGTCCCTTTTCGCAGGAGCACCTCCGCCATCAAGAGCTTCAGTTCGAAATCCTTGGGATGCTCCACCACCGCCTTCTCCAGTGAGGCTTCCGCCTCCTGGAACAAGGCGCGATCATCAGCCGCCAATGCCAACGTCAGGGCCCGCACTTGAACGTCCCGATCCTCCGGCGCCAAGCGAAGCGCCTGTCTGACATCGGCCATTTCTTCCTCAGCGCGGCCCAGATCACGATAATAATTCGCGCGCGTCAGCCAAACGCCGGGCAGTTTCGGGGCCAGCTTCACGATCGCGTCGAGGTCAGCCAGCGCCAGCTCGGGCAATCCCAGATCCGCCCGGATCGTGGCCCGCAGCGTATGAGCCGGTACATTCTCCGGCACGAGATTGACCAGATCGTCGCAGAGCTGAAGCGCCTTGTCATTCTGGCCCTGTGTGATATACAGACGAGCCTGGGCTTGTGTAACAAGAATCGAGTCCGGCTGACTGCTGCGCAGCGCCGTCAGAATGTCATGGGCCTCATCGAATCTCTCCTGCTGAACTCGGACCAGCGCCAATGTGAATTGCGAGGACAGGTCGTTCGGATCCTGATTCAGCATATCCTGCAGAATATCCGAAGCTGAACCGAGTTGTCCCTGTTGGAGATTGCCCTCCAATCGCAACTTCTGCAGATCGTCGGAATTCAGGTTGCGCGCCCCGGCCTCGTCGAGAATCCGGCGTGCCTCCTCGAACTCGCCAGCCCGATACAGCGCCTGCACGGTCCGGCTGACGACGAACATATTGTCCGGCTCCTCTTCCAGTGCTACCCGGTACGTATCCAGAGCCAGTCTCTGGTTGCCGGCCTTCTCATAGGCGCCGGCCAGGATGAGTCTGATGCGACGGTCGTCCGGAGTCCGCGCGCGATCCAGCGCTTCCTTGTAGGTCGTGGCCGCCAACTGTTTCTCACCGGCCTTCTCGTAGGCGGCGCCTAGCAGAACACGACTTGTTTGATCGTCAGGATTGGCCAGAAGATTGTCTTGCAGAAGGCGTACGGCTTCCGCGTAGTTTGCTTCGAAGTTGTCCAAACGAATCCAGAGTCGCGCCTGTTCGAGACGCCATTGCCAGCCTTTGTCCCCCTCCAGGGACTTGATCTGTTCGACGATTTTCTGGGCCCGCTCAGCGTCTCCGACCACCCGTGGTTGGGCCAGCAGACGTCGTTTCACCTGGATGTCGTCGGGGCACAGTTCGTCCATCTCGGTAAGCCACTCAAAGAGTTCGCCTTCCCGACCCCAGGCGCCGTACAGTTGGGCCAGGAGCAGTCCCAGATCCCGACGCGACCGTTCCAATTCGATTCGGTTGATCGCATCTTTGAGAACCGTCTCACACTCCGAGTGCTTCTCCTGCCCGTTGAACACCAGGGCAAGCTGAGTCACCACGTCAACGTTCTGCGGAAATTGCTTGATCGCCTTCTGAAGCGCCGCGACAGCCTCTGACTCTTGGCCCATGCCGACGTAGGCCCGGGTCCGGAGCAGGACGGTGCGTGGATCGGCCGGATAGTCCCGATCGATCGCGTCAAGCACCGTCAGCGCCTGCTCATGACGCCCCTGGAGAACAGCGTTCTCCGCTTGAAGAAGCTGGGCCTGGAGCGCTATCGTCGTATCCGCATTGCCTGTCAACTCGGCCAATCTGGCATCGATCGACTGCCGCGCAGCTTGTGCGTCTGTACCGGCCATCTGGCGGACGCGGGCCTGCAGTTCGAGCAAGGCCACCTCGTCGTTCTCCGGGGCAAGTCGCTGCACCTGACCCGCATGCTCAAGCACGGCCGCCCAATTCCCCATACGCGACTCAAGACGTGCCAACAGGAGATGGCCGAGCGGTTCCTGTGGCATCTGAGAAACCAGCGTCCGCGCGTGCCCGAGCGCCGACTGCGGATCGCCCAGTTTCACAAACGCCGAAGCAAGCGCCATACGCACAAGCGGCAGCCTCCGTCCCCACCGTTCATCTTGCGGCCCCTGGTAGCCCAACCCGATGGCCCTCTCCCAAAACTCAATCGCCTCACGAACGTTCCCCTGCTTCTCAGCGAGAAGTCCCTCGAGGAAAGTAACCCGGGGCGGTTGTATGTTCCGCTCCTTCATCTGGACAATGTTGTCCTTGGCCTGCTCGAGACAATCCGCCCGAATGAAGAGCTCGGCCGCGACCAGCATGAAATCCCACGGCTGGGTCGCCAGGGCTTTGAGGCCTTCCTGGGCCACCATTTGCATTTCCTCGGACGACTCGGATCGTACCGCCACCGCCGCCCAGCCCAGCCAAAGGCCCTGCTCGCTCGGCGCGCTGGAGCGCAGCGTCTCCAGGTGTGAGCGTGCTCTGTCTATCTCCTGAAGATTGATGAGTTCTCCAATGACGCGCAGGTGCACGTCGGTATCCGACAGATCCAGGTCGGCCGCCTGGTTGATATCCTCAAGGGCGCCGGCGCGGTCACCGGTCTTCCTGCGAAAACCGCTGCGCACGGCATAGGCCAGCGCCGATTCAGGGTTCCGGCTCACCGCCTCGTCGAACCAATGCGCCGCCGGCTCGTTCGTATCTTCCGGCCTCGTGAGCGCCATCTCTCCCATGAGTTCATAAGCGCTGATCTCATCGGGATGGTCCCGGACAAGCTCGACGACCGATTGTTCCGCCTCCTGGAACTTGCGTTGCCGAATGAGCGCAATGCCCAACAGTCGACGGACCTTTGGATCGTCGGCCACGTCGAGGAAACGGCGGGCCTTCAATTCGGCCTCGCCCGGGCTTCCCAGGTAGAGTTCGACCAGTTTGCGCGCCGCT
>JANQFY010000500.1 GCA_028277585.1 Sedimentisphaerales bacterium
TCTCTTTGGGCAACATCGGCTCGATATGCAGATACTCGGCGCACACGACCGATTCGGTTCGCCGCAGCACGTCGTAGATATTTCGCACGATCTCCTTGAGGAAATCCAGATTGCGATCGCTCGCGGTGATGACGCGTTCCCAGTCCCACTGATCGACGTAAATCGAATGCAGGTTGTCCAGGCACTCCTCATCGGGGCGAATGGCGTTCATATCCGTGTAGAGCCCTTCGCCGGCTCCGAATCCGTAGTCGGCCAGGACCATACGTTTCCACTTGGCCAGCGAGAAGAGGCACTCGGCCTCGCTGTAGCCGTCGTCTTTGATCTTGAAGGTCGCCTTGGCCTCGACGCCGTTCAGGTCGTCGTTGACGCCTGAGCCCTTCCGCAGGAACAACGGCGCCGAGACACGCTGCAGATTCAGCGCTTCGGCCAGATGGTCCTGGAAGAAGTCCTTTACAAACTTGATCGCCCGCTCGGTCTGGCGCAGATCAAGAATCGGCTTGTAGTCGGCGTTCAGAATCAAATCCGGCATTCAGACCTCCAATTCTTCGTTGGTTGACACTCTCGTACGGCCCCCCGACAACGGCCCCAGAACATACTCGAAAGCGTCGGGACGGTCAAAATAATTCATCGACGCTTGAAAACTCAGGATTCCCCGCAATAATCAGGGGCGTTCGACGACTGGGAGGCTGAACTGTAACGAAAGGAGACTCACACATGGGACAGAACGCAGGCAAACGGATCGGCTTGGCCGTATCGCTCTTACTGACAACGTTGTTTCTCGGCTGCTGTGTCAATATTGGCAACAATCTGAAAGCCAAGGCCAAACGCAGCGAGACGCTGACCGCACCAACGGCCGACGTGACTACACTGGCCGTCAGAACGGAGGTCGGGACCATTCGCCTCGAAAGCGGCGATGTCAGCGAGATCACCATCGCCGCTGATATCACCGTCCGGTCCAAAACCGACGAAGAGGCCGAGGCATGGCTCGAGGAGGTGGAGATTGTCACCAGCCAATCCGGCTCAACACTCACAATCGAGGCGCCCAAGCCCCCTCGCTTCGGACGCAATCAACTCAGCACCGACCTGACCATTACCGCCCCGCCGGACCTGACGCTGCGATGCACGACCAACGTAGGGGACATTCGCATCTCGGGATTCACCAAAGACGTCACCGCCAAGACGGATGTCGGATCGATCCGGTGCACGGGCCTCCGCGAAGCGACTGACCTACACACCAACGTGGGAGACATCAAGGCGGTCTACGCCTCAGAGGCGGCGTCCACGGTACAGGCCAAACTCTCCACCAACGTCGGCAGTGTCGATTTCGCAGGGCCGAAGGAGATTTCCGCGAACCTGTCCGCAAAGGTGAATGTCGGCTCGATCGACACGGACCGCCCCTTGACTGTCACCGGGCCGATCAAGAAGTCGATTCAAGCCACACTCGGTGCCGCCGAGGGCAGGATCACCCTGCACACCAACGTGGGATCGATCAAGATTCGCTGACCGCCCCCGTCTCAGCGAGTCAGCAGCGCCATCGCAAACCCGGCGGCCGCGATGCACAGCGCCGCCGGCAGGACCTTGAGGATGATGCGCGTCAGCGGCGCCTCGAAGTAGCTGGCCGAAAGGGCCAGGCACAGGTGAATGGGGCTTATCGTCAGTCCGACCACCAGACCCGCGAAGGCCAGTGTTTCGGTCCCCATGTCCGCCCCGGCGCCATGGCCCACATAGGGCAGAAGAAACGGGTAGGTGATTGCCACCGATCCCATCGTTACGCCCGTGCTCGCCGCGACCAGCATGGGCAGGAGGAATACGACCAGCATGGGCGGCATGTGGATCACCTCGAAGAAGTTGACCACGCTGCCAACCGCTCCCCCCGCTTCGAGGTTCAGTTTGAACCAGAGAGCGCCGAAGAGCAGCAGGACCATGTCCGGCTCCTTGGCCGCCTTGAAAATGCCGGGCCATCTCCGCCACTCGACGCGGTGGAGCAACAGCAGCCCAACGATAGCCAGAAAGATCCCAATTGCAGGCGGGACGTTCAGCCCAATGTACAGCAGCGCCGTCAGAGCGATGGGCCAGAACACGTGCACAAAATCCATCGCGTGTGAACCGAGTCCGGCGCGGGCTTCCATGTGTTCTTGCCGACGCGGGGGTATCCCGGCCAGCAGCAGGAACACAACGCCACCGATCACTCCGGCGACGCTCAACGCGAGGTGATGACTCACGAGACGCAGCGCCGATATGCCCAGGATGCTCTGAATGAATGGCACCGCGGGAAAGAGAGGCCAGACCGGTTCCCACTGATGCCGAAACAGGAAGTTGATCGCCGCGGTGCGACTGCGACTGACCCCTATCTTGTCGCCCGCCTCCCGGACCATCGGCGCCGAGAGCATGATCCCGCCGGGCGTGGGGAGCATTCCCATCAACAGCGGGATCGCCGCCAGGGCCACGCGGCGACTGCGAAACAACCCCTGCATCGCCGGGACCAAACGGGCCGAGAGCCCAATCTGACTCATCGCCTCGCCCATGACGTTGACGAGCAAGAGCAGCGCCGTCAGGGAAACAAACAGGTATGGGGTCGTTCGGGTCAGCACGGCGTCTTCCCACTCGGCCGCCAGTCGCCCCGCCATTTCGCCGGGCGTGACGCCTAGGAAGACCGCCAACACAGTTGCTGTAACCACCATCGCCAGGCCGATCTTGACCTTCAGACGCAACAGGCCAACCAGGACCAGCAATGAAATCAGAATGACCCCGAGGGCGTACATTCCCGCTGCGCACTCCGAAGAATCCTCACGACACCCGTCTCTACGGCCGAGACAGTATGCGGCGGATTCTAAACGTCAGCGGGCCATGGCGAAAGGCGAAAATGCTTCCCCCGCTCCCGGACACTCGGGCGATCGGCCCCTCGGACCCGCTTCTCACTTGATCCGATGAGCTTGAAATGGTATCATGAAAGCGTTCTTCAGGAGGAGCGGAACGCGTCGATCCCATGCAGGCATGCGCCCGTCACGTCGTGTACTTGAGAGGAGGAGATCAGATGAGACTGTACGAGAACGTTCTGTTGGCGTTGTTGATCATGGGGACTGTCTCGATCGCCCACGCAGACCCAACGGATACGGCGTCGGTCACAGTCCGGAAAGTAGCGGACCACCTCACCGACACCGACTTTGAGTTCGTCAGCCCCCAGTTGGGTGATTTCACGCTCAGTGCCGGAACCGCCCGGATCTTTGCCAATCTCGCCGCAGGCGATTATGAGATCCGTGAACTGGCGATCCCCGACTGGCAACTCTATCGCATTCGGGCCGAGAGTACGACATCGGCAGCGACGGATACGTTTGACTGGCTCACCTCCACGCTCTCGTTTCGCCTGGATACCGGAGAAATGCTCGACCTGACTTTCTACAACAAGTCTCTGAGCCCTCAGGACCAAGCGCCCTTGCCCGCTGTCCCAGCCCCCTCAGCCGCCCTGCTGGCAGGCTTAGGCGCTGCCCTTTTGCCTTCCTTGAGGCGGCGCCGATTCGTCTGAAGTCCCCACACGTTCGCGTGGGCTCCAGCCAAGAGAACTCCGGAGAATACCGTGATATGGGGAAAAACAAAAAGGCTCCGCCCGAAGGCGGAGCCTCTTGATTCGCAAGCTATGATACTACTTAGCCAGGAATGACGTTGGTCGCGCACGGGCCCTTACGCCCTTCGCCGACCGTGAACTCGACCTTCTGCCCTTCATCCAGGGTAGCATAGCCTTCGGTTCTGATTTCTGAATGATGGACGAACAGATCGTCGCCACCGTCATCCGGGGTGATGAATCCATACCCCTTGTCCGCGTTGAACCACTTTACCGTGCCTGTAGCCACTTGCTCTTCTCCTTCGGCCCACCGAGCCTGTCACGCGCGTTCCCTCTACTTCTGTACAAGGCATAGACCCGAGGGAAGAGAGTCTATTTCTTCAACAGGCCTGTTATGCTAGCAGTCGTCACTGGAAACCGCCAATAAAATGGGGCAAAAAACACAAAAAAATACCGACACTGCGTTCCGGCGCACCGCCGAGCCGTCGCCAAGGGAGGCGCGTCACCCGTTGCGATGCCCGCCAGTGGCACTGCTCCAATCCTTATGTCACGGCCGGATCGCGCCACCGTCGGGCTTGACGACCTGCCGAGAAGATGCTAGCTTGGCGTCTTCTATAAGGAGATGCTGCGCATGGAATTATCGTGGGTCAATAAGCTTCGCATCGGTGCGGTCGCGGCGCTGGGGTTCATTGTTATCGGCGTTCTCGCTTGGCCTTTGGCGGGGCCGGAGGACCCTCTGGCCCCGGTGCGTTCGACCCAAATCGGCTTCTCCGGCACGCTCGTCCTGCTGGCACTGGCCCTGGGGACAGGTTTTATCGGGCATTTCATCGCTTGGCCCCACGGCCGGGAGATCGGCATCCTGGGCGTTCCTTTCGGCCTGCTGGTGTGGATTGTGCGGTCCGGGCCCATGCAGACGCTGACTCAGGCCGATACGAGCCCAGCCGGGCGCGAGGCGATTCTGCAATCGATCCGGTTTGAATCGGCCTATTGGCTCCTTATCATCGCTGCCGGCTTCGCAGGCGTCCTGATCGCCCAGCGGATACGCTCCGGGGCCGGCAACCCCCTGACAATCGACTCGATCAAGCGCTTTCTCAGCCCCCACGCGGCTCTACTGGCCGTCGCCTCCCTGCCGGTCACAACCGTTCTGGCCCATTTCCTGCTCGGCGTCTTCACCCGAGATACATCCACACCCGGGGCCGCCACGCAGCCGGCCATCGGACAGATCATCTTCGGAGGCATTGCCGCATTCGCGGCTGCCGGATTCGTGATCAAGAAGTTCCTCAATCTCAGCTACATCTGGCCCGTTGTCGGCAGTATTCTCATAATCCCTTTCTCATTAGCCGTTTATGGAGGCTCTGACACGATCCAGAAGTACGCCGAGACCGAACCGGCCACACTGTTTCCCCACGTCGCGTTCGCTGTACTGCCGTTGCAACTGGTCACCCTCGGAGCCATCGGCGCCGTAACTGGCTACTGGCTGGCAGTCCGGTATGACTACTGGCGCAAGCACGAATCCGGGGGATAGCAGACCTCTGGGTTCTTTTTTTCCCGCCAGCAGCACATCCATAACTCCTTCCTAATCAACACCTTGCACAATTTACGCCCCATAAATGGGCGATCATCCCCGAAGAAACGCGGATTTGTCTGGTCTACCCCCCCCGTTTGGCCGACATAAGGATGTCCAACCGCCAGAGCGGTGGACTGTGTCGGCGAGGAAGTGCCTCGGTGTGGCCTTCTTCGGGCGACGGCCAAAAGAACAAACGAAACGAACATAGGAATGCCACTTTACGTAAGAAACATTGTAAAGCCAGCAGTCAAAAGGAGTTATCGATGTTGGTTCTGAGCAGACAGAGAGATGAATCCATCATGATTGGCGACGACGTCGAGATCACTATCGTCGATGTCCGCGGAGACAAGGTGCGACTGGGCATTACCGCCCCGAAGCAGATCCCTGTCCACCGCAGAGAGATCTACGATGCCATTCAGCGTGAGAAGGACGACAACGCCGGCAACACGGACGCAACCGCCTCGCAGGACAAAGCACCAGCGACTGAGCAGGAAGAGGCCAAGGAGCATCAGAAGCACTGATCATGGTAGATTAGCGATCCCTCCACTGTCCACTCCCCCGTCACGTTCTGACGATCCTGTCTCCACCTGAGAGGTGTTAGCGCCCTGATCCGGCCCGAACACCGTAGCGGGCACGCGCTGCAGGCGATCCTAGAGACGCCCCGCCCCCATCCATACACAGCGCTGCATCGCGCCCCTTCTCGCCTTTTTGCGCCAATCCCCCCCCC